>JBIKVA010000173.1:0-6249 GCA_044357085.1 Steroidobacteraceae bacterium | reverse complement strand
ATCGCCGCCATGACCATCGTCGCCGCCCAGGAGCTTGCGCGCTTCGGCGTTCGCGTCAACTGCATTGCACCGGGCGCGCGGACGGCGCCGGTGCTTGCCACCCCGGCTTTCGCGCAGATGGTTGCCGCACCGGAAGATCCGGACGCCTTCGACTACTACCATCCACGCAACGTCTCACCGCTGGTCGCCTATCTGGCAAGCGAGCGCTGCCGCTTCAACGGACAGGTTTTCGGGGTGCACGGCGGCTTCATCGGGCTCTACCGCGGCTGGTCATGCGACCACACCATCGACGGCAAGGGATACTGGGACATCGCGCGACTGGCCGAAGCCCTCGACGCATTTCCGACGACGCTGCCCAGCAAGACCTCGGCCGTCGGCTGAATCCTCGAGGAGTCGGCTATGGCAGACAAGCTCTCCCGCGCAGCACATCCCGCTGACAAGACTGCGGTGATTTTCGCCGGATCCGGTCATCGAATCACCTTTGGCGATCTTGAGCGACGCGCCAACCAGGGCGCGCATCTGCTGCGGTCCGCCGGACTCGGCAACGGCGACGTGCTGGCGATCTGCATCGACAACTGCCCCGGATTCTTTGACGTGGCCTGCGCCGCCAGTCGCAGCGGTCTGACACTGGTGCCGATCTCCACCAAGCTGACCGCCACTGAGGTCGCCTTCATCGTGCAGAACAGCAACGCGAAGGCACTGGTGGTATCGGCCGGCACGGATACCGCGGGCGACAAGCTGGCCGCAGCCTGCCCCGGAGTCGCGGTCTTCAGCGTCGGCTTCGACTCTCCCGGCCTGCGCTCCTGGGATGCATTGCGGATCACGATGCCCGCGACGCCACTGGCAGACGGGCAGCCCGGGCGAGAAATGCTCTATTCGTCCGGTACCACAGGCAGGCCCAAGGGCATTGTCTACCGAGGTGCCGCGACCTTCAGCAATGCCTCGGAGAGTGCGTTGCGCTTCATCGAGCGTATCGGCGGCAGTGCCGCCACGCGCTACCTCTCGACCGCACCGCTGTACCACACCGCACCATACGCATGGGCCATGGCGATGCTGGCCATCGGCGGCACGACCATTGTCATGGAGCAATTCGACCCTGAACAATCACTGCGCCTCATCGAGCAGCACCGTGTCGACGTCACGCAGTGGGTGCCCACACATTTCGTACGGCTGCTCAAGCTTTCGGCGGAATGCCGCGGCGCATACGACCTGTCGTCTCTGCGGCTGGCGGTCCATGCCGCGGCACCCTGCCCGGTGGCGGTGAAGCGCGAGATGATCAACTGGTGGGGTCCTATCCTGCTCGAGTACTACGGCTCCAGCGAACAGACCGCGCTGACCATCATCGATTCCGCAGAGTGGCTCGCGCACGAAGGGTCCGTGGGCCGCTGCTTCAACGGCAAGCTGCACATCTGCGACGACGACGGCCGCGAATTGCCGGTCGGCGAGGTTGGCGTGGTGTATGCAGAGGGCGGCATGGACTTCGCTTATCTCGGCGACCCCGACAAGACCGCGGCAGCACGCAATGCCTCCGGCTGGACCACGGTCGGCGACATCGGCCGGCTCGATGCGGAAGGCTATCTCTATCTCACCGACCGCAAGCACTTCATGATCATCAGCGGCGGCGTCAACGTCTACCCTCAGGAAATCGAGGATCTGCTGGTCACCCACCCGCTGGTCTTCGACGCGGCCGTGATCGGCCTCCCCGATGAAGATCTCGGCGAAGTCGTCACGGCCGTGATCCAGCTGATCAACCCGGGCGAGGCGAGTGCTGCCCTCGCTGATGAGCTGCAGCGCTGGATGCGCGAGTCCCTCTCGGCGATCAAGACCCCCAAGCGGATCCTCTTTCGCGACAGTCTGCCGCGGCTGCCCACCGGCAAGATGGCCAAGCACGTGCTCAAGCGGGAACTGAGCCGCGGCACAGTACAGGAATAACGGCGAATGGGCGATTTCCACGTCATCTCGACGGAACAGGCTGGCAAGGTGCTGACCTGGGACCTGGCCATCGACTCGGTCCGCAAAGCGCTGGAGTCGGTGGCAGCCGACGACTCGATTCTCTTTCCGGTGCAAATCATGCGCGGCACGGCAGAGTCCGACATCTTCGCCGTCAAGGCTGGTGTCGAGAAAAAGCTCGGGTTGGTGGGATTCAAATTCGGTGGCTACTGGCCGGGCAATGCGAAGTCGGGGTTGCCCCCGCACTCCTCGAGCACCATCCTGCTGGACAGCGTAACGGGATATCCGCGGGCGCTGCTCAGCGGCCGAATCGTGAATCTCTACCGCACAGCCGCAGCCGATGCGGTCGCGGTCCAGAGTCTTGCGCGGGGAAACGCTTCAGTGCTTGGCGTCGTGGGCGGCGGTCATCAGGCGGAGTTCGAGATCCGCGCGATCTGCCACGTTAGGCACGTGAGTCTCATCAAGATCCATACGAGATCGCGGGAACGCGGCGAATGGATCACGGCGCGACTCAAGGATCTCGACGTTGAAATCCGGCTGACCGATGCGGAAACCGCGGTCCGCAATTCAGACATCGTTGTGACCGTCACGCCATCGAGGGAACCGATCGTCCGCGCTGAATGGGTATCGGACGGAACCCATATCTCGGCGATGGGCGCCGACACCAAAGGAAAACAGGAACTGTTCACCGACCTCGTCGCGCGCTCGCGTCTGTTCGCGGACCATGTGCCCCAGTCGGTCGCAATCGGCGAGTTCCAGCACGTTTGCGACAGCAAGGTGATCGCCGCCGAAGACATATGCCCGATCGGCGATGTGACCCGCGGTAAAACGGTCGGCCGGCGGAGCGAATCAGACACGACGATCTTCGACAGCTCGGGTATCGCTATTCAGGATCTGGCGATTGCGGCCGCAATCCTCGAACGCGCGATTGCGCTCGGCATGACGACGCCAATCGACTTCTAGCTGCGGGTCTCGAACCCTGCAGATCGTGCAAACAATGATCCACGTCCGTATCGGAGCAGCAGCATGAGCGAAGGTCCGTCGATGACAACACGAGATGGGGGAAGGACGCCTGCAGTGCTCGCGAATCTGCAGTCACGGCTGGCCGCCAGCGTCGAGAGACACGGCGTGCCCAGCGCGGCAATCGGGGTGCGGATGGGCGAGCGTACCTACGAAGCGGCCGCCGGCTGGGCAAACCGCTCCGTGGGTATCGAGGCCACCACAGGGGCCGTGTACCACTTCGGGTCGACCACGAAAATGCTGACGGCAACTCTGGTCATGCGCCTCGTGGATCAGGGTCTGGTCGATCTCGACGCGCCGATCGCCAGTTACGTCGCCGAATTTGCGCCGCCGGATCCAACGATGGCCCGGCGCATCACCGTGCGTCACTGCCTCTCGCATCAAGGGGGCCTCGTCGGCATCATCTTCGCCGAGACGGGCAGCAACGACGACACCGTGGCCCGTCAGGTCGGCCTGATCAACGGCGCGCCGCAATACCACTCACCGGGCGCCATGCTGTCGTACTGCAACAGCGGGCTAATCCTTCTCGGCAGACTGATCGAGTCCGTGCTGCGAAAGCCCTGGCATGCCGCGGTCGTGCAGGATCTCGCGCAGCCGTTGGGGATGCGCTCGGTCGCGTCCCGACCCGAGCAGGCACTGCGGCAGCGCTATGCGATTGGTCACGTACCTGATCCCGGTAGCGGCAAGTGGATACCTGACCCGTACCCTTACTGGATGCCGGGTCACGGCCCCGCTGGTTCCACTTGCGCCGGCAGTGTGGGCGATCTGCTGTCGTTCGCAGCCATGCACCTTCAGGACGGCAAGGCGCTCGACGGAACCCGCTTCCTGTCGGAGCAGACGGCGCGCGCGATGCGCGAACAGCAGATCGCCTCGCCGGCGCAGTTCCTGTATTCCGGCTTCGGACTCGGCTGGGTCCAGTACGACTGGGGTGGGCGACGCATTCTGGGACATGACGGATCGACTGCCGGATCCAACTCGTTCCTGCGCGTCGATCCGGAAAATCAGTTGGCCGTTTCCTTGCTCGTGAACTGCCGCGCTGGCATGCCGGTGTACGAGGATCTCTTCTCGGAGATATTCCGGGAACTGACCGGGAGCTGGGAATCGGCAGCGCCGCCTGTGCAGGACGGTGCCACCAAAGATCTGGACCGGTATGTCGGGACATACGAGGACGGTGCGGTACGCGTCAGGGTGGAGCGCGCAGCGGACGGCCTGACGATGGCCGTGGAGCCGGTCGTGTCAACGCCACTGACCAAGACCCTGACGCAGCGCCTCGTGCTGCATCCTTGGGCTCCCGGCCAGTTCTTCGTCAACGGGCGCGATGCCATGCTGGGCGTGCCCAACGCACCGGAAAGCACGAAACTCGTCCGTCCCTACGCGGTGATCGAAGCGGACGGCACAAAGTGGTTCCACAACGGGAACAGCGCGTTCCGCAGCGTGTGATCCACTGCGTCGGGTCCCTGAGTTACGGGCTTACCACGCCAACGGCTTGAGCATAGTCTTCCCATGCTTGCGCCAGCTTTTTCACGATCCGAGGCTTGCGAGCAGCCAAATCGTTGGTTTCGGTCGGATCGCTTTCCAGATCGAACAGGGACCATCGATTTTCCGGGATGTAATTACCGAGTTTTCCGCCCTTCTCGGCACCGAGCCAGAGCAGCTTCCAGTTGTCCAGATAGACAGCACGATGACCGTGAAGCTCGAAAGAGGTCGCGATCCCTTGTCGATGGATTTTTCCATTCCGGTCATGAAGCAATTTGGCAAAGGAAAGCCCGCGAACAGGCAGCTCCTGTCCGTCCTTGAACCGGCCATATGACGAAAGCGAGCCCGCGATGTCCATGATGGTCGGGGTGATGTCCGCTGCCGTGAGGAATTGATTGCTAATCGATCCACCAGTTTTTCTTCTGCCGTCCCAGATGATCGCCGGTACGCGGGTTCCACCCTCCGTAGGAAATTCCTTGAACAACCGTAAACCTGCGGAGCTCGCGGACGCCCAGCCCGGGCCGTACGAGAGCATGGATCCCTGGCGTCCGAAGTTGGCCAGGGTGTTGTCGATCTGCCTGAATGCAGGATTGGTTAGGGCGATTTCCTGATCTTCCCGAGAGTAGCCTTCCGCGCCGTTGTCCGACATGAAGATGACGATGGTGTTCTCGAGTTGCTTCGACTGTTCAAGGTCATCGAGCAGACCACCGATTTCCTGATCCATGGCGTCGACCATGGCCGCGTAGAGTTCCATTCGACGCGACGACGCCACTCGCTCATCGGAAGGCAAGTTGATCCATGGCTGTACCGACGACGTTACGCGCGCCGACGAGGCTGCCATCGATCGAGGCAATACGCCTTTTTCGATCGCCGACCTGATGCGTCGCCTGCGCAGATCGTCGTATCCGCCATCGTAGCGATTGCGGTAGCGATCGACGATCGCCTCGGGGGCCTGCAATGGCCAGTGTGGTGCAGTGAGCGCAAGGTAAGCAAAGAACGGTTTGTTGTTCGGCAAGCTCTCGGCGATGTAGCGTCGTACGCGATGCGTGAAGTCTCGGGTTGAATAGAAATCCGCCGGCAGGTCAACCACCTCATTTTCGCCGTCGCGGTAGTTTGCCGCCGGCGCAGGTCCGGTAAACCATGCCCTCGCCCAGTGGCTCGCTGCGCCATCGAGAAGAGCAAAAGAACGGTCGAACCCGCGGGCAACCGGTAGCTGAGTCGGGGCGTAGCCGAGGTGCCACTTACCCGCCATGAAGGTCTGATAGCCCTCGCGCTGCAGCATTTCCGGCAGCGCCATCACCCGGTCACTCAGATAGCCCTCGTATCCCGGCTTTCCCCTTGTAAGCTGATCGAGGTACATCGCACCGACCCCGGCAACATGATGATCGGTACCGGTGAGCAGGGTGGCACGAGTGGTTGAACATACCGGCGTCGCGTGGAAATTGACGAGGCGCAGCCCTTCTCGGGCGAGTCGATCGAGGTTTGGAGTATGGATTTCACCGCCAAACTCACCGAGATCGGTGTAGCCGAGATCGTCGGCTACGATCAGCAGGATATTGGGCTTGCGAGGCGGCTCGCTTGCGCTCGCCGTTGCGGACGCACAATAGAAAATCTGCAGCGCACACAGCAGATAACCGAACCAGGGCTTTCTGCCGAAAGTAGCGGCGCCTGATCGCAACAGGCGCATACGGGACAATGTATTCACCATTGCGACATGTTAACAGCACGGCGTAACATGTTATGAGATCACGCCCCCGCGGGCGCATCGCCACCTCCAGATACGGAGTCCGCCATGACCCACAC
>JBIKVA010000172.1:0-6256 GCA_044357085.1 Steroidobacteraceae bacterium | reverse complement strand
CAGTCCGAGACCAACTGGCGCCTCGCCGACAACTACGGCGTGCCGCGCATCTGCTACGTCAACAAGATGGACCGCAGCGGCGCCTCCTTCACGCGCTGCGTGGACATGATCAAGAAGCGCCTCGGTGCGCGTCCGCTGCCGGTGCAGTTGCCGATCGGTTCCGAAGACAACTTCAAGGGCATGATCGACCTCGTCAACATGAAGGCCCTGGTGTGGGACTCCGATGACCGCGATGCGAAGCCCGCGGAACTCGAAATCACCGCTGACATCGTCGACAAGCTCGGCATCACGGTGCCGAGCGACCGCCAGTTGCTCGGCAAGATCGCCGACTACCGCAAGGAACTCGTCGACACCTGCCTCGAGATGGACGACGCCGCGATGGAGGCCTACCTCCTCGAAGAGAAAGACCCGTCGGTCGCGACGCTGGTCGCCTGCCTGCGCAAGGGCACGGTCACCGGCGCCTTCACCCCGGTGCTCTGCGGCTCCTCGTACAAGAACAAGGGCGTGACCCAGGTGCTCGACGCCGTCGTCGACTACCTGCCCGCACCCACCGACGTCGCCGCGATCAAGACGGTCGACGCCGACGGCAACCCGATCGGCGAGCGCATCTGCTCGGACGACGAGCCGTTCTCGGCGCTGGCATTCAAGGTCATCAACGACGCCTACGGCGCACTCACCTTCGTGCGCGTGTACTCCGGTGTGCTCGCCAAGGGCATGTCGATCACCAACACCACGCGCGGCAAGCGCGAGAAGATCGGGCGCATGGTGGAGATGTTCGCCAAGGAAGCGAACGCCATCGAAGAGGCCCGCGCCGGCGACATCATCGCGCTGGTCTCGCTTGCCGAAACCGACACCGGCGACACGCTGTGCGACTCGGAACACCCGGTGGTGCTCGAGCGCATGCGCTTCCCCGAGCCCGTCATCAGCGTCTCGGTGCAGCCCAAGGTCAAGGGCGAACTCGAGAAGTTCAGCGCGGCACTCGGCAAGATGGTTCGTGCCGACCCCTCGCTGCGTCTCGAGACCGACCGCGAAACCAGCCAGACGATCCTGCGCGGCATGGGCGAGTTGCACCTCGACGTGACGCTCGATCGCATGCGCACCGAGTTCAACGTCGAAGGCATCATGGGTGAGCCGCAGGTTGCCTACCGCGAAGCCTTCACCAAGACGATCGAGCAGCAGTACGTCCACAAGAAGCAGACCGGCGGCGCCGGCCAGTTCGCCGAAGTGTGGATCAAGTTCGAGCCGCTCGAACGCGGCAAGGGCTTCGAGTTCGTCGATGCGACGGTCGGCGGCTCGGTGCCGCGCGAGTATGTGCCTTCGGTCGAAAAAGGCCTGAAGATGCAGCTCGAAGAGGGTGTGCTGGCGAAGTTCCCGACGGTGGACTTCCGCGCCACGCTGTTCGACGGCAGCTACCACGACGTCGACTCGAACGCGCTCACCTTCGAAATCGCGGGCAAGGCCTGCTTCCGCGAAGCGCTGCCGAAGGCGGGTCCGGTGCTGCTCGAGCCGGTGATGAAGGTCGAGGTCGTCACCCCGGGTGACTACCTCGGCGACGTGATCGGCGACATCAACCGCCGCCGCGGCTCGATCCAGGACCAGCTCGAGCGCGGCACCAACATCGCCGTCGTGGCTACCGTGCCGCTGTCGGAAATGTTCGGCTACATCGGCCAGCTGCGCGCGATGTCGAGCGGTCGCGCCTCGTACACGATGGAGTTCTCGCACTATGACCTGGTGCCGCGCAACGTCGCGGAAAAGGTCATCGAAGAAGCGAGCAAGCCGAAGAAGTGATCCGTTACGCCCGGCGGCTGCTGCACCCGCGGCAGCCGCCCGGCACCGGTCGTCTTAGCGACGGCCGCGAAAGCGCCGCCACAACAGCAGCGCGCCAACCACCAACAAAGCGATGATGATCACCCGGGCCATGCGGCAGTATAGCCGTGGCCCGGGCGGTCAGTCGCGTGCGACCCGAAAGCCGACGTCCTCCCACTCGCGCCGCGTTGCATCGAGCGCGATCGCGTCGCGCGAGGTGCTGCGCGCATCGAACGGGCGCGACTTCCAGGAACCACCCCTTACCGCACGCATCGGGCAGTCCGCCCAGAGCCAGACCCGCTCGTCTGCGGGCCTGCCCTTGTAACTGGCCGTGTAGCAGTCGGCCGTCAGTTCGCGCACGTTACCGACGAGATCGAGGAAGCCCCACGGATTGGGGGCGAAGCGCCCGACCGGCGCCACGCCGCGGAAGCCGTCGCTGCAGCGCGCCCAGGGTCCGGGCGAATCGACGTCGCGGCCGCTCACGTCCTTGACGTTGCCATAGTCGCAGGCGCGCGAAATCGATACGCCTTCATGCGAGTCGCGCCCGCTCCAGAACCGCGCCGTGGCGGTGTCGGCGCGCAGGGCGTATTCCCATTCGCTCTCGCTCGGCAGGCGGTAGGCGGCACCGGCGCGCGCCGAGAGCCACGCGAGGTAGCCCGCTGCATCCTCGGGCGTGATGCAGCGCGCGGGCTCGAGGTCTTCGCCCTGCCGCGCGCAGTCGAAGCGCGGCTGGTGGGTGCTCGCTGCAAGGAACGCGCGGAATTCGCCGGCGGTCACCTCGCGTACCGCGAGTGCAAACCCGCGCCGGATACGTACCCGCATTGCAGGTGTCTCGCCGGAGCGCAGGTCGTGCTCGTAATCGTCGGCCGAACTGCCCATCAGGAAATCGCCGGCGGGAAGCCGCAGCATCTCGGGGCATTCCGGACAATCGCGCAGCAGCCTCGGCGGATCGCTGCGTACGGCGTTGCCGGCACTCGGTCCCGGCGCCGGCGTGCCTTCGTCGGGGCGCGCCCGCAGACGCGGCGGACCCGCTGGCCCAAGTTCGCGCACGACGCGAAAGCCCGCGAAGTCGGCGCGATCGTCGGCGGTGCCGTCACCGTGAAACCCGGGTCGCGTACGCTCCGGGCCGGTGGACCAGCCACCACCACGCTGTATCCGCCGCTTGCAGCCTCCGTCCCACACCCACGCGCGCGCATCGGTGGGGCGGCCGATGTAGTCGAGGGACGAACAGTCCTCGGCCCACTCCCAGACGTTCCCCAGCATGTCGTGCAGACCCCAGGCGTTCGGACGCAGGCTGCCCACGGGCGCCACGTCGGCGAAGCCGTCGTCACACTCGACCTGCCCCCAGCCGAGCGGATAGCGACGCACCGTGCTGCGATCGTTCGCATTGACCTCGCGGCAGCCGCCGTCAGGGTCGTTGCCCCAGGGCCGCAGCGTGCGCGTGCCTGCCTTCGCCGCGTACTCCCACTCGGCCTCGCTCGGCAGCCGATAACGCGCACCGGTCTTCGCGCTCAACCAGTCGGCGTAGGCCACCGCATCGTGCCAGTCGATGCACGACGCCGGATGCCGCCCGGTCGGCTTGGCCGGCACGTTGGGCGCATCCCAGCGAATGTCGAGATCGCGGAAGCCCTGCTTCTCCTCGACCCAGGTACGGCAGCGGACGAGCGTCTTGTCACGACCCGTGTCCTGCGCAAATACCGCGTACTCGCCGCGGGTCACCTCGAAGCGGCCCATCGCGAATGGCCGCTCGATGCGGATCGTCACCGGCGAGAGTTCCGCCGGCACCTCGGTGGGGATCTGCTGACCAGGTGCAGTGCCCATCAGGAAGGAGCCGGGGGGCAGCACCACGACTTCGGGGCAGTCGGGACAGTCGCGGAAAACTTCACCGGGCCGCGAGGGCTCCGCGGCCGAAGCGCAAGACCCCGACCACAGCAGACCAAAGAACAGCGCCAAGATGCCGATCGATTGCTTCATGCGGAGAACTCCCGTGCTGCTTGCACCCTACCGTCGCCCGAGCGTATACCGTCGACATACCCGGAGGGACCATGAAAGAAAAACAGGCTTATCCCGAGTACATCGGCATTTCGGACGTGACCACCACCTCGCGCGAAATGATGCGTGTGGAGGGGTTCTTCGAGGGACAGCCCTCGCTCATGTTCGATGAACCCGAAGGCTTCGACATCGGTGACCCGCCGGACCTTCGCGGGCGCTCGCGCGGCTGGACACCGGTGCACGCGCAGCTCGCCGCGCTGGCGGGCTGCACGTCGATCACCATCGCCGTCGTCGCCCGCGACCACAAGTTCCGTCACCAGGGGCTGACCACCAAGCTGCGCTCGCTGATCGACATCCGCGGTTTTTTCTTTGATCTGCATCTGCAGCCGAAGTACGAGCAGCTGAACTTCGATCTCACCCTGGACACCCGGGAAACCCCGAAGCGGGTCCGCGCTCTGGCGGCGGAAACCCATCGCCGCTGCCCGCAACTCGGGCTGTTCAGGCTTGCCGGTATCCCGCTGCTGGTGAGCTGGTACCGCCAGGGCTCGAGTCGTCCCATGTTCGAAGAGCGCTTCTCGATGCGCGCCGGCAAGACACCGGAAGACCGGTTGATCGCCACCGCCAAACGCAAGTCGGGCTGAACGGCGCGCTGCGGGGTGCGGGCGACGGGTCACCAGATGATCCGCACCCTGTCAGCCGCCTTCGAGCTCGCGCGTGGAGGCGATCACCGTAACGGTCGAACCGCCCAAGCCGCCCTTGATCTGCAGATTGACCACGCGGTCGCCTCGCGAGAACACCAGCGAACTCACCTTGCTCTGCACCGCGGTGACACGCGTCCAGCCGAGCCGGACCATGCCGTTGAAGTAATAGTTGTAGGTCTCGGCACCGTTGGTGCGCACCTTGAACACGAGGCGGCCGAGCCACCGGTCGCCACCACCGATGACGAGCGAGGCGTCCTCGTCGACCTTGGAGTCGCGCGGCATGGGGATGTCGGTGACCTGCACGAGACGTACTGGCCCCGCCGCCGTGGAGTCGTCCGGCTGCGCGGCCAGTGCCGACGTTGCGGTCGGGGTCGCGGCCGGCGTCTCTGCACCTTGCGAAGCCGTAGCCTGAGCTGCCGCGAGCGGTCTCGCGATCGCGTTGTCGGAAAGTCCCGACATGACGACCGCGACGAGGCAAGGCACGACGGCAACAGGCATCAACAAGACTCTTCTCGACATCACCATCTCCGAATCCATCGACGCGCGCAGTCTACGCCACGCGTCTGCGGCATGCGATGGTCACACCATGGACGCCCGGCGTCGCCGCGAGCGGCATCGCACGCCGCTCCCGACTAACCTCCATCGATCCGCTGCAACTGCAACGCGCAACCCGAGGAGCAGGCCATGGCCGTCATCCCGTTCATCACCCAGATCGACTTCATGAACCCGCGCTGGAACCGCGATGCATGGGCACGCATCCAGGCGGACATGGACAGCAGCAAGCAGCGCATCTGCCACTGCAGCGGCACCATCCTGGCCGTGCGCCCGGGCGAGAAGGTCAAGCCTTTCCTCGGCTTCCAGACCTTCCTCTGCACGCGCCTGCTGCCGCTGCCCGACGGCAACGTCCGACGGGTCAACAAGGAAGTGATCTTCTACACCAGCCTCACGCGCGGCGGCCAACCGGGAGAGATCATCGACAGCTTCCTGAATCCGTTCACACAAGAAACCGTGCGTGTGGTGCACGCGGTGAATGACCCGTTCAACTACACCATCAGCGACACCCTGATCCTCGCGCCCGAGGACTTCGGCGGCGATCCGAGCAAGCTGATCAAGCTGCCGCTGATCTTCCCGTGGCAGGAACTCGATGCCGAAACGCTGGTGCTCGCCACCGACATGCATCTGAACTACAAGAACCCGCTGCAGCCCGACAAATGGCCGCGCGAGTCCGCAGGCCCGAAGGCGCAGGTCTCGGAGATGATGCGCTACTTCGTCAAGCGCGCCGACCTCGAGAACCCGGCGCTGTCGGCCGTCCCGTACCACGGCACCTGGCAACGGATCACGCCGTGGCTACCGTGGCTCCTGATGGGACAGTCGCCCGGGCACTGCCTCTATACCTCGATCATGACCACCGTGCCGGACATCGCCGGCCTGCCCAAGCACGTGCGGGAATACGCGGAAAAGAACTGCCCGCAAATGCTCTCGGCACCGACCGAAGATTACGGCCCGAGCCACTCGAGCCTCGAACTGTATGCGCGCCAGCAAACGCCGGCGGCTGCAGGCTAGGCTGGAGACACCGCGCGCCGCCACTCGATGGCGTGGCGACGCACACCATGAACGGTGTGCTCGTCGGCCGAGAGCGTCAGGGTCCCTGCCGCCAGCGTGGCCTCGCGCCACTGGCTGCTGCCGATCATGCCGGGATTCAGCGCAACCAAGACGATGTGCTCGATGCGGCCATCGGCGAGTCGCCAGCGACCTGC
>JBIKVA010000171.1:0-6261 GCA_044357085.1 Steroidobacteraceae bacterium | reverse complement strand
CTGGTTGTTGCCGATGTAATTGGCGCCCGCCGGCGGATCTATTTTTTGATAGCTGCCGGTCGCGCGATTGAAGATGGTGTAGGTGCCCTTGCCGCACAGCCAGTTCGCCCACATGACGAAACCGCCGCGGCTGAGCGCATCCTGGTCCGAGCAGCGCGTGCCGCCGGCCACGGAGTACGGGTTTGCAGCCGAGAGATTGCGACGCGTGCCGCCAGCATCCCACTCATAGATGCAGACCGTGCTGCAGTCGCTGCCGCGACCCTGCGCGATCACGCGGCCGGCGTCGATCTTCCAACCGGTGAGATTATTGATGGCCTCCGCGCCAGCCAGGATGACCGCCGCACCACCGGCGAGCGACTGCAACCGGTATTGGCGGTCGCTGCCGACGTAAAGCAGCTGCAGGCCATCGGACTCGACGAGCGTGACGTCATCGCCAAGAGAGAGCACGGCGGAGTAATTTCTTTGCTCGCTGGTCGTGACAATGATGTTCCGGGTGATGTTGGTGCTCACACCGGCGGAGTCGACCGCGCGCAGGGTGAGTTTGTAGTTGCCGCCCGGCAAGCCGGCGAGATCGAGGGACCCCTCGAAGTTGGCTGCGGTGGATTCGAACACCGTCAAGGACCCGAGCGTGGCCGTCGTACGCACGCCCCCGGCACGATCGGTCGTGACCCTGCCGCGAACCGTCAGTCGCCCGGAGACGATGTCGTAGTCCTCGGGGGTGAGGCCCGTCACCACCGGCGGGTTGTTCACCTGCAGCGTGTAGTCGACGGACTTGCGGGTCCCGTCGCGGGCGACGGCCGTGACCACGACTGGGTAGTTTCCGGACGGATACCGCACCGTGTCGATGCGCCAGCGATAGCTGTCGATGGGGTTGAAACACTCCGGACAGTTGGGGGCGAAGAGCGTGCCCAGCGAGGTCCCGTCGACGCGTGCCTCGACCGAGCTGATGCCGGCGCTGGAACTCGCACGGGCAACAAGGAAAAACCCCGCACCCGCCGACCCCGTGCTGCCGAATGTCTGCGTGCCCACGGTGAGGTTGACGTTCGCCACTCTCACCGTGCGCCGTACTTCGGTGAAGGTGTTGGTCGCCGTCTGGATGCGCGCCACCACGAGGTAGTCCCCGTTGGCCAGAGCGGAGGTGTCCCAGCTGATCGGGTTGCCCGGACCCATGCTTTGCGTGGTGACGCCGATACGGTTGACGTTGATGAACCACTCGACGAGCGGATAGGTGATGCCCCCGCCGACCGACAGCGTGACCACCCCCGTGAGCGGCTCGGCACTACTCAGGACGATGGCGGGGGGAGTCGTCTGGCTGACGACGGCGACGATCACGGTCGTGACCGCCTGGGTGGTCTTGAGCAACACCTCCGTACGACCTTCGCGCACGGCGACGATGCGCAGCGTGAGCGGTTCGGACAGCTCGGTGGTCCAGCTGAGAGACGCCCCATTGCCCCCGCTGCCGTTCACGGTCGACCTCGTGGTGAACGAGCCGCCGCCCGGCTGCGCCTCGATGCGGTAGGTCGTACCCGACGGAAAGGTGTCCCGCCAGACCAGTGTCGCCCGCCGCGTCGCCTGATCGACCGTCGACGACAGTTGTGCGTCAAGCGCGAGGTCGCGTGGCGTGCCGCTCCCCGAGGCCGACTCGGGCCCATCACCCGCCGCATTGGTGGCTCGCACCGTGCACGAATAGGTCACCCCGTTGACGAGGCCGGTGACAACGACGGGACTCGCTGCCGATGTGATCGTCCGGGACACGTTGCCGCCGCTGCACCGCGCGACATAGCCGGAGATCGGCGCCCCGCCGTCGCTGGCGGGTGGAGAGAACCCGACGATCAGACTGTCGATGTCGGTGGTCACGGACGCGATCGTCGGCGCCCCGGGGACGGTGCGCGGCGTAGCCACTTGCGCCGCAGAGGCCGCGCCCTCGCCGGCCGCGTTGCGCGCCGTCACCGCACAGGACCAGGCCGTGCCGTTCGCGAGCCCCGCAAGACGCAGCGGACTCGCCGTACCGCTGACCGAGCGCGTGGTGCCTGAAGCCGTGCAGGACAGCTTGTAGTCGAGGATGGCGTTGCCACCATTGTTGGCCGGCGGCGAGAAAGCGGCTTCCAGTGCTCCATCGAAAGCAGTGACCGACCCGAGCGCGGGCGCGGCAGGAGTGGTGTAAGGCGTTGCCGATACGGCGGCCGAGGGTGCGCTCTCGCCCGCGCTGTTCCGGGCCGTCACCGAACAGGAATACTCGCGGCCGTTCACGAGACCGGCGACGGCGATCGGCGAACCGGCACCCGACGCCGAGACGGGCTGCTCGGACCCGGTCCGGCAGCTTGCGGTGTACTCGGTGATCGGCGCACCCCCCGTCGTGGCGGATGGGGTGAAGGCAACGTTCAGCGCGCGGTCGCCGGGCGTCAACTGACCGATGAGCGGCGGCGACGGCGCCACCGGCGGCGCACTGCCGCCGCCACCCCCGCCGCATGCGGCCAGCGCGAGAAATACCATTGCGAGAAGGGTTTTTTCTTTGGTCATCGCGACCTCGGCGGGAGCAACGGATTACCCTACCATCGTCGCCGCTCACCGGCTCAATTATTGATCCCGGGATGGCGGAAGGCGCCGGTAACATACGACCCTGCGAGTACGACCCACCCGGAGGACCCCGCCATGACGCTGTTCGACCTTGAAGGCAAGACCGCAATCATCACCGGTTCCTCGCGCGGCATCGGCCGGGCGATCGCCGAGCGCTACGCGGAGCACGGTGCGCGGGTCGTCATTTCCTCACGCAAACTGCCGGCCTGCGAGGCCGTCGCCGCGGCCATCAACGAAAAGCACGGTGCCGGCAGAGCGATCGCTGTCGCCGCCAACATTTCCTCGCGCGAGGATCTCGCGACACTCGTGCAGCGCACCCGCGACGCCTTCGGCGACATCCACATCCTGGTCTGCAACGCGGCGTCGAACCCGCACTACGGCCCCATGAGCAGCCTGGCCGACGACGCCTTCCGCAAGATCCTCGAGAACAACGTCATTGCCAACCACTGGCTGGTGCAGATGGTGGCACCGGAAATGCGGGCGCGCCGCGACGGGGCGATCGTGGTCATCTCGTCCATCGCCGGCATCCAGGGCCAGTCGATGATCGGTGCCTACGGGATTTCGAAGGCGGCCGACATGCAACTGGTACGAAATCTCGCCGTGGAATTGGGTCCCGACAACGTCCGCGTCAATGCCATTGCGCCCGGCATCATCCGTACCGACTTTGCAAGGGTGCTGATCAACGATCCGACGCTGCGCGCACAGGTCGAAGGCAGCATGCCGCTGCGGCGTTTCGGCGAGCCCGACGACATCGCCGGGGTAGCCGTGTTTCTCGCCTCGTCCGCCGGCAACTACACGACCGGGCAGACGCTGATCATCGACGGGGGCGCCACGATCGTGTGACCGGCGGGATCAGGAACGCAGCCCGGCCGCCCGCGCAAAGCCGCAAGCGGCCGCCGCGAGGGGTCGAACACCATCGATCAGACGTTCCGCATGCGCGCTCGCAGCGCTGCCGTCGCGCAGGCGACCGACGATGCCCTGCAGGATGCAGGCAAGCCGGAAGGTGTTGTACGCGAAGTACCACTCGAGACGCGGGACACCGCGACGCCCCGTAGCCTCGCAATAATGGGCGACCAGTTCCTCGACCGTCGGGATGCCGAGCGCCGGAAGATCGGCCCCTCCCAGTTCGGAGCGCAAGCCGGCTGGCAGCACCCAGTTGAGCAGCCAGTGCGTCAGGTCAGCGAACGGATCGCCCAAGGTCGACAACTCCCAGTCGAGCACGGCAATCACCCGCGGCTCGCGCGGATGCAGCACGATGTTGTCCAGGCGATAGTCGCCATGCACCAGGCAAGCCGCCTCGCCCGTTGGCAACGAGGTCGGCAGCCACTCGATGAGTTGTTCCATGTCGCGGATCGATTCCGTCTCGCTGCGGCGATACTGCCGGATCCAGCGATCCACCTGCCTCGCGAAATAGTTGCCCGGCTTGCCGAAGTCACCGAGTCCGACGGCCGTCGGGTCGATCGTGTGCAGACGCGCAAGGGCGCTGATCGCGGAGGCATAGACTGACCGCCGCTCGGCCGGCATCGCCCCGGGCATGAGATCGTCCCAGATGACCCGACCCTCCACCATCTCCATGACGTAAAAGGCGGTACCGATCACGGCCGGATCGCTGCACAACGCGTAGGGTCGCGGTACGGGGAAACCGGTAGGGTGCAACGCCGCAAGAATGCGGTACTCGCGATCAACCGCATGTGCCGATGGCAACAGCACACCCGGCGGCTTCTTTCGCAGGACGTACCGGGTCGTCGGGGTCACGAGCTGATAGGTGGGATTGGACTGTCCGCCCTTGAACTGCCGCAGCTCGAGCGGCCCCGTATAACCGTCGATATGTCCCTGCAGCCACCCCGACAGCGCGGCTTCATCCAGCCTGAGGCGCTCGTCGACCGGCTTCACACCTGAAAATGCATCGGCAGGAAGCCCGCGCGTCATGGCGGATCGTCGCCGGTCGCTGCGACCCACGGTGTCGCCAGACTCGCCGCGGCCGCAGCCCGAAACTGTCGTATCGTGAGTTCGATCAACTCCGCTGCGGGGAGCACGGCGTCGGCGCTGTCGACCGAGTGTCCCGCACTCCAGATATCCCGCCAGCGACGCGGCGATTCGCGCGCGTCGCGTTCACCGAAGATAAGCGCAGCCGAGGCCGCGGTGCTCGCCGGCGAAACCCCCTCCAGCGCGATCCCAGCGGCGCGCAAGGACGGCGTGAGCATGTTGGCGGGAAGTCCCGTGAACGCGTCGGTGAGCTCTATATCGTCTATGCCGCTGTCGACGACCATCTGCTTGTATGCGGCGGGTGCCGCACTCTCGGCGCTGGCGATGAAGCGCGTTCCCATGTAACCGAGATCGCAACCCAGGGCGGTCGCCGCCCACAGGGCAGCGCCGTCGCCGATGCCTCCGGCGAGCACCAGTGGTCCATCAAAGAAACGCCGCACCGCGCGTGCGAACGCCAGCCCGTTCAGATGTCCGGTCTGCCCCCCGGCACCCGCGGACAACAGCACCAGCCCGTCGACGCCCGCTGCGATGGCCTTGCGCGCGTGCTCGACCGTGGCGACATCGGCGAATACCAGCGATCCGGCATCATGCAACGGGCCGACCACGGGTTTTGGCGAACCAACGCTGGTGATCACCAGCTCGACCCGGTGCGCACATAGCCGTTCGAGATGCTGCTGCAGATCGGGACGACGCACGACCAGGTTCGCACACCATGGCGCATCGGCACTGCCCAGTACCGATGCGAATTCGTGCAGCCACCTGTCGAGTTCGTCCACGGTGCGGCAATTCGCAGTCGGGAATGCGCCTATCGCGCCGGCGCGACAGGCAGCGATGACGAGTTGCGGGCTGGATACGCTGAGCATCGGCGCCACGATCAACGGCAGCCGCAGCCGCCGCGCGAGACGAGCCGGCAAGGCCATCAGTTCACCTGTCGCTCGCTGTCCGCCCAATACGTTGCACGCAAGGCTCGCTTGTCGACCTTGCCCACGGCGCTGAGGGGCAGACGCTCGGCGATCTCGAAGGACTTCGGCACGTACACCGAACCCTTGCGGCTACGCACCCAATCGGCGAGATCGTGGGCACTTGCACGGGTGTCGGAACGCAGCACGACGAAGGCCTTGACCGCCTCGCCCCACTTCTCGTCCGGCACGCCGATCACCGCGGCGACAGCCACGGCAGGATGGGCGGTGAGGACATCCTCGATATCGCGCGGATAGATGTTGAATCCGCCGGAGATGATCATGTCTTTCTTGCGATCGACGATGTAGATCCTGCCCTGCGGATCCTGCCACGCCACGTCCCCGGTGTGGATCCATCCATCGCGTACCGTCGCAGCGGTCTGCTCTGGCTGTTTCCAGTAGCCGCGCATGGCGTATGGCGCACGCACACATACTTCGCCACGCTCTCCCGACTCCACTTCCCGGCCCTCGTCGTCGACCAGTCGCAGATCGCAATCGATCAGCGGATGGCCCGCGGCGGCCAGCAGTTCTGGCCGCAAAGGGTCGTGATCCGCGCGCGCGAGGGTGGAGATCACGTAGCACTCGGTTTGCCCGTAGAGCTGGCAGAACACAGGTCCCATCCGCTCGAGGCCCTCCTGCAAGCGCGTTGGCGACATCGGCGAGGCGCCGTAAACCAGCAACTCCAACGACTTCACGTCAGCGTGGCTCCAGCCGGGTTCGTTGAGCAGGGCGTAGATCA
>JBIKVA010000170.1:0-6285 GCA_044357085.1 Steroidobacteraceae bacterium | reverse complement strand
TGCGGACCGCGCGCTGCACGATGTCGGCGAGCTGGGCGGTACGCACCAGCGGTGTCGCCGTGCGGGCGGCGACGATCGTCGCCGCAATACGCCGCCCGAAGCGCTCTTCGCCAAGTTCGTAGATCACGTTGGCGAGCTCTTTTTCGTCGACGCGCGCCAGCCACTCGGCCGCCGACTCGCCGCGGCTCGGGTCCATGCGCATGTCGAGCGGTCCGTCACGGGAAAAACTGAAGCCGCGCTCGGGCTCGTCGAGTTGCGGCGAGGACACGCCGAGATCGAGCAGCACTCCGCGCACCGGCCGGCCATGCCCGTGCTCGGCAACGATCGCGGCGAGCGATGCGAATTCTCCCTGCACGAGTTCGAGTCGCGGCTCGGCCGCGAACCGTCGGCGACCCGCAGCGATGGCGTCCGGATCGCGATCGAGCGCAAGGATGCCCCCATCGGGCCCCACCGCCTCGAGCAACCGCGCACTGTGACCGCCGCGTCCGAAAGTGCCATCGACGAAGAAGCCGGCTGCACTGGGCGCCAGCACCTCCAGCACTTCGTCGACGAGTACCGGGATGTGCTCATCCACGTGTCCATCCGCCTCAAAGCGACAGCGAGTCGAGTTCGGTCGAAAGGTCGGTCGCGGTTTCCTCGCTCTTCAGCCAGTAGTCGCGGCGCTCCGTCCAGCGCGCCTCATCCCACAGCTCGAGCCGGTTGCCCTGACCGATCAGCATGGCGTGCCGCGTGAGTCCGGCGAATTCGCGCAGTTCCGGCGGCAACAGCAGCCGTCCCTGGGCATCGAGCTCGACCTCGGTTGCATGGCCGACCATCAGTCGCTGCAGGCGGCGTGACCGCTCGTGCAACGAGGGCAGGCTCATCAACTTGCGCTCGATTTGCTCCCAGTCCGGCAGCGGGTAGATGAGGAGGCAGGGGTCGCGATCCACGGTGACGACGAGCTGGCCTTCGCTGCGCTCGAGCGCACGTTGACGCTGCCGGGTGGGCAGCACCATCCGACCTTTGTCATCGAGCGTGACTTTGCTGGCACCGCGAAACATGAGCCGTTGGGGTGCTCGCGCACCCATTTAACCCCACTTTCCTCCACTCGCCGCCACTATAGAAATCGGCAGCGCGGGGTGTCAACGGTTCGTCACGAAATTTTTTCTGTACTGCCAACAACTTACAGACGCGCGACCACCTTCGCAACGGCGAAAAAAAGGTAAAGTTTTAAGGGTTTCAGAGAGTTGCCCGCGAATGCTTACGCGGGCGCTCAAGAGAGAAGGAGTCGGCCGATAAGCCGGGTTCTGTCGTGGACGATCATTCCTCTGGGACACCCGTCACCGGATGCCTCTGGCAGCCTACCCGGAAGTCACGCTCGGACACCGCGCTGCAGGTTGCCCTGCGACTTCCCTATTTGGCCTTGCTCCCGGCGGGGTTTGCCGTGCCACGGATGTTGCCACCCGCGCGGTGCGCTCTTACCGCACCATTTCACCCTTGCCTGCGATCCCTCCCCCGAAAGAGAGTTGGCGCATCGGCGGTATCTTTCTGTTGCACTTTCCGTGGGCTCGCGCCCCCCAGGGATTACCTGGCGCCGTGTCCGAAGGAGCCCGGACTTTCCTCCACATTTCGTGAGAAATGCAGCGACCGTCTGGCCGACTCCAATGACGACGATACCGCCCGATGCCGCGGATCACAAACCAAATCTCTGCCGCCGTCCCGGTGCCGGGACCCTCAGCGACGAGTCGCCGACAGTTCGACCGCCCGGGCGTAGGCGGTCTCGCGCGCGAGACCGCTCGCCGCCGCGGCGATCGCCGCCGCCTTCGCCGCCGGCAGGTGCGGCAAGGCTGCGCGCAAGGTGCGCTCCATGATGTCCCCGCGCGGTTCGTCGGCCGCGGCACCCTCGACCGCTGCATCCGCTGCGGCTGTCGCGCCATCCGCCGCGGGCGCAGTCCTTGCGACGGGTGCACCGGCGATCACCAGCGTGATCTCGCCACGGGCGAACTCCTCCTGCTGCGTCGCCTGGTGCGCAAGCTCCGCCAGCGTGCCGCGATACACGGTCTCGTGCAGCTTGGTGAGTTCGCGGCCCACAGCCGCCTCGCGCGTGCCACCGAATGCCTCCGCGCAATCCCGCAGCGTGGCCACGATACGATGCGGCGCCTCGAAGAAAACCAGCGTCCGCGGCTCGCGGCAAAGCGCACGCAGCCGAACGGTGCGCTCGCGCGGCTTCGCCGGCAGAAAACCCTCGAAGCAGAAGCGTTCGGTGGCTATGCCAGCCACGCTGAGCGCCGCCGCTATCGCGGTCGGCCCGGGGATGCTGCGCACCTCGACGCCCGCGGCCGCCGCGCGCTGCACGAGATCGAGCCCGGGATCGGACAACAGCGGCGTGCCGGCATCGCTGACCAGCGCGACGATCTCGCCGGCGAGCAGGCGGGCGAGCAGTTCCTCGCCGCGCTCGCGTTCGTTGTGGGCGTGGAGAGACAACATCTTCTTGTGCAGGCCAAGTGCCGCAAGCAACTGCCCGCTGCGGCGCGTGTCCTCGGCGGCCACGACGTCGGCGCCGGCGAGGGCCTCGCGCGCCCGCGGCGAAACATCGGCGAGATTGCCGATCGGCGTCGCCACGATCTCGAGGCGCCCGCCCGCCGCCCGTCCTTCAGCCACTATAATTTCGCTCCCTGCTGCCGCGCGGCGCATCGTGCCCGGGCGCGCCGCGGTATTCAATCGCCGCCTTCACGGGCATGGCGTCGGGGTGACCTCGCATGACCTTCTTCCGCAATCGGCTCGCGCTCGCCGCCTGTGTACTGCTCGCCCTGCTCGTCGCCGGCTGCGGCGGGCC
The DNA here is from genome assembly GCA_044357085.1 of Steroidobacteraceae bacterium. Lineage (GTDB taxonomy): Bacteria > Pseudomonadota > Gammaproteobacteria > Steroidobacterales > Steroidobacteraceae > UBA964. Next base: position 3,470 of record JBIKVA010000170.1, on the reverse strand, counting down.
GACCCGCCCCGAGGCCAGTGTCGAGCGCGCGGCCGCACTGTCGGCACGCGGCGATCACCTGGCTGCAGCGCGCGAGTACGAGGCGGTGGCCGCGGCGACGGCGGAATCGGTGGTAGCCAATGCCGCGCTGCTGCCGGCCGCCCGCGAGTGGTTGCGTGCAGGCGATGCCGCCGCCGCCGAGCAGGCGCTCGGTCGGCTGCTGCCACCGCTCGATGCCGAGCAGACTGACACGCGTGCGCTGCTGCTCGCCGAAGCGGCGCTGGCGCGCGGTGAGGCCGCACGCGGCTGGGAGATTCTCGCGGCGGTCAAGGCACCGCTCGGTGCCGCGCGCATCGAGGCATATCACGCGCTGCGACAGCGTCTGGCGCTGGCGACCAACCGGCCGCTGCAAGCCATCCGCAGCCAGGTCGAGCGCGAAGCGGTCGCCGGGGATGCGGCGGCGGTGGCGCAGTTGCGTCGCGAATTCCTCGCACAGCTCGTGGCGACGGTAGACCGCGGCACGGTGCTCGACCCGCGTCTCGCTGGCCGCGACGCCGTGGCCCGCGGCTGGCTCGAGGCAGCCCCGCTCGCCTCCCGTGCCGCACGCGCTCCCATCGCGGCCAACGCCGGCATCACGGCGGCCTGGCGCAAGCGCTATCCGACCCATCCCGGAGCCGCGGCGCTGGCGGCGATGGGGCAGTTGCCGCCGCCGCGCAAACCGGAGCCGGCTCAAAGCGTCGCAGGCACGCCAGTGCCGTCCGTCGCCCCTGCGAAGAATGCAGGCACCGCAGCAACCGGCGCGGCACTCGTTCCCTCCGGCACGCCACTGCCGGCTGCGGCACACGTCGCCGTGCTGCTGCCGCTCAGCGGGCGCAACGCGGCGGCCGGCATCCAGTTGCGCGACGGTCTGCTGGCCGCGCACTACGCCGAACCCGAAGCGACGCGCACCCCGATCCGTTTCTACGACACGGCTCGACAGACCGTCGCCGAGGCCTTTGCCGCGGCGCGGCGCGGCGGTGCCGTCTTCGTCATTGGTCCGCTGGTGCGCGAGGACGTCGCCGCCGCAGTGGCGAGCGCCGCAGAACCGGGCGCCCCGCCCCTGCTCGCCCTCAACTTCCTGCCCGCCGACCAGCCCGCGCCGTCGGCGAGTTTCCGTCAGTTCGCCCTTTCGCCCGAGGACGAAGCGCGCGCCGTGGCGAGGCGGGCACTCGCCGAGGGTCGGCGTCGCGCGATCGCGCTGGTCCCGGCCGGCGAATGGGGCACGCGCGTGCTTGCCGCATTCCGCGAGGAGCTCGAGACGGGCGGTGGCGCCATCCTCGCGGTCGAGACCCTGACGGGACGCGAGGTCGGCCCGGTCATCCAGTCGGCATTGCGCGTCGATGACAGCGTCGCGCGACATCGCCGGCTGCAGGCGGCGCTCGACATGCCACTGGCTTTCCAACCACGCCGACGGGCCGACATCGATTTCGTGTTCATGCCCGGACAGGCCGGGTCGATCCGCCAGTGGCGCCCACAGTTGCGCTTTCAGGGCGGCGGCGACCTGCCGGCATTTGCCACCTCCGACGCCTGGGACGGGCGCTCGGGTGCCGAGCTCGCCGGGATCGTGTTTCCGGACATGGACTGGATGATCGCCCCTGACGCGCCCGCCGCGGCAGCGCTGCGCAGCGCAACCGAGGCGGCCTTCGGCGACTCGCGCGGCAGGGGCCGCCTGTTCGCATTCGGACACGATGCGTGGCTGCTGCAGGCTGCGATCCGCGCGGGACGGCCACCGAACGCGGCCACGCCGCTGAACGGCGCAAGTGGCACCTTGTCCATCGACGCGGGCGGGCGCGTCGAGCGCAGCCTGCGCTGGGCGGAAATCGGCAACACGGGCTTTCGGCTGCTGCCGCCGACCGGCGGCAGCTGACACGCATGGGCGCGCTCGCAGCAAACGACCGGCGCCCCGCCACCCTCCCTGACCGCCCGACGGATCGGGCCGCGCTGGGTCGCGAAGCCGAGCGGCTCGCAGCGGTACATCTCGAGGCTGCCGGGGCGAACATCCTGCTGCGCAACTACCGGCGCCGCCGTGGCGAACTCGACCTCGTTGCCTTGCACCGCGGCGTGCTGCTCATCGTGGAAGTCCGGCTGCGTTCGAACGATCGTTACGGGGGCGGCCCCGCGAGCGTCGATGCCCGCAAGCAGCGTCGGCTGGTGCACGCGGCGCGGCAGTTGCTGCAGCAACGCCCGGACCTCGCCCGCCATCCGGTGCGCTTCGACGTGATCGCACTCTCGCGCCAGGGCGCAGCGGGCGAATCGCCGTGGAAGATCGACTGGCTGCAGCACGCGTTCGATGCGGGCCGCTGAGGCGTGGCGCGAAGCTTACTTGACGACCTTCAGGCTTGGTCTTTTTGCACCGCCGGTCGCAGTGCCCGGGGCACTACCGCTGCCGCCGCCACCCGCAGGAGGGCCCGACGCAGGGGGATCGACTGAGGGACCCGGGCCCGGTGGCGGCTCGCCTTCCTCGGGCGGGAACATCAGTCCCTCACCCGTTTCACGGGCGTAGATGCTTTGCACAGCCGAGGTCGGGAACCGCAGTTGCCGCGGCACCCCGCCGAAGCGCGCCTCGAAGGTGACCCAGTCGTTGCCGATATCGAGATGCCGGGTCGCGTCGTAACCGACATTGAGGACGATACGTCCCTCGCGCACGTGCGCGCGCGGCACGTCCACCGCGTCGTGGGTGGCATCGACCATCAGGTGCGGAGTGAGCCCGTTGTCGGTCATCCACTGGTGCATGGCCCGCATGAGATAGGGCCGACGCGGAATCCGACTGATCGTCACCGCCGATCGCTCTAGCCGTTCCGGGCCGCGGCCGGCCCGGTCCGGTCAGTGCACGTCCTTCCAGTATTCGCGCTTCAGCAGGTAGGCGAAGCCGGTGAACACCAGAAGGAAGAGGATCACCCACACGCCGAGCGACATCCGCTTGGCCTTGGCGGGCTCGCCTGCGTACTCGAGGAAGTTGACGGTGTCGCGCAGGAACGCGTCGTACTGTTCCGGCGACAACTGGCCGGCCGCGGGGAGTTCGAAGGACTCCCAGTGCGACTCGGTGACCTTGGCGCCGTCGACGGTCTTCTCGATGGTCTTGAACTTGGCTTCCTGCACACCCTGCAACGCGGATAGCACGTGCGGCATCGCCGTCCCCGGCAACGCCAGGTTGTTCACGCCGCTGGTGGTCTTCGGGTCGGCGTAGAAGGTCTTCATGAACTGGAAGACGTAGTCGGAACCCTTGGCGCGCGTGATCAGCGACAGATCGGGGGGGGCCTTGCCGAACCAGACCTCGCCATCGGCGGCGGCGAGCGGCGAGGTGATGTAGTCGCCCTTCTTCGCGCCGGGCAGCAGAAGCAGTTTCTCCATCTGCTCTTCGGGGATATTGAGGTCCTTGGCCACGCGCGAGTAGCGGTTGTACTTAAGCGAGTGGCAGCCTGCGCAATAGCCCATGAAATTGGCGGCGCCGC
>JBIKVA010000169.1:0-6330 GCA_044357085.1 Steroidobacteraceae bacterium | reverse complement strand
GCCTGAACGGTGCGGCGTGGGGCATGGGCTTCATCGTCGGACCGGTGGTGGGCGGCCTGCTTGGCCAATATGGCTCGCGCGTGCCGTTCTTCGCTGCGGCGGTCTTCACCGCACTGAATTTCATGATCGCACTCGCCGTCCTCCGCGAGACCCTGCCGGCAGGCGAGCGGCGCGGCTTCTCGGCGCGGCGGGCGAACGTGTTCGGTGCCTTGCGCTCGATGCGTGCCATCCCGGGAGCCCTGCTGCTGCTCTTCGTGCTTTTCATGTACCAGATCGGTCACGACACGCTGCCCTCGACCTGGGCATGGATGACCATGGAGAAATTCGGCTGGGCCGAGCGTGACGTCGGCATCTCGCTCGCGGTGCTCGGCCTCGGCACCGCGGTCGTTCAAGGCGGTCTCGTGGGGCTCTTCACCCGCCGCCTTGGCGAGCACCGTGCCGCGCTCATAGGTCTGGCGGGCGGTGCGGTGGGATTCCTCGGTTATGCGCTCGCGACGACACCGTGGATGCTGTTCGCGAGCGTACCCCTTGCCTGCCTGATCGGCCTCACCATGCCGTCGATCCGCGCCATCCTTTCGCGACAGGTGCCGGCGAATGCGCAGGGCGAGTTGCAGGGTGCGATCGCCGGCATCGTCAGCTTCACCGCCATCGTCACGCCGTTCACGATGACGCATCTGTTCAGCGTGGCAACGAGCAGCCTGCATTTCTCCGGCGCGCCTTTCGTCGCCGCCTCGATCTCGCTGCTGCTCGGCGCGGCGGTGTTCTACCGGATCCGACCCGTCACCGCGTCTGCAGTGAAGTGAGCACGTAGCGCAGACCCCGCGCCGGCAGCTCGGACTTGATCACGATACGGTCAGGGCCGTACACCCACAGATCGTTCATGCCAGCCAGACGATATCGCGTCACGGTGAAGCGTCCGGCGGGCACCTCGACCGTCTCCTCGCCAACGTACTCCATCTCGAGCGGTAACACTGTTCCGAGCACGGGCTTCGCGCGATCGGCACCCGCCTCCACGCTGTAGAGGCTCACCTGCTGTCGCGGCGGCCCCGCCGGATCGAAGCTCGCGGTATGCCAGCCATCACCGGACACCGGATGTGCCCCGATGGAGAATCGTGCCGGTACGGGCGACTCGCGCCGCTGCAAACCGCTTGCCGGACCGTTCGACTCGGCCAGCACCCGATCGCCATCGACGATGAAGCGGCCGCTGCCCTTGAAGGAACCGCCGTTCCAGTAGCTGGCGTAGGCCTCGAGCGGCCGGAAGTCGGCGGCCGTCCGCAGCACGACGGTGAACCAGGCGTTGCGCGCCGTCAGATCGCTGGAGATCGACAGCGTTCGCGAGCCATCCGGATGGATGATGAGTTCGAAGGTCTCGCCGCCCCGACGCTCACCGCCGCTGATGGTCTCGTTGCGATAACTGCCGCTGATGACCCGCGACGCAGCGGCGTTCGCGTCGGGTGTGGACGCAGGCACAGGCGCGGGCGCAGCCACGGCCACGGCGACCGTCGCGGCGAGCAGGGCAAACGCGGTGACGACAGCCGATTTCATCGTGTCCGTACCCAGGCGGCGTAGCCCAGCAACAGCACGTTGGCGGCAGCCATGATGATGAACGGCGAACCCGGGCGCCACTCGTCGAAGGTGATGCCGCCGATCTTGGAGATGGCGAGGATGCCTAGCGCACCAAAGAAACCAACCATGCCGATTACGGCGCCACGGATCGCGCGAGGCGCTTCCTGCGCGATCAGCACCTGCGAGGCGAGGATACCGCTCGCCTGTCCGACTCCGAGCATCGCCGCGGCACCGAAGGCCGCGCCGCCGATCGCCGGATCCGGTGTGAAGCCCATCCAGCCGTAGCCGACGATCGACAGCACCGTGGCGATGATGACAAGGGTGACCCTGTCGAGCTTGTCGGCCATCCACCCGAACACCGGCGCCCACAGCATGGCGCAGCCCTGCACGATGCCGAACAGCGCCCCCTGGCGCGAGGATGCCTCGGCCGCCGTGGCGCCGTCGGCGATGGCTGCGGTCTGCACCCACAGTGACAGGAACAGCGCGACGATGACGAGATCGGCGCGGGCGGCGAACGATGCAGCATAGGCGAGTGCCACCCGCGGTTTGCGACCGGCTGCGAGCCCCTGCGCGAGCAGGATGCGCAGGGGCAGCCGCTCGGTCACCTGGTCGGGTGGACCCGGCTTTAGGCCGAGCATGACGAGTGCGCTCAACACGCACACCGCGGCGATGGTCAGGTAGGCAAAGCGGCCGGCCTCCGTCTCCGTGGCGCCGAAGCCTTGATACATCTCGGGCAAACGCGTCAGCACGGCAAAGAAAATCAGCGCCCCGACGGCATTCAGGAAAAACGAGATGCCGGTGAGCTTGCCGCGGTCCGCATCGACCGGGTAGTCGGCGAGCACTGTGGCCAGCATGCCGCCGAGGGCGGCGACTCCGACTGCATAGATGACGCGGTAGATGAGCAGCTGGCCGACGTCGTCGGCGAAAGGATAGGCGGCGTAGGCGAGCCCGGTGACGAGGAACCCCGTGATGTAGACGATGCGCCGACCCACGCGATCGGACCACGCACCGAAGAGGCCCACGCAGAGCAGCGTGATGATTTCCTGCCAGAACTGCAGGTTGCCCGATACCGCACCGCGTTGCTCCACGGGTATGCCCACGTTCACCTGGAGCAGGTAGGGCTGCAGCGCGGTGATGTAGGTGAAGATGCCGATGCTGACGAAGGCGGCCCAAAGATAGGCGCCGACGTGCCCACGCGTGACTCCCGGCATCAGGCGCACGGGCCCGAACTTCTGGCCGGATGGGGTTTCGCTCATCGCGGGTCTCCTGGCGATCTGGGGTCGGCGGAAGTCAGCGGAACAGCCAGGAGTCCGGGTAGCGCGCATGCATCCGTGCGTCGAGTCCGTGCCAGCGGCCGGTCGGCCAGATCACGAAGGGCAGGAACATCAGACCCAAGGCGATCAGCGACGCGTCATAGTAACCGCCGATGGCAAAAGAAAACATCATCAGCATGGCGCCCGCTGCAGCGCTGCGCGTCATGAAGCCGAACAGCAGCCCGAGTCCAATGAACGTCTCTCCCCAGCAGACCATCCAGGCAAGCGGCTGGAAGTGGGGCAGGCCGATATGCTCGATGAACCACGCGCCGAAGGATTCGGGATCGATCTCCTCGAGACGCTCGGTGAAGATGCGCGCCAGCCGGTCGCTGGTGATGTACTGCTGCCGCCACTTGTTGGCGGCGGCACTCAGGAAGAAAACCGCAAGCAGGTAGCGCAGCGCAAGCGCGGCGATGCGGCCAGCGCCGAGACGTTGCGGCTGGTTCATCGCGCGGGTGCCGCCGGCAACTGCCGGCCCAGCAGGCCACGCACCCAGGCATATCCCTCGCGACGCTTGAGCGTCGTGCAGCGGCCCTGCGGGTCGCCGGTACGGGCACGCCACAGGCCGCTGCGCATGTCGATGCTGCCGTCCGGCAGGCTGATCAGTCCGCTGGCCACGTCGACACGCGCCGTCCCTGCCGCCAGCAGGACGCGCCGCCGGTCGCCGTCGTTTTCATAGATCGTGACCGGCCGGATGTCGCTGGTCTTGCGACGTATCCACTGGACGAGATAGTCCCAGATGGTCGCGACCTGCGCCCAGAAACTCTTTTCGCGCAGGCGGTAAAGGATGTAGGTGTCAGTACCGCCGGCAGTCGCCGGGCGTTCGCAGCGCAGGAAGTCGTCGCAGGTGGTACAGAGCAGGTTGATGCGGATCTGCAACGCCTCGGCCGGCAGCGGTGCCGCGCCGCGATCACAGCCGGGAAGCGCAAGCAGGACCACGAGGGCCGCCGCGGCAAGCCGCCCCCCGGGGCGAGGGATCATCGCCGCCGCCCCCTTACACCGACTTCACCCATGAGAGCCTGTGCCATGGCCCGATTTGGGTGGCCCGAAACCTCGAAGTCAACCCGCCGTGCGGCCGGCGTGTACCTTGCGGACAGGCTGCTGCCGTACACCGCCGGTCAGCGCATGGTCACGAATTCTTCGGCGCTCGTCGGATGGATGGCTACCGTGTCGTCGAAGTCGCGTTTGGTCGCGCCCATCTTCACCGCGACCGCAAAGCCCTGCAGCATCTCGTCGGCACCGGCGCCGATGACGTGGCAACCGACGACGCGCTGCTCGGGTCCGACGGTGACGAGCTTCATTTCAGCGCGCGGCTTGCGCGTCGTCAGCGCGTGGTACATCGGTACGAATCCGGAGGTGTAGACCTTGACGGACTCGGTGCCGTAGCGATCGCGGGCTTCCTGCTCACTGAGGCCGACGGTGCCGATCGGCGGATGACTGAAGACGACGGTGGGGATGTTGGAGTAGTCGAGGCAACGATCCGCCATGCCACCGAACACGCGGTCGGCGAGCCGGCGTCCCGCGGCGATCGCCACCGGCGTCAGCAGCGCGCGGCCGGTGACGTCGCCGATGGCGTAGATGCCGCCGACGTTGGTCTGCTGCAGCGGATCGACAGCGATGTGCCCCGAGTCGTCCAGCCGAACGCCCGCACGATCGAGGCCGATGTTGCCGACCAGCGGCTCGCGGCCGATGGCCCACACCACGCAGTCGAACGGGCCGAGGACACGATCGTCCGCCGTCAGCAGCCGCAGGCTGCCGTCGGCATCGCGCTCGAGGGCGCGCGGCACCGCATGGGCCTGCAGTTCGATGCCCTCGTCACGCATGGTCTTCATGAGGGCGTCGCCGAGCATGGGGTCGAAGTGGCGCAGCACCCGCTCGCGACGCAGCACCACCGAGACGTGGCTGCCGAGCGCCGCGAACACGCCGGCGATCTCGACGGCGATGTAGCCGCTGCCGACCACCGCGACCCGCGACGGGCGCGACTCGAGGGCAAAGAAACCGTCGGAGGTGATGCCGAACTCCGCTCCCGGGATGGGCGGCACCGAGGGCCGACCGCCGGTGGCGATGACCACGTGATCCGCCGCGAGCGTCACGTCGCCGACGCGGACCTCGCCGACGCCGACGAAACGGCCATGCCCGCGCACCAGTTCGACCTTGCGGTTGGCGAGGTTGCGCTCGTATATGCCATTGAGACGGTGGATGTAGGCCTCGCGGGACTCGCGCAAGGCGCGCCAGTCGTGGCCACCGAGCCGGAGGTCGAATCCGTAGTGGACGGCGTCATGGGCCGCATGGGCGATCTGCGCCGCGTTCCACATCACTTTCTTCGGGACACAGCCGACGTTGACGCAGGTCCCGCCGAGTCGCGACGACTCGACCAGCGCAACCTTCGCGCCGTATTCGACCGCACGCTGTGCACAAGCGAGCCCGCCGCTGCCTCCACCAATCACCACCAGGTCGAAGTTTCGCGTTGTCATGGACGAATCGTACCGCGGCACCGGGCAGCTTGCCGCAGGCTGCATTACCCTATGCGACATGCCCAAGACCACGATCGCGACCTGGAACGTCAACTCGCTGCGCGTGCGCCTGCCGCAATTGGCGGAGTGGGTGGCCACGGCGCAGCCGGACATCCTGGCACTGCAGGAGACGAAGCTGCCGGACGCGGACTTCCCGACGACGGAACTCGCAGCCCTCGGCTACCAGTCCGTCTGCAGCGGGCAGCGCACCTATAACGGCGTCGCCGTGCTGGCACGCCGGCCGCTGCGGGTGCTCGCCACCGACATCCCGGGATTCACGGACGAACAGCGCCGCGTGCTCGCGGTCGAAACCGACGGTCTCGTCGTGCTCGACCTGTACGTGCCGAACGGCCAGGAGCCCGGATCGGACAAGTACGCGTACAAGCTGCGCTGGCTTGACGCCCTCGAGCAGTGGCTGCGCGACTCGCTGCTGCCGGGACGCGAGGTCATCGTGCTCGGCGACTTCAACATCGCCCCCGAGGACCGCGACGTGCACGACCCGGCTGCCTGGGAAGGCAGCGTTCACGTCAGCGCTCCGGAGCGTGCCGCCTACCAGCGGCTGCTGGATACGGGCCTCGTCGACGTCTTCCGGCGGTTCGAGCAGCCCGAGAAGTCCTACAGCTGGTGGGACTACCGAGCCGGAGCCTTCCGCCGCAACCACGGGCTGCGCATAGACCTGATTCTCGCGACGCCGGCGCTGGCGGAACGCTGCGCCGCCTGCCATATCGACCGTGAACCGCGGCGCGCCGAGCGTCCCTCAGACCACACGCCCGTGATCGCGGAATTCGTACGCGAGTGACAGCGCCGGCGGCGGGTCGATGCCGGCCACGAACCGCCGGTGCAGATCCGGGAGGCTCGCCAGCACGGCCTCGCGTCCCTCGAGCGCCGACTCCGCCAGCACCCGCGCCAGCAGCGCCGGCGTGAGCGCCGCGAGGCAC
>JBIKVA010000168.1:0-6380 GCA_044357085.1 Steroidobacteraceae bacterium | reverse complement strand
CAATGAACGGAGATTCGGGGCGTGCGGTCACGGTTCGGCTCTCATGAGCGCGCAGTGTAACCGCAAGGCGGATAGGGAATCAGGCCTGACGGATGTACCCGATCAGAGTGCGGACCGCGGGATCGGGGTGAGGCTCGCCGGCGAGCAGGTAGCGGGCGAGTTCGGGATCCTGCAGCTCGAGCAGCGACTCGAAGCATCCCTGCTCCTGCGGTGTCGCGGCGGCGCCGTGAAGGTCGAGCCAGCGCTCCAGCAGCACGTCGAGTTCCTTCATGCCGCGCCGGCAGCGCCAGCGCAGGCGGCCGAGGCCGCTCAAGTGTGCTCGCGCTCCGCCATCATCTTCTTGATCTCGGCGATGGCCTTGGCCGGATTGAGGTCCTTCGGACAGGCCTCGGTGCAGTTCATGATGGTGTGGCAGCGATAGAGCTTGAACGGGTCCTCGAGCGCATCGAGACGCTCGCCAGTCGCATCGTCGCGACTGTCGATGATCCAGCGGTAAGCCGCCAGCAGCGCCGCCGGCCCGAGGTAGCGATCGCCGTTCCACCAGTAGCTGGGGCAGGAGGTCGAGCAGCAGGCGCAGAGGATGCAGGCCGAAGGCCGGTCGATCTTCTCCTGCTCTTCCGGCGCCTGCAGTCGCTCGCGATCGGGCGGCGCCGGCGTGCGCGACTGCAGCCAGGGCTTGACCGAGGCGTACTGCGCATAGAACTGGGTGAGGTCGGGCACGAGATCCTTGACCACCGGCATATGCGGCAGCGGGTAGATCTTGACCTCGCCTTTCACGTCGCTGCAGCTCTTGGTGCAGGCGAGCGTGTTGGTGCCGTCGATGTTCATCGCGCAGCTGCCGCAGATGCCCTCGCGGCAGGAGCGACGGAAGGTGAGCGACGGGTCGATATCGTTCTTGATCTTGATCAGCGCATCGAGAACCATCGGCCCGCAACTGTCCATGTCGACCTCGAAGGTGTCGACGCGCGGGTTCTCGCCGGAATCGGGATCGTAGCGGTAGACCTTGAAAGTGCGCACGCGGGTCGCCCCGGCAGGCGCCGGATGCACCTTGCCGTTGCGATTGATGCGCGAGTTCTCGGGGAGTCTGAACTCAGCCATGGGGTGGGTCCTCGGAAATCAGTAGGTACGCGCCTTCGGCGGAATCGGCTCGACGTCGGCGGTGAGCGTGTTGAGATGCACTGCGCGGTAGTCGATGCGGGTGCTGCCCCCCTCGTCCACCCAGCACAGCGTGTGCTTCATCCAGCCGGCGTCGTCGCGATCCTTGAAGTCTTCGCGGGCATGGGCGCCGCGGCTTTCCTTGCGGTTCTCCGCTGAACGGATGGTGGCCACCGCCTGGCCAAGCAGGTTGTCGAGTTCCAGCGTCTCGACGAGATCGGTGTTCCAGACGAGCCCGCGGTCGCTGGTACGCACGTCGGCGAACGAATCGACCGTCTTCTGCAGCTTCTCGCAGCCTTCCTGCAGGGAACTGCCGGTACGGAACACGGCCGCGTCCGACTGCATGATCTTCTGCATCTCGAGACGGATCTGCGCCGTCGGACGACTGCCGTTGGCATGACGGAACTTGTCGAGGCGGGCGAGCGCCAGATCGCCGGCATCCTTCGGCAGCGAGCGGTGGGTCGTGCCGGGCTTGACGATCGAGGCTGCATGACGACCCGCCTCGCGGCCGAACACCACGAGATCGAGCAGCGAGTTGGACCCGAGGCGGTTGGCGCCGTGCACCGATACGCATGCCGCCTCGCCGACGGCCATCAGGCCGGGGACCACCGTGTCGGCGTCGCCGTTCTTCAGCGTGACCACCTCGCCGTGGTAATTGCAGGGAATGCCGCCCATGTTGTAGTGCACGGTCGGCAGCACCGGGATCGGCTCCTTGTTGACGTCGACCCCGGCAAAGATGCGTGCCGTCTCGGCGATGCCGGGAAGACGCTGCTTGATGACCTCTGGACCGAGGTGCTCGAGATGCAGGTGGATGTGATCGGCGTCCTTGCCGACACCCCGGCCCTCGCGGATCTCGATGGTCATCGAGCGCGACACGACGTCGCGCGAAGCGAGGTCCTTCGCATTCGGCGCATAACGCTCCATGAAGCGCTCGCCGCGCGAGTTGGTGAGATAACCGCCCTCGCCGCGCGAACCTTCGGTGATGAGGCAGCCCGCACCGTAGATCCCGGTGGGATGGAACTGCACGAACTCCATGTCCTGCAGCGGCAGTCCGGCACGCAGCGCCATGCCGCCGCCATCGCCCGTACAGGTGTGAGCCGACGTGCAGGAGAAGTAGGCGCGGCCGTAGCCACCGGTGGCGAGGATCACGAGATGGGCCCGGAAGCGGTGGATCGTGCCCTCGGCGAGATTGAGGGCGACCACGCCCCGGCACTCGCCGTTCTCCATGATGAGATCGATGGCGAAGTACTCGATGAAGAACTCGGCCTCGTTCTTGATCGACTGCTGGTAGAGCGTGTGCAGCATGGCGTGGCCGGTGCGGTCGGCCGCCGCGCAGGTACGCTGCGCGATGCCCTTGCCGTATTGCGTGGTCATGCCGCCGAAGGGACGCTGGTAGATGCGGCCGTCGGGTGTGCGCGAGAACGGCACGCCGTAGTGCTCGAGCTCGATGACGGCGGCGGGCGCCTCCTTGCACATGAACTCGATCGCGTCCTGGTCGCCGAGCCAGTCCGAACCCTTGATGGTGTCGTAGAAGTGGTAGCGCCAGTCGTCCTCGCCCATGTTGCCGAGCGCGGCCGAGATGCCGCCCTGGGCCGCCACGGTGTGGCTGCGGGTCGGGAACACCTTGGTGAGGCAGGCGGTCGACAGCCCGGCTTCCGCGAGACCTAGAGTCGCGCGCAGCCCTGCACCCCCCGCACCCACCACGACGACGTCATAGGTGTGATCAATGAAATTGTACGCGGTCATCCGGCGTCATCCCTGGGCGAGCGTCGAGAAGGCAATGCGCAGCACGGCATAGCCGGCGGCGGTCGCCACGACGACATGGAAGAAAGTATTGGTGAGCAGCGCAGCGAGCTTGATCGGCTTGTGCGCGACATAGTCCTCGAGCACCACCTGCACGCCGAGCGCCGAGTGCCAGCTCATCGTGCCGATGAGCAGCAGCAGCAGGACGGGATTGATGCCGCTGGCGACCCAGTCGCGCACCGCCTCCTGGCTGGAGGTCGGCAGGTGCACGACCTGCAGGGCAAACCACACCGTGAGGGGAACGAGCGCGACGGCCGACACCCGCTGCGCCCACCAATGGGCAACGCCCTGCTTGGCCGAACCGCGACCGAGCGCCTTGCCCAGCGGACTGCGCAGGCTCATCGCGGCACCCCCATGAAGAACGCCGCGTAGATGAATGCCGCCGAAAGCAGCAGCGTCATCACCACCACGACGGTGGCGCTGCGCCTGGCCTCGGCTCTTTCGAGCCCCCGGCCGAGGTCCCAGTTGAGGTGGCGGATACCGTTGCAGAGGTGATAGCAGAACGTCAGCAGCCAGCCAGCCAGCAGCCACTGCACCGGTCCGCTGCCGAGCACTGCCACGGCGCGCGCGTAATCCTCCGCGCTGCCGGCCGCGGCCATCAGCCACCAGCAGAGCAGGATGAGTCCCGCGGACAACACCATGCCGGTGGCGCGGTGCGCGATCGAAGTCGCCATGGTGTACGCGAAGCGGTACACACCAAGGTGGGGTGAAAGGGGTCTTTGGCGCATCGTTGGCATTCCCTTGGAGTCAGAAGTCGATGCAACGCCCGTTCTTTTCCCAATCGCCGAAACGAGTCGGCTCGGGCCCCTGCGGCCCGCCGATTTCGAGCGGCGGCCGAACGGCCTCGGAAGACGGGATCGACGGCGGGTTTTCGGGCGCGGAGGCAGCCACTGACGCGGGCCGCCCCACCCCCTGGGGATCGTTCTGCATCGGACCGAAATGATGCCAGAAGCGTTGCATCAAGACCACAGGCGCGGTCACGAAGTTGGTGCACAATCCGCGCTCCAAGCCCTTGTCTTTCACAGATTTTTTCACAAGCTGCCGTGAACGCGACCCCCCCCCCCTGCCCGCTCCCCGAACTCGGCATCATCGCCGTGCGCGGGGTCGATGCGCGCAAGTTCCTCAACGGCCAGGTGTCGCAGGACGTGCTCGGACTGCAGCCGGGGCGGGTCGAGCTTGCCGGCCTGCACAACCCGCAGGGGCGGCTGCTCGCCCTGCTGCGCCTCGTGCCGTTCGGGCCCCACGACGTGCTCTGCGTCCTGCCGCGCGCCCTCATCGCCGACACCGTTGCCGGGCTGCGCAAGTTCATGCTGCGCGCCAAGGTCACCGTCAACGACGAGTCGTCGCTCTGGCAACTCGACGGTCTGCCGGGCGATCCGCTGCTGGAGGCGGCAACGGGCAGCGCACGAGCCCAAGAAGACTGCGTGCAGTGGCGGCATTGCCGCGACGGTCGGGTGCTGCGTCTGCGCCCGGCGCGCAGCGAGGTGCCGGTGGACGCCGAGGCGCCGGCGGACGCCGAGGCCGTGCGAGCATGGCAACTCGCCGATATCGCCGGCGGCTTGCCGCAGATCGGCCCCGCGACCCGCGGCGAGTTCGTCGCGCAGATGCTCAACCTCGACGTGCTCGGCGGCATCTCCTTCAACAAGGGGTGCTACACCGGCCAGGAAGTGATCGCCCGCGCCCACTATCGTGGCCGGGTCAAGCGTCGGCTACAAAGATTCCGCACGGCCTCAGGCGTCGCCCTGGCGCCTGCTCAAAGAATCCAGCTCGCCACCGGACCCGACGGACGCTCCGGGGTGCGCAGCGCCCAGGTGGTGAACGTGACCGGCTCGACGGCCGGCTGCGAGTTCCTTGCCGTCACCGCCTTCGGCGACGCGGAAGCCCCCGAAGAAACCGCTGCCGCGGCGACGTCCGCCACGGAAGTGGCCGTAGTCAGTGCGACGGCGCTGCCGATGGCCTACGCGCTGCCCGACTGAAGGCGCGGAGCGCCTCGCGGCTCACTCGGGTCGCATCTGCGGGAACAGCAGCACGTCGCGGATCGACGGCGAATCGGTGAGGAACATCACCAGCCGGTCGATGCCGACGCCGAGACCTGCCGTCGGCGGCATGCCGTACTCGAGCGCGCGCACGTAGTCGGCGTCATAGAACATCGCCTCGTCGTCGCCCGACTCCTTGCGCGCCACCTGCGCGTGGAAGCGCGCCGCCTGGTCCTCGGCGTCGTTGAGTTCGGAGAAACCGTTGGCGAGTTCGCGCCCGCCGACGAAGAACTCGAAGCGGTCGGTCAGGAACGGATCGGCATCGCTGGCGCGCGACAGCGGCGACACCTCTGCCGGATAGGCGTAGACGAAGGTCGGATCCTGCAGCGTGTGCTCGCCGGTTTTCTCGAAAATCTCGATCTGCAACTTGCCCGCACCATCGCCCGGCTTCCAGGGAATGCCGCGCGCTTCGCAGGCCGCGCGCAGGTAGGGGACATCGCGCAGGCGGGCGCGCTCGAGGTCCGTCTCGCGCAGGATGACGTCCTCGACCGTGATGCGCGCGAACGGCGCGGCGAGATCGTACTCGCGCCCCTGCGAGACGAAGCGCAGCGAGCCGCTCACCGCCTCGGCGCCGCCGCGCAGCATGCGCTCGACGAGATCCATCAGGTCGCGGTAGTCCGCGTACGCCTGATACAGCTCGAGCATCGTGAACTCGGGGTTGTGGCGCGTCGACAGCCCTTCGTTGCGGAAATTGCGGTTGATCTCGTAGACCCGCTCGAAACCGCCCACCACCAGACGCTTGAGGTAGAGCTCGGGCGCGATGCGCAGGTACATGTCGATGCCGAGCGCGTTGTGGTGCGTGACGAACGGCCGTGCCGCCGCCCCGCCCGGGATCGGCTGCATCATGGGCGTTTCGACTTCCATGAAGCCTAGGGTATCGAGCATGTCGCGCAGGTAGCGCACGAGACGCGTGCGCTTGCGGAAGATCACGCGGCTCTCCTCGTTCATGATGAGATCCACGTAGCGCTGTCGATAGCGTGCCTCGGTGTCGGCGAGGCCATGCCATTTGTCAGGCAAGGGGCGTAGCGACTTCACGAGCAGCCGCACGGACTCGACGCGCACCGACAGCTCGCCCGTCCTGGTGCGGAACAGCGTGCCCTCGGCACCGACGATGTCGCCGATGTCCCAGCCCTTGAACGCCTCGTAGGATTCGCCGAGCGCGTCGCGCTGCAGGAACAGCTGGATCTGGCCCGAAGAGTCCTGCAGGTTCGCGAAACTGGCCTTGCCCATGATGCGGCGCAGCATCATCCGGCCGGCCACGGCGACACGGATCGCCTGTGCCTCGAGCGCCGGGCCTTCCACGGCATCGAAACCGAGGTGCAGTTCTGCAGCGAGCGAGTCGCGCCGGAAGTCGTTCGGAAAAGCCGGGGCTGCCGCAGCCCGCAG
>JBIKVA010000167.1:0-6389 GCA_044357085.1 Steroidobacteraceae bacterium | reverse complement strand
CTCGAGCGCATGGGCGACGAGTGCGAAAAGATCGGCTACATCGCCTCGCGCCTTGCGGCGCAGGAGCGCCCCGCCGACAAGTACCGCGAGGTCAAGCACCTCGGCCGCGTGGTACAGGGTCTGGTGCATGACTCGCTCGATGCGTTCGCGCGCATGGACCCTGAAGCGGCGTTGCGCGTGGCGCGCCTCGACCGGCTGGTCGACGAGGAGTACGAGTCCATCCAGCGCCAGTCGATCACCTTCATGATGGAAGACCCGCGTGCCATCCGTCGCGTCATCGATGTCATGTGGGTGGTGCGTGCGCTGGAGCGCATCGGCGATCACGCCAAGAACATCTGCGAATACGTGATTTTCATGGTCCACGGCAAGGACGTGCGGCACGTCCGGCTCGAGGACGTCGAGACCGAGTTGAGTCGTCGCGGGAATCCGGCTTGAGCGAGAGCGCTGCCGGCGGTTTCGTCCGCCACATCACGAGTGACCGGCGCCTCGGGAACCTGTTCGGGTTCCTGGCCTGCGCGTCGATGATCGGCTTCGCCCTCTACGCCGAACATGTCCTGGGCTTCGAGCCCTGCCCGCTCTGCATGTTCCAGCGCGTGGGTGTCGTGATCGTGGGCGCGGTGTTCCTGCTCGCCGCCCTGCACAACCCGCCGGGATCGCGTGGCGCCCGCATCTGGGGTGTCCTGCTGCTCGTGGCGTCCGTGTTTCCCGCCTACGTTTCCGGGCGGCACGTGTACATCCAGAGCCTGCCTTTCGGTTCGGTGCCCGCCTGCGGTGCGAGTCTGGACTACATGCTCGACGTGTTCCCATTCGCCACCGTGGTCAAGAAGGTGCTGTTCGGCGCCGGCGAATGCCAGAAGATCGACTGGGCTTTCCTCGGCCTCTCGATGCCTGCCTGGGTGTTGATCGCCGTGGTTGCGCTGGCTGTCTGGGCCGCGTTCGTGAATCTGCGCCGGCCGAGTGCGGCGCAACGCATCTAAAGAGTCGCAATAAGTTCACGACACGTTCACGGCGCCGCAACAAGCGGCGC
Organism: Steroidobacteraceae bacterium; assembly: GCA_044357085.1. Taxonomy (GTDB): domain Bacteria; phylum Pseudomonadota; class Gammaproteobacteria; order Steroidobacterales; family Steroidobacteraceae; genus UBA964. The sequence continues at coordinate 5,362 of JBIKVA010000167.1, read as the reverse complement.
TCACCCTGCGCGCAGACCCGGCCACGCAGGATCACAAGGACCTTGAGCCCCGCGCAGTCCCACCGCCACTCGGTCCGCAGCGTTTTCATCTCCGACATCCATCTCGGCTCCCGCGGTTGCAACGCGCCGGCCCTGTTGTCCTTCCTGCGGGAAGTCCACGCCGAGAATCTCTACCTCGTCGGCGACATCGTCGACCTGTGGAGCCTGCGCAAGACTTTCTACTGGCCGCAGGAGCACAACAACGTCTTGCGTACCATCCTCGGCAAGGCCAAGCACGGTACTCGTGTCGTCTACGTTCCGGGCAATCACGACGAGGACTTCCGCGAGTTCGCGGGGTCTTGTTTCGGGAACCTCGAGATCGTCCGTGACTGCATCCACACGACGGCGCTGGGCGAGCGTTTGCTGGTCCTGCACGGCGACGAGTTCGACAGCGTGGTCAAGTGCAGCCGCTGGCTTGCAGTGCTCGGTTCGCATGCCTACGACTTCTCCATCGGCATGAACCGGCACTTCAACCGCATCCGCAGGTTCTTCGGGTACGAGTACTGGTCGCTCGCCAACTACCTGAAGCACAAGGTCAAGAACGCGGTGAACTACATCTCGAGTTTCGAGCAGGCCGTGGCACACGAGGTGCGCCGTCGTGGTGTCGATGGCGTGGTCTGCGGTCACATCCACCGTGCCGAGATCAGTCGCATCGACGGCGTTCTTTATTGCAACGATGGCGACTGGGTGGAGAGCTGTACGGCGCTCGTCGAGGACCGCAATGGTCGCCTTGCGATCTGGAACTGGTCCGTCGACGAGGCGACCGGGATGCGAATCGTCGCCCCGACGGATGCCGGGAGCGAAGGTCCCGCCGGTCTGGCGCAGCCTGCGCGGGAGGCGGCGTGACGACGATCGGCAGCGCGGCACTCGTGCTCGCGTTGCTGTTGACGGGTGATGCGGAGGTTGCAGATGGATCAAAGAGTGGCGTGCGGTTCGGCTTCGACGCCTGGCGCTGCGGGCAGAGCGTACGCAGCAGTTGGCGGCAGCGCGACGGGCGCGTGGTCGCCGAGGAAAAACTGGATCTCGAGGGCGAACGCTGGGTCCGCTACCAGCTGCGGCGACACAACCTCGCCCAGGACGTGGTGGCAGTCCGGGCAGAGGGCGAGGTTACGCTCACGATTCGCAACGGCGAGGCGCTGCGGCGCGTAACGCTGAAAGCCGGCGACGGCTTGCTGGCAGGGCCGACGCTGGTCAGCCACGTGGCCACGGCCCTGCCGCGATTACAGCAAGGACAGCCGCTGGAGTTCGACTACCTGATCGCGGAGCAGGGCATGGTGCTGCGCTTGCGCGCCTCGGCTGATCCGGACCGCGCGGGGTCCCGGCTGGCCGCAGGCAGTGTCGCAGGCGACACGGTGGTGCACATCGAGGCAGCCTCGATGCTGCTGCGGCCTTTTGTGCCGGCCACCACGCTGGTCTTCGACGCCGCCGGCGGGTTGCGCTCGATGACGGGCCGGTTGCTGCCGCAAGCCGGAGATATCACGAAACCGAAATCTTTGGACGGGGTGTTGCGCATCAGGCCGGTACAGGTGGCCGGTCTGGAGCCGCGCATGCAATCTGGCTGTAACAACCCGGACCTATCCTGACCACCATGCGGATCCTGATGCTGTCCGATGTCTACTTCCCGCGCGTCAACGGGGTGTCCACCTCGATCCAGACGTTTCGGGCGGACCTGCGCGAGCTGGGGACCGAGGTGACGCTCGTGGCGCCCCAGTACCCGACCGCCGCAGGCGAAGACGCTACAGGCCACGGCGATGAGTTCCTGTTGCGCATCCCCTCCCGGGCAGTGCCGCTCGATCCCGAGGATCGAGCGATGTCCTGGTCGGCGCTGCAGCGCTGGTCGGCAACGCTGCGACCGGAGGATGTCGACGTCATCCATGTGCAGACGCCGTTCATCGCGCACTACCTCGGTCGGCGTCTGTCGCGACGGCTCGGGGCGCCGATCGTCGAGACCTATCACACCTACTTCGAACACTATCTGCACCACTACGTGCCGGCGATGCCCGCATTCATGATGCGCGCGATCGCCCGCCGCTTCACCGTGTCGCAATGCCATGACGTACAGGCAGTGATCTCGCCCTCGCGACCGATGGCGGATGCGCTGCGCGCCTACGGCGTGCGCACGCCGATCGAGGTGCTGCCAACAGGGCTGCCTGCCGGATGCTTCGCCACGGGCAATGGTGCGCGCTTCCGCGAGCAGCAGGGTATCGCGCAGGATCGGCCGATGGCGCTCTTCGTGGGTCGCGTCGCGCACGAGAAGAACATCGATTTTCTGGTCCACATGCTGCCGCGACTGCGGGAAAAGGTACCCGAGGTGCTGCTGGTGATCGCGGGCGAGGGCCCTGCGGTGGAGCACATCCGCAAGCTCGTCGCCGAACTCGATCTTGCGCGGAGCGTGCATTTTGTCGGCTATCTCGATCGCGCGACTTCGCTGCTCGACTGCTATCGGGCCGCCGATGCGTTCGTCTTCGCTTCGCGGACCGAGACGCAGGGTCTGGTGCTGCTCGAGGCAATGGCCCAGGGCACGCCGGTGGTGTCGACCGCGGTGATGGGCACCGCCGACGTGCTGGCGGGCGTGCAGGGCGCGGTGGTGGTGCCTGAGGACATCGAGGCGTTTGCCAGTGCGGTGGCTGGTGTGATGCGCGATCCGGCGCGCCGCCAGAGCCTCTCGGCGCACGCGCGCGAGGACGCCGCACGCTGGTCCTCGCGGCACATGGCCCAGCGTCTGCTCGACCTCTATCGGCGTGTCGTCGAAGAAGAAGACATCAAGGTCGAGCCGCGCGACGCGATCACCTCATCCGCCGTCTTGTCAGCGCGCGAGGACATGACTCCGTGACGATGTTCGTCCGTGTGGACCGTGCCGAGCAGCGCCTCTGCGCGCTGGCCAACGCGGTCTGCCGACGACGCGCGCTGCGGGGGATGTTTCGCGCCGTCAGCCGCTTGGGTGACGGCGTGTTCTGGTACGGGCTGATGGCGGCGATGCCGCTGCTCACGGGAGTCGGTCGCTGGGAATACGGGCTGCGGGTGTCTGTCCAGATGGTCTGCGCGGGAGCTTTCGGGCTCGCGCTATACAAGTTCCTCAAGCGCAAGCTGGTGCGCGAGCGGCCGTTCATCGGGCTGATCGGCATCGAGTGCGCGATGCCGCCGCTCGATCGCTACAGTTTTCCCTCTGGGCACACCCTGCACGCCGTGCTCTTTACTGCCATAGCGATCCGGCACGTGCCTGAACTCGCCATCGTGCTGGTACCGTTCGCATTGCTGGTGGCCGCCTCGCGGGTGGTGCTGGGATTGCATTACCCGACAGACGTCCTTGCCGGCGCCACGCTGGGTGCGGTGGTCGCTGCGGCGAGCGAAGCCGTCTTCTGGTGATTTGCCGGTGGCTGCCGGGGCTCGCGGAGGCGGGCGGGCAGCGCGCCGCAATGCCCGGCAGTCCCTCAGGCCAGCAGTCGCTGCAGCAGTCCCGCGTACATGCGGTGCAGCAGGTCGATTTCTTCGACCCGCACGCACTCGTTGACCTTGTGGATGGTGGCGTTGGTGACGCCGAGTTCGATCACCTGTGCGCCCATCGGGGCGATGAAGCGGCCATCCGATGTGCCGCCGCCGGTCGAGAGCTTGGGCGCGCTGCCGACGATGGTCTTCACGGCCTCAACCGCTGCAGCAGAGAGCGCGCCGGGCGGGGTATAGAAGGGCTCGCCCGAGACGTACCACTCCAGCGTGTAGCGCACGCCATGCCTCTGCAGGATGTCCTCGACGGTCTTCCGGAGTGCCTCGACCGTCTGCACAGGCGAGTAACGCAGGTTGAATCGTGCCTTGAGTTCGCCGGGGATGACGTTGGGGGCACCGGTGCCGGCGTTCAGGTTCGAGATCTGGAAGGTGGTTGGCTGGAAGAACTCGTTGCCGGCATCCCAGACCCGGGAGGTGAGCTCCGCGAGTGCGGGAGCAAGGGTGTGCACCGGGTTTTCGGCCTGATGCGGATAGGCCACGTGACCCTGCACCCCATGGACGGTGAGCCGCCCCGACAGCGAACCGCGACGCCCGATCTTCAGGGTGTCACCGACCGCGCGCTCGCTGGACGGCTCGCCGACGACGCAGTAATCGATCTGCTCGCCGCGGGCATTGAGCGTTTCGACCACGCGCTTCGTGCCATCGACCGAGGGCCCTTCCTCGTCACTGGTGATCAGGAACGCGATGGTGCCGCGGTGCCGCGGGCAAGCCTGTACGAATTCCTCGGTGGCCGTGATCATCGCGGCGAGCCCGCTCTTCATGTCTGCGGCACCGCGCCCGTAAAGCACGCCGTCGCGCAAGGTCGGCACGAAGGGGTTGGTCCGCCACTCCTCGAGCGGCCCGGTGGGCACGACGTCGGTGTGGCCGGCAAAGCACAGCACCGGGTCGGACGCGACGTCGCGGCTCTTGCCGGCGACCAGTTGGGTAGTCCCGCGCCGCTTCGCCCAGAAGTTCTCCACGCTGCCGTAGCGCAGGGTTTCCACTTCGAAACCGAGCGCAGCCAGGCGCTTGCCCATGACCTCTTGGCAGCCCGCGTCCGCGGGGGTCACGGAGTTGCGGGAGATCAGGTCTTGGGTGAGGTCCAGGGTCGCCGACATGGGGCGAACTTATAGAGGCGGCTGACGGTCGATGCAAGGGATCGGCCGGTCCGCAGACCCGTCGTGGATGAAATATTTCTGAAACATGACTGTCATATTGTTCGCGCGCATTGAAACGGAGGTATCTCGTGCTGAAGAAGACCCTGCTCCTGACCGCCGCCACAGCGGCCGTCGCCGGCCTGGCCCCGATCTCGCCGGCCCAGTCGGCCCGCGACTTCATCAATGTTGTCGGCTCTTCGACGGTGTATCCGTTCACGACCACCGTCGCCGAGCAGTTCGGTCGGCAGGGGCGCTTCAAGACACCGAAGGTCGAGAGCACCGGCACGGGTGGCGGCATCAAGCTCTTCTGCAACGGTGTGGGTCCGCAGCATCCCGACGTGGTCAACGCCTCGCGGCGCATGAATGCTTCGGAGTTCGACACCTGCAAGAAGAACGGTGTTGGCGCAGTCCTCGAGGTCCGGGTGGGCTATGACGGCCTCACCATCTCCGAGAACAAGCGCGGCCCGAAGCTGGACCTGACGCGCAAGCAGGTTTATCTGGCGCTCGCCAAGCAGATCCCGGATCCGGCGAATCCGTCGGTGCTGATCGCCAATCCGTATACGAAGTGGAGCGAGATCGACAAGTCGCTGCCGAACACGAAGATCGAGGTTCTCGGGCCGCCGCCGACTTCCGGAACCCGGGATTCCTTCCACGAGCTTTATATGGAGCCGGGTTGCCGCAGCTAC
>JBIKVA010000166.1:0-6411 GCA_044357085.1 Steroidobacteraceae bacterium | reverse complement strand
GCGGTAGCTCTGCACGGCTTCCGCTTCCTCGTGGGCTTCCTTGGCCTTGATCGACAGCGAGATCGTGCGCGTCTTGCGATCGACACCCATGAACTTCGCTTCGACCTCTTCGCCCACCTTGAGGAACTGGCGTGCGTCCTCGACACGGTCGCGCCCGAGTTCCGAGGCACGCAACTGGCCGTCGATGCCGTTGCCGAGATCGATCACGGCGCCGCGCGCATCCACTTCCTTGACGACGCCGCGGACGATGCTGCCCTTCGGGTTGTCGGCGATGTAGCCCGCAAACGGGTCCTTGGCGAGCTGCTTGACGCCGAGGCTGATGCGCTCGCGCTCCGGGTCGATGGCAAGCACCATCGCTTCGACCGTCTGGCCCTTCTGGTAGTTGCGCACGGCTTCTTCGCCGGGCATGTCCCAGGAGATGTCGGACAGGTGCACGAGACCGTCGATGTTGCCCGACAGACCGATGAAGATGCCGAAGTCGGTGATGGACTTGATCTGGCCCGAAACCTTGTCGCCGCGGTTGTAGTTCTCGGAGAACTCCCGCCACGGATTCGGCGCGCACTGCTTGAGGCCGAGGCTGATGCGACGACGTTCCTCGTCGCAGTCGAGAACCATGACTTCGACTTCCTGGCCGGTCTGCACGACCTTGGACGGGTTGACGTTCTTGTTCGTCCAGTCCATCTCGGAGACGTGGACGAGACCCTCGACACCATCCTCGATCTCGACGAACGCGCCGTAGTCGGCGATGTTCGTGACCTTGCCGAACACCCGGGTGTTCGGCGGGTAGCGGCGGGCGATGTTCTCCCAGGGATCAGCGCCGAGCTGCTTGAGTCCCAGGCTGACACGCGAACGTTCGCGGTCGAACTTGAGGATGCGCACTTCCACCTCGTCGCCCACTTTGACGACTTCGGACGGGTGCTTGACGCGCTTCCAAGCCATGTCGGTGATGTGCAGCAGACCGTCGATGCCGCCGAGGTCGACGAACGCACCGTAGTCGGTGAGGTTCTTGACGGACCCGCGCACGACAGCGCCTTCCTGCAGGTTGTCCATGAGCGCGCTGCGCTCGGCGGAGAATTCCTGTTCGACGACAGCGCGGCGCGAGACGACGACGTTGTTGCGCTTCTGGTCGAGCTTGATGACCTTGAACTCGAGCGGCTTGTTCTCGAGGTAAGCCGTGTCACGGACCGGACGCACGTCCACCAGTGAACCCGGCAGGAACGCACGGACATGCTCGATTTCGACCGTGAAGCCGCCCTTCACCCGACCGGTGATGATGCCGGTGACGATCTCGGCCTTGGAGAACGCATCTTCGAGACGGGTCCAGGTGCGTGCGCGCTTCGCTTTTTCGCGCGACAGGCGGGTTTCGCCGGTGCCGTCTTCGACCGAGTCGAGGGCGACCTCGACCATCTCGCCGACGGTGACTTCGATCTCGCCGCGTTCGTTCTTGAACTGCTCGACGGGGATGACGGCCTCGGACTTCAGGCCGACATTGACGATGACCATGTCGTCACCGACGTCGACCACGAGACCGGAAAGGATCTGGCCCGGGCGGATACGCTGGCTGGCCAGGCTTTGTTCGAACAGTTCCGCAAAACTTTCAGTCATTTGTTGTTTACTCGAGCGATGCAAAGGGCACCGCGCCTGTTGACCCGCTTGCCACGTCGCGTGGACTCACGGGGGTTGATGAAAAAGGCCGTGCATACGCTGCCCGGCCACCCAAAACACCGATCGAAGTTCAACGGAGGGTCAGCGCCACAGGGCGCGCGCGCGTCCGAGCTCGATCACCCGCTCGACGACCGCCTCGACCGGAATGCCGGTGGAGTCGATGACGAACGCGTCGGACGCAGGCCTGAGCGGTGCGACGGCGCGGGTTGAGTCCCGCAAGTCGCGCTCGGCGATCTCCCGCGAAAGGGCGGCGAGACTAACACCAGAGTCCTTGTCTTTCAACTGGTTATAGCGACGTAGCGCCCTTTCGTCGGCGGTCGCGGTGAGGAATATCTTGAGCGCGGCGCCGGTGAAGACCACGGTCCCCATGTCGCGTCCGTCCGCGATCAGCCCGGGGGGCGCCGCAAAGGCCCGCTGGCGATCCATCAGCGCTGCTCGGACCTCGGGCCAGGCGGCGACCCGCGAGGCGCCCTGCCCGGTTTCCTCGGCCCTTACGAGCCCGGTCACGTCCCGATCGTCGAGCTGGATCCGCTCACCGCCGTCGTCGCGGACACCGAACACCGCGCGCATGCCGCGGGCGAGCCCGACATGACCGGCGACATCGTCCGGTGCAATCCGGGCCAGCTGCCCCGACAGGGCCACCAGCCGGTACAGGGCGCCGCTGTCCAGCAGGTGCCAGCCGAGCCGCTGGGCGAGCCGTCGGCAGACCGTGCCCTTGCCCGAACCGGAAGGCCCGTCGACCGCGACCACCGGCGGCCCGCCCGTCCCGGTCATCCCGCAGGGCCCCCGGCGGGTGTCTCCCGCAGTCCGAGACCGCAAGCCCGTGCCAACTGCGCGAACCCGGGAAAGGAGGTGGCGACGTTGGCCGTATCCTCGACCGCAATGCCCCCGGCCGCCTGCAGCGAGGCGACGGCGAACGCCATGGCGATCCGGTGATCACCGTGGCTGTGGATCGTGCCGGCCGCGAATACGGGTCCCGTCCCGCGCCGGCCCTCGAGTCTCATGCCATCGTGCAACAACTGGTGTTCCACGCCGAGCGCCTCGAGACCGTCCGCCATGACGGCGAGGCGATCGCTTTCCTTGACCCGCAATTCTTCGGCACCGCGCAGCAACGACGGGCCCTCGGCACAGGCCGCGGCGATGAAAAACACCGGAAACTCGTCGATCGCAAGCGGCACGAGTTCGGGCGGAACCTCGATACCGCGCAGACGTGCCGGACGCACGACGAGATCGGCAATCGGCTCAGGTCCACGCGTGGAGAGGTCCTCCACGGTGATGTCTGCGCCCATGGCAAGCAGGATATCGAGCAGTCCGGTCCGGGTGGGATTCATGCCGACGCCGCGCAAGCGCAGCGACCCGGCGCGCGCGATGCTACCGGCCACCATGAAGAATGCCGCCGAGGAGAAGTCGGCCGGCACGTCGATATGCGTGCCGCGCAATCGCTGCCCGCCCTCCAGGCTCGCCGTGGCGCCATCGCGGCCGACGGCAACACCAAATCCCGCGAGCATTCGCTCCGTGTGATCCCGGGTCGGAGCGGGTTCGGTGACCCGCGTGATGCCACGCGCCCGCAGCGCGGCGAGCAACACCGCGGACTTCACCTGCGCGCTCGCCATCGGCATGCGGAAGTCGATGCCACGCAAATGAGTGTTGCCGTGGATGACGACCGGCGGCTTGCCCTCACGCGTGTCGATGTGGGCGCCCATGAGCCGCAGCGGCGCGGCCGCACGCTCCATCGGTCGGCGCATCAACGAACTATCGCCGACCAGCGTGGAGTTGAAGGACTGACCGGCGAGCAATCCCATGAAAAGACGCATCGCCGTGCCCGCGTTGCCCATGTCGAGCGGGTGATCGACCCCGCGCAGGCCGTCGGCGCCTGCGCCCTCGATGCGAACGCTGGCCGGACCGGGGCGATCGATGGACACGCCTAGCGCGCGCAAGGCCTTCAGGGTCGCAAGACAGTCCTCGCTCTCGAGGAAACCCTCGACGGTGGTCACGCCGTCGGCGATGCCACCAAGCATCAGGGCCCGATGCGACACCGACTTGTCACCCGGAACGCGTATCTCACCGCCGACGGTCTCGGCAGGGGTCAGCAACCAGCGGTCGGATACCGACGTGCTCACAACACGGCGCGCGGATAGGAACCGAGGACCCGGAACAGCGACGCGCGCGTCTTGAGGCGTTCGAGAGCCCTCGCCACGGGCGGATCGTCGACGTGGCCCTCGAGATCGATGAAGAAAACGTAGTCCCACTTGCGGCGCTGCGACGGGCGCGACTCGATGCGCGTAAGGCTGACGCGGTTGCGCGCCAGCGGCTCGAGCAAGCGGTAGAGGGCACCCGGTGCTTCGGTGTGCCCCGTCGACACCAGCAAGGTGGTGCGATCGTTACCGCTGCGCCCGAAGGTGCGCCGACCGACGACGAGGAAGCGCGTGGTGTTGTCGGGCCGATCTTCGATGTCGGCGGCGAGGATGGTGAGGCCATAGACCTCGGCGGCGGTCTCGCCGGCGATGGCCGCCGTCCCCTTCTCGTCGCGTGCGCGCCGCGCGGCCTCGGCGTTGCTGGACTCGGCCACGAGTTCGATCTCGGGCAGGTTTTCGCGCAACCACTGGCGGCACTGCGCGAGGGACTGAGGATGGCTGCAGATACGCCTGATTTCCTTGATCCCGCGCATCTTGCCCATCAGGTTCTGGCGGATGCGCAGTTCGACTTCGCCGCAGATGCGCAGCGAAGAAGTCAGGAAGCGATCGAGCGTGTGGTTGACGCTGCCTTCCGTGGAGTTCTCGATCGGCACCACCCCGAAGTCGGCGTGTCCGGCCTCGACCTCCTGGAAAACTTCATCGATCGTCGGCAGCGACAGGGCCCGCGCCGAGTGGCCGAAATGCTTGTACACGGCAGCCTGGGAAAACGTACCCTCGGGCCCGAGGAATCCGACCTTGAGCGGCTCCTCCTGAGCGAGACAGGCAGACATGATCTCGCGGAACAGGCGGACGATCTCCTCGTCGCGCAAGGCGCCGCCGGCGCGCGCGACCGCATTGCGCTCGAGCGCCATGCGCAGCACCTGGGCCTCGCGCTCCGGGCGGTAGAAGTCGACGAGCCGGCCATCCTTGCCCTTCGATACCCCCACCTGACGGGCGAGTCGCGCCCTCTCGTTGAGAAGATCGTGCAGCCTGCGATCGACCGAGTCGATGCGGCCGCGCAACCCCTCGATCTCCCTGACGCCGGTTTTCGCCTTGCGTTTTGCCATGGTGTCTAGCGCGGCTCCTGAAGCAGTCGTGCGGAGAGGACGCCGTCGATGCCGCGGATGCGATCGAGCAGCGCGTCGTCGACCGCGCCCTCGGCGTCGATCAGCGTGTAGGCGAGCTCGCCGCGGGACTTGTTGAGCAGCTCGGCGATGTTGATGCCCGAGGCCGCGAGGACGGTCGAGACCTGCCCCACCATGTTCGGCACGTTGCTGTTGGCCACGGCGATGCGCGAGGTGCCCGCGGCCCGCGGCAGGCTTGCGTCCGGGAAGTTGACGCAATGGCGGATGTTGCCGTTCTCGAGGTAGTCACGCAGGGTGTCGGCGACCATCACGGCGCAGTTTTCTTCGGCCTCCGCCGTCGAGGCGCCGAGGTGCGGCAACGTGACGATGCGTGGATGGTCCTTCAGCGAATTCTTCGGGAAGTCGCAGACGTATGCATGAAGATGCCCGGAGTCGAGTGCCGCCACGACGGCTGCATCGTCGACGATCGGGGCGCGCGAGAAGTTGAGCACCACGCCGCCCTTGGGCATCAGCCGGATTCTGGAGGCGCCGACGAGGCCCCGGGTCGCCTCCGCGAGCGGCACGTGCACCGAGACGAACTGGCTGCGGGCGAACAGGTCGTCGAGCGAAGCAGCCTGCTCGATGCTCGAGGAGAGCTGCCACGCTCTCTGCACGGTGATCTGCGGGTCGTGACCGATCACCCGCATCCCGAGCCGTTCGGCGGCATTGGCCACCTCGACGCCGATCGCCCCGAGGCCGATCACGCCGAGCGTGCGGCCGGGCAGTTCGAACCCGGCGAAGTTCTTCTTGCCCTTCTCGGTTGCCGCGTCGATGGCGGCATCGTCACCCGCAAGTCCGCGTGCGAAGTCCCAGGCCTGCACGATGTTTCGCGCCGCGAGGAACAGGCTGGCGATGACCAGTTCCTTGACGGCGTTGGCGTTCGCCCCCGGCGCGTTGAACACCGGCACGCCGCGCTTCGAGAGCGCCGCGACCGGCACGTTGTTCGTGCCGGCCCCGGCACGCGCCACCGCGAGCACACTGCGGGCGATGTCCATCGCGTGCATGTCGGCCGAGCGGACCATGATGGCATGCGGTTCGGCGAGGCCCGAGGCGACCTCGTACCGGTCGCGTGGCAAGCGCTCGAGCCCGCGCAGGCTGATGTTGTTCAGCGTCTGGATTCGATAAGCCATGACCGAGCTCAGCCGTTGCGCCGCTGGAAGTCCGTCATGAACGAGATCAGCGCCTCGACGCCCTCGATGGACATCGCGTTGTAGATCGAGGCGCGCATGCCGCCGACGCTGCGGTGTCCTTCGAGGTTGACCAGACTTGCCTTGGCGGCCTCGACACAAAACGTCTTCTCGAGCTCCGGGTTCGGGATGGTAAACGGCACGTTCATCCAGGAGCGGCACTCCGGCGCCACCGGACTGCGGTAGTAGCCCGACCCGTCGATGGCGGAATAGAGGCGCTCCGCCTTGCGGCGGTTACGCTCGCCGATCGTCGCGAGTCCG
>JBIKVA010000020.1:0-21688 GCA_044357085.1 Steroidobacteraceae bacterium | reverse complement strand
CTGGACACCCCGTGACACGCCGGGCGCAGCGCGGCCTCGTCTGGCTGGAGCCCGGGGGCGACCCTGAGCACTTCCCGCCCGTCGAACAGGCTCTCGAAGAACCGCCCGGCCTGCTCGCGGCCGGTGGTGACCTTCGACCCGAGCGGCTGCTCGCCGCCTACCGGCGCGGCATCTTTCCCTGGTACTCGCCGGGACAGCCGATCCTCTGGTGGTGCCCCGACCCCCGCGAAGTGCTGTTCCCCGATGAATTCCGTCGCAGCCGCAGCCTCGCCAAGCGCGAGCGCAACGCCGGCTTCGAGCTGCGCGTGGACACGGCCTTCGCCGCCGTGATCGACGCCTGCGCCGCGCCCCGCGAAACCGATGGTGGCGGCACCTGGATCACCGTAGAGATGCGCGCGGCCTACCTCGCCCTGCACCAACTCGGACACGCGCACAGCGTCGAGACCTGGCGCGACGGGACGCTGGTCGGCGGGTTCTACGGGGTGCGGCTTGGCGGGGTGTTCTTCGGCGAGTCGATGTTCAGCCGCGAACCCGACGCCTCGAAAGTGGCGCTGTCGTTCCTGGTACGCGCCTGCCCGGACCTCGGTGTCAGCCTGATCGACTGCCAGATGGCCTCGCGCCATCTCGCCTCACTCGGCGCCCGGTCCTTGCCGCGGGCCGAATTCCTGCAGCGCATCACCAGCCTCGTGGACGAAAAACGGCCGCAATGGACGGCATCCGGCAGCTCTTCGCCCCCGAAAACGCACCTCGATTGACGCACCTTGATTGATTCGGCGCGGGGGTTTGGGCAGAATCGCGCCTCCTTAACGCCCGGGCAGCCAATCACTGATGTCGAAAGAAGACGCGATCCAGATGGACGGCGAAGTCGTCGAGACCCTGCCGAACACCACCTTTCGCGTGAAGCTCGGCAATGGGCATGTGGTGACGGCCCACATCTCGGGCAAGATGCGCAAGAACTACATCCGCATCCTCACCGGTGACACCGTCACCGTGGAACTGACCCCCTACGATCTGACCAAGGGCCGCATCGTCTACCGCGGGCGCTGAGCGCCCGCAGGCAGCCCGCACTCGAACTGCGGCTCTCGCGACTGGCGCGTCATTCGACCAGCGCCGGCTCTTCGCTCGGGATGCACTCGAGATCGAGACCCGAGCCGTCTTCCTTGACCGTGGCGCGCACCGTGCCGCCGCCCACCAGCTTGCCGAACAGCAGTTCTTCCGCGAGCGGCCGCTTGATGTGTTCCTGGATGACCCGCGCCATCGGCCGGGCACCCATCTTCGGGTCGTAGCCCTTTTCGGCGAGCCAGCGCCGTGAGGCGTCGTCGAGAACGAGCGCAACGCGCTTGCCCTCGAGTTGGGTCTCGATCTCCACCAGCAATTTCTCGACCACGCGCTCGATGGTCGCCTCGTCGAGGCCGTTGAACTGGATCACCGCATCGAGGCGGTTGCGGAACTCGGGCGAGAACAGTTTCTTGATCGCCTCCATGCCGTCGGAGGTGTTGTCCGAGGGCGTGAAACCGATCGAGGCGCGGGCCATGTCGGCGGCACCGGCGTTGGTGGTCATCACGATGATGACGTGGCGGAAGTCGGCCTTGCGACCGTTGTTGTCGGTGAGCGTGCCGTGGTCCATCACCTGCAGCAGCAGGTTGAAGACATCGGGATGCGCCTTTTCGATTTCATCGAGCAGCAGCACCGCATGCGGGTGCTTGGAGATCGCCTCGGTCAGCAGTCCGCCCTGGTCGAAGCCCACGTAGCCCGGCGGCGCGCCGATGAGACGCGAGACGGTGTGGCGCTCCATGTATTCCGACATGTCGAAGCGGATGAACTCGATCCCGAGGGCGATCGCGAGTTGCCGCGTGACTTCGGTCTTGCCGACGCCGGTGGGACCGGCGAAGAGGAAACTGCCCACGGGCTTGCGCTCGTCGCCGAGGCCCGAGCGCGCCATCTTGATGGCGGAAGAGAGCGTTTCGACGGCCTTGTCCTGGCCGAAGATGACGAGCTTGAGATTGCGCTCGAGGTTGCGCAGCACTTCCTTGTCGTTGCTCGAGACGGTCTTCGGCGGGATGCGCGCGATGCGGGCGACCACCTCCTCGATGTGGTGGACGTCGACCACGGTCTCGCGCTCGGCGGCGGGCTTGAGGCGCAAACGCGCACCGGCCTCGTCGACGACGTCGATGGCCTTGTCGGGCATGTGCCGATCGTTGATGTGGCGCGCGGCGAGTTCGGCCGCTGCCTTGAGCGCGGCATCGGTGTAGGTGGCCTGGTGATGTTCCTCGAAGCGGCTGCGCAAGCCTTTGAGGATCTCGATGGTTTCGGGCACTGAGGGCTCGACCACGTCGATCTTCTGGAAGCGCCGCGCCAGCGCATGATCCTTCTCGAAGATGCCGCGGTATTCGCTGTAGGTGGTGGAGCCGATGCAGCGCAGCTCGCCGTTGGTGAGCACGGGCTTGATCAGATTGGAGGCGTCCATCACGCCGCCCGAGGCCGCACCCGCGCCGATCACGGTGTGGATCTCGTCGATGAAGAGCACCGCACCGGGCTGCTTCTTGAGTTCGGCGAGCACCGCTTTGAGACGCTTCTCGAAGTCGCCCCGGTACTTGGTCCCCGCGATCAGCGAACCCATGTCGAGCGAGTAGATGGTGCAGCCGGCGAGCACTTCCGGGACCTGCCCCTCGACGATGCGGCGCGCGAGACCCTCGGCGATCGCGGTCTTGCCGACGCCGGCCTCGCCCACGTAGAGCGGGTTGTTCTTGCGACGGCGGCAGAGGATTTCGATGGTGCGCTCGACTTCCATCTGCCGGCCGATCAGCGGGTCGATCTTGCCCTCCTCGGCCATGCGATTGAGGTTGGTCGCGTACTTGTCGAGCGCGCCGCCCTGCTCGCCCTCGGCAGCCGCGGGTGCGGCGGCGGCCGCCTCTTCCTTGGGTTCGGCACGTTCGTCGGCGATCTTGGACATGCCGTGGGAGACGTAATTGACGACGTCGAGCCGCGACACGTCCTGGCCGCCGAGCAGGAACACGGCGTGGCTCTGCTTCTCGCTGAAGATGGCGACCAGCACGTTGGCGACGCCCACTTCCTTGCGACCGCTCGATTGCACGTGGAACACGGCGCGCTGCAGCACCCGCTGGAAGCCGAGGGTCGGCTGCACCTCGCGCTCGTCGCCCTCGGGCAGACGCGGCGTGCTCTGTTCGATGTGCTCGCGCAGGTCGGACGCCAGCCGGACGGCGTCGCCCCCGCAGGCCCGCAGCACTTCCTTCACCCGCGGGGTGTCGAGGATGGCGAGCAGCAGATGCTCCACGGTGAGGAATTCGTGCCGGCCGTCGCGCGCCACCTGGAAGGCGCTGTTGAGGCAGGATTCAAGTTCGTTGGACAACACTTTGGGGCACTCCGTTGCTGCGGTCGTCTTCCTGTCAGGCCTCTTCGAGCGCGCACATCAGCGGATGCTGGTGGTCGCGCGAGTAGCGGGTGACGAGGGCCACCTTGGTCTCGGCGATCTCGTGGGTGAACACGCCACACACCCCCTTGCCGCGCATGTGCACCTCGAGCATCACCTGGGTCGCCTGCGTGCGGCCCATGCCGAAGAACCGCTCGAGCACATCGACGACGAATTCCATCGGGGTGTAATCATCGTTGAGGAGAATCACCCGGAACAGCGGTGGCTGCTTGAGTTCGGGGGTGGCTTCGGCCACCGAGGTATCAGCGGCGTCCGACGTCGGGCGGCTCTCTTCAGGAGACATGGATGGGTTATAGGGGCGGACTGCGGTGAACTCAAGTGTGGGCCGACAGGCGGCTGGTTATCATGCACGCCATGCGTGTCCGATCCCTTGACCCGGCCCGGGTGCTGACCGCCGTGCTGGCGCTGGCTCTTGGCCTGCAAATCGCCTGGACGCTCACCGGCCTGCTCGGCGGGCGGACGGCGGCGGGCCCCGACACCAGCGCCTCCCCCTCCCCCGGAACCGACCCGCTCGATGCCATCAGGGCGGCGCGTCTGTTCGGCGTCCCGACGGGAGCCGAACCGGCCGCGCAGCCCGAGGCGGCGCCGGTGAGCACGCAGGGGCTGGTCCTGAGCGGCGTGCTTGCCGAGACCGACCCCCGGGCGGGCCGCGCCATCATCGGCGAAGCAGCCGGCGGCGGGCGGGTCTACGCCGTCGGCGGGACGCTGCCCGGCGGCTCACGCCTCGCCGAGGTGTACCCGGATCGGGTGATCCTCGATCGTGGGGGCAGCCTCGAAACGCTGCCGCTGCCCCGTCAGGCCGGCGGCACAGCCACGGCGCTGCCGGCGTCCGGCGGCACGGCGCCCCCGCCCACCCCGGCGGGTGCCGGTCCCTCGTCAGAGGACATCTCGCAGGTGATCCGCTGGCAGGCGGTGATGCGTACCGACAAACCCTCGGGCGTGCGGGTCTATCCGGGCGCGAACGCGCAGCTGTTCTCGCAGCTCGGCCTGAGACCCGGCGATCTCGTGCTGGCCATCAACGACTCGCCGCTCGCAGACCAGGCGAATGGCGAGCAGTTCATACGCTCGCTCGCCGGCACGCCGCAGGCACGCCTGACCATCGAGCGCGCTGGGCGCACCGAGTCGCTGCTCGTCGACCTCGCCACGCTGTCCAATCCGCTCAATGCCAATCCGATAAACTCGACCCGGTGATGTCCACCATGCATCGTCCCCGCCTCCGCACCGTCCGCGCCCGCATGCTGCTGCTAGCGGCGCTGCTCGCGGCCGCAGCCGGGTCGTCGCTGCCCGCGCAGACCGCGCAGACCGCGCAGTCCCAAGCGGGCGCGCGCATCACGCCGAACTTCAAGGACGCCGAGATCACCCAGGTGATCGAGGCGGTCGCCGCGGCCACCGGCCGCAGCATCATCGTCGACCCGCGCGTGCGCGCGCAGGTCACCATGCTGTCGTCGACGCCGATGACGCCGGAGGGTTTCTACGAGGCCTTCCTCGCGCTGTTGCAGGTCTATGGCTTCGTTGCCGTGCCCTCGGGGAACGTGCTCAAGATCATCCCCGATGCCAATTCCCGCACCATGCCGGGCAACGACCTGCCCGACAGCGTCAGCGACACCTCCGACGAGCTGGTGACGCAGGTGGTGGCGGTCACCAACGTGAGCGCCGCCCAGCTGGTGGCGATCCTGCGACCGCTGATGCCGCAGAACGCGCATCTTGCCGCCTATCCGGCCTCGAACACGCTGATCCTCGCCGACCGCGCGAGCAACGTGAACCGCATGCTGCGCATCATCCGCCGCATCGACCAGTCGAGCGACTCCGACGTCGAAGTGGTGGCGATGCAAAACGCCTCGGCCGCCGAGATGGTGCGCACGATGACGGCGCTCAACCCCGCGCAGGCAAGCGCCGAGGGCGGCATGTCGCCGCTGCGGGTGGTGGCGGACGAGCGTTCCAACAGCATCCTGCTCGCCGGCGACAAGACGCAGCGGCTGCGCGCCCGCACACTCATCGCCTACCTCGACACGCCGCTCGCGAGCGGCGGCGACACGCGCGTACGCTACCTGCGCTACGCCGATGCAGAAAAGATCGCCGGCAAGCTCAAGGAACAACTCACCGGCACGAGCGCAGCAGGCGCGGCCGGCACCGCGGGCGGGACGGCGACCACGGTGGGCGGCGGCACGACCATCTGGGCCGAACCCGAGACCAACGCGCTCGTGATCACCGCGCCGGCCAAAACCATGAATTCCCTGATGACCGTGATCGACAAGCTCGACATCCGCCGCGCGCAGGTGATCGTCGAGGCCATCATCGTCGAGGTGTCGGCCGACAAGTCGGCGGAACTCGGCGTCAACTGGCTGATCGACGGCAGCAATGACGATCAGGCGGTGGGCGGGTTCATCGAGCCGGTGGGTGGCACGAGCATCGTCGATCTGGTGCGTGCAGCCCGCGACCCGGCCACTCTCACGACGGTGCCGCGCGGCACCACGGTCGGCGTCGGCCGTCTCGGCAGCAGCGGCGTGAACTTCGCTGCGGTGCTGCGCGCGCTGCGCGGCGACTCGACCACCAACATCATCGCCACGCCCTCGATCGTTACCATGGACAACCAGGAGGCCGAGATCAAGGTCGCCCAGGAAGTCCCCTTCGTAACCGGCCAGTACACCAGCACCGGCGGCAACACCAGCAGCCAGTTGAACCCTTTCCAGACCATCCAGCGTCAGGAAGTCGGCACGATCCTTAAGATCACGCCGCAGATCAACGAAGGCGATGCGGTGATGCTGAAGATCGAGCAGGAAAGCTCGAGCATCGCGGCCAGCAGCAGCGGCGCGGTCGACCTGATCACCAACAAGCGCACCATCAGTACCAATGTGCTGATCGAGGACGGTGGCACGGTGGTGCTCGGCGGCCTCATCCAGGACTCGCAGACGGGCGGCGAGCAGCGCGTGCCATTCTTTGGTCGTATCCCGGTGCTCGGCGAGGTGTTCCGCACGCGCAGTGCGAAGAAAACCAAGACCAACCTGATGGTGTTCATCCAGCCGCGCATCCTGCGCAACGGCATCGATGCCACCATCGAGACCAATCAGAAATACAACTACATCCGCGACCAGCAGCTGAAGCTCGGCCCGCAGCGCGAGGCCGTGCCGCTGCTGCCCGGCGAACGTCGCTCGATCCTGCCCGAGATCCCGACGGCCCCGCCGCCGGCCGCCGCGCCCAAGCCCGCGGAGCCTCCCAAATGAACGCCGAGTCGGGTGCCATGGCCGCCGCGGCCCCGACACCCGACCTGCCGCTCGCCTTCGCCCGCCGGCACGGCGTGCTGCTGCGTGGCGTGACGGGCGGTGTGGCCAGCGTGGCGCTGCGTCCCGATGCGACCGCGCTCGCCGTGGCCGAGGCCCGGCGGCACCTGCGGCATCCGCTCGCCCTCGAGCGCGTGAGTACGGAACGCTTCGAAGAACTGCTGCGCGAGGCCTATGAAGCCGGCACCGATGCGCGGGCTGCGGCGGGCGGTCTCGAAGAAACCACCGACCTGACCTTCCTCGCGCAGGAGTTGCCGGAGCAGGCGGACCTGCTCGAGAGCGAGGACGACGCGCCCATCATCCGCCTGATCAACGCCCTGCTGACGCAGGCGGTCAAGGACAACGCCTCCGACATCCACATCGAACCGTTCGAGAACCGGCTCGTCGTGCGGCTGCGCGTCGATGGAGTGCTGCGCGAGGTGCTGCAGACGCGCCGTGCGGTGGCGAGCGCCGTCGTCTCGCGCATCAAGGTGATGTCCAAGCTCGACATCGCCGAGAAGCGCTTGCCGCAGGACGGACGCATCAGCCTGCGGGTCGGCGGTCGCGCGGTCGATGTACGCGTGTCGACCATTCCGGCGGGACACGGTGAGCGCGTGGTGCTGCGGCTGCTCGACAAGCAGGCCGGGCGGCTCGATCTCGGCGAACTTGGCATGGAGCCGCCGATCGAGGCGCTGCTCGATCGCCTGATCCACAAGCCGAACGGCATCCTGCTCGTCACCGGGCCGACCGGCTCGGGCAAGACGACGACGCTCTACGCGGCGCTGTCGCGCCTCAACGACGCGACGCGCAACATCATGACCGTCGAGGACCCGATCGAGTACTACCTCGACGGCATCGGCCAGACCCAGGTCAATACCAAGGTCGACATGAGCTTTGCGCGCGGCTTGCGCGCGATCCTGCGACAGGACCCGGACATCGTCATGGTCGGCGAAATCCGCGACCTCGAGACCGCGCAGATCGCGGTGCAGGCATCGCTCACCGGGCATCTCGTGCTCTCGACGCTGCATACCAACACGGCGGTCGGCGCCATCACCCGCCTGCGCGACATGGGCATCGAGCCTTTCCTGCTCGCCTCCAGCCTGATCGGCATCGTCGCGCAGCGCCTGGTGCGCACGCTCGACCCAGCGGGCTGCGAAGCCTTCGTCGCCGGCGAACTCGAGCGCCGGCAGCTCGGCATCGCCGCCGGCGCACCCTCGCCCACGCTGTACCGGCCGGGTCCCACGGGCTCCGGCTATCGCGGCCGCACCGGCATCTACGAACTCGTGATGGTCGATGACGCGCTGCGCACACTGATCCACGACGGAGGCGCCGAAATGGAACTCGCGCGCCACGCGCGCCTGTCGACGCCGTCGATCCGCGATGATGGCCTCGCCAAGGTGCTGCGCGGCGTGACCACGCTCGAGGAAGTGGTGCGCGTCACGCGCGAGGACTGAGCGTGGCTGCCTACGACTATGTGGCGCTCGATCCGGCCGGCCGCGAACAACGCGGCGTGCTGGAAGGCGACAGCCCGCGGCAAATCCGCCAGCTGCTGCGCGAGCGCAGCTTGCTGCCGCTCAGCGTCGAGCCGCTGCGCGAATCGTCCCGCAACCGGGACGGCATCGGCAAGGCTGACGCCGCGTCCGGCACTCTCGCAGGCAGGCTGCGCGGCACCGGCGATCACCGCCGTGGCGGCCGTGTGGCGGCGGGCGATGTCGCACTGCTGACCCGTCAGCTGGCCACGCTGGTGCGCGCAGCGCTGCCGCTCGAAGAGGCCTTGCTCGCGGTCGCCGAGCAGTCCGAGAAGCCCGCCGTGCAGCGCGTGATCGCCGCGGTGCGCGCGCGCGTCGTCGAGGGCGAACCGCTCGCCCAGGCGCTCGGCGGTTTTCCGCGGGTGTTCCCGGAGATCTACCGCTCCACGGTGGCAGCCGGCGAGCAATCGGGGCGGCTTGATACGGTGCTCGAGCGCCTCGCCGACTACACCGAGAACCGCGACCTGTTGCGCCAGCGCGTGGTGGGGGCGCTGCTCTACCCGGTCGTGCTGACCATCATGTGCATCGTCATCATCGCGGGACTGCTGACCTACGTCGTGCCGAAGGTGGTCGAGGTGTTCGAATCGGGCAAGACGGCGCTGCCGCTGCTCACCCGAATGCTGCTCGCCACCAGCGATTTCCTGCGTGATGTCGGCCCGTGGCTGCTGCTCGCCATCGCTGCCGGGATCATCGTCTTCCTGCGCTGGATCCGTGACCCGGCGGCGCGCCGCCGCGTGGATGCCCTGCTGCTGCGCCTGCCGCTGGCCGGCCGTCTGGTCCGCGGTTTCAACACCGCACGCTTCACGCGCACCTTCAGCATCCTCACCGGCAGTGCGGTGCCGGTACTCGAAGCCTTGCGCATCGCCGGCGAGGTGGTCTCGAACCTGCCGATGCGCGACGCGGTCGCCGTCGCCGCGGAACGAGTACGGGAGGGCGCGCCGATCGGTCGCTCGCTGGCGGCGAGCCGTCTGTTCCCGCCGATGACCGTGCACCTCATATCGAGCGGCGAGTCCAGCGGACGGCTCGAAGAAATGCTCGAGCGCGCCGCGACCAACCAGGAGCGCGAACTCGACGGTCTGCTGACCGCGCTCGTCGGCCTGCTCGGCCCGCTGCTCATCGTCGGCATGGGGGTGTTCGTGCTGATCATCGTGTTCGCGATGCTCATGCCGATCTTCGAGATGAATACCCTGGTGCGCTGAACCGGCGCATCGGCGCGGCCGGCCGTCCACATCCGTGATCGACCCCGCTCATGAATTTCTCGTTGCAGCCGTTGCAAGATCGACGGCGGCGAAATAAATTTTGCGCGTCTGGGGGTGAGTGGCGCGCTCGCGCCGCGGCAGTACGGGCCATGAACGAGAGACCGGAACAGGACGACTACGACGACGAGCCCGACCTCGAGTCGGGCGAGGACGTGGACAAGGTCATTCGGGACTTCGACCAGTCGCGCCGCCGCAGCGCGCCCAAGAGCAGCGGCGGCGATCCGGCGTGGCGACGCCTCGAGAGGCTGCGCGAGGACAAGCGCACCGCCGACCTGATCAGCGACTTCGCCGACTACGACATCGGGGACGACGCAGCCGGCCGTCAGCGGGCGCGCCGCTAGCGGAAGTCCCGCGACTGCGTCACGAGCCGGCCGAGCAATCGCGTCCGGTCGTGCAGGCGTTCGACGATCACGTGGGTCACGAGACCCTCGCGCTGCAGCTTTCCCTGCGCTTCCATGAGGCGCGCCTCGAGCAGCGCGCGCCGGTGCGCCGCACCCACGTTCTTCCAGACGATCAGGTTGACGTTGCCGGTATCGTCCTCGAGCGTGACGAACGTGACGCCGCTCGCGGTGGAGGGCCGTTGCCGCGTGGTGACGAGTCCGGCAACCGCCACGCACGCGCCGTCCGGCAGCTGCGCGAGCTCCCGCGCACGCACCACGCTGCGCCGGTCGAAAGGCGCGCGCAACAGGGCGAGCGGATGCCTGCCGAGCGTGAGCCCGAGATGGCGATAGTCGGCCACCAGATTCTCGCCCTCGGTGGGCACGGTGAGCATCGGCAAGGCCAACTCGCGCGCGGGAGGCGCAAGCGGCAATGCCACCTCGGTACCGGCCACCGCCCAGAAAGCCCGGTGACGGTTGCCGGTGAGGTTTGCGCAGGCACCCGCAGCAGCGAGCGCCTCGAGATCGCCGCGATCGAGTGCCGCCGCCTCGGCGAGGTCCTGCAGGTCGAGGAAGGCAGGAGCCGGCCGGCGCGACCGTGCCGCCACGATACGCTCGGCCGCCGCCTTCGTGAGCGAATGCACGAGCCGCAAGCCGAGCCGGATCGCCGGCAGCGCATGCTGCGCAGCAACCTCTCCCGCGGCAGGCTCGAGCGTGCAGTCCCAGTCGCTGACGCAGACATCGACTGCACGCACCTCGACGCCGTGCTCGCGCGCATCGCGCACCAGTTGCGAAGGTGAATAAAAACCCATCGGCTGGCTGTTGAGGAGCGCTGCGGTGAAGGCTGCGGGTTCGTGGCACTTCAGCCAGGCCGACACGTAGACGAGCAGCGCGAAGCTCGCCGCATGCGATTCGGGAAAGCCGTATTCGCCGAAACCCTGGATCTGCTCGAAGATGCGCGCCGCGAAGTCCTCGCCGTAGCCGCGCTCACGCATGCCGCGGATGAGCCTCTCGCCGAAGTGCCCGAGCCCGCCATGCCGCTTCCAGGCGGCCATCGCCCGGCGCAACTGGTCGGCCTCGCCCGGCGAGAAGCCGGCCGCGACGATGGCGAGCTGCATCACCTGTTCCTGGAAGATGGGTACGCCGAGCGTGCGCTGCAGCACGCCCCTGACTGCTTCGCTCGGATAGGTGACCGGCTCCTCGCCGCGGCGCCGGCGCAGGTAGGGGTGCACCATGTCGCCCTGGATGGGTCCCGGCCGCACGATCGCCACTTCGATCACGAGATCATAGAAATTGCGCGGCCGCAGCCGCGGCAGCATCGCCATCTGCGCCCGCGACTCGATCTGGAACACGCCCACCGAGTCGGCGCGGCAGAGCATGTCGTACACGCGCGGATCCTCGGGTGGCACGTCGGCAAGGGTGAGCGGCGCCTCGCCCCGGGACGTCCGCCACTGCGACACCAGGACGAGCGCGCGGCGGATCGCACTCAGCATGCCGAGGGCGAGCAGGTCCACCTTGAGCAGGCCGAGCACGTCGAGATCGTCCTTGTCCCACTGGATGACGGTGCGATCGGCCATGCTCGCGTTCTCGATCGGCACGAGTTCCTCGAGGGAGTCGCGGGCGATCACGAAGCCGCCAACATGCTGCGAGAGATGTCGCGGAAAGCCGAGCAGTTGTGCGGCCAGCTCGAGCAGCGCCGCGAGGCGTCGCTGCAGGGCTGCATCGCCGGCGTCGAAACCCGCCTCGACGAGGCGTTCGAGGAACGGCCCGGGTGCATCCGCGCCGAGGCCGCGATCCCAGCGGCTGACGGCGCTGGCGATCTTCTCGACGGCGAGCGGCGGAAAGCCGAGCGCCTTGCCAAGGTCGCGCAGCACGCTGCGCGGCCGATAACTGATGACGGTCGCGGCGAGTGCGGCGCGGTGCCGGCCGTACTTGCCATAGACGTACTGGATGACCTCCTCGCGCCGCTCGTGTTCGAAATCGACGTCGATGTCGGGTGGCTCGTTGCGCTCGCGCGAGATGAAGCGCTCGAACAGCATCGACATCCGCGCCGGGTCGACCTCGGTGATGCCGAGGCAATAGCAGACCGCGGAGTTGGCCGCCGAGCCGCGGCCCTGACAAAGAATTCCGCGACTGCGGGCGAACTCGACGATATCGTGAACGGTGAGGAAGTAGGGCTCGTAGGCCAGCTCGGCGATGAGCGCGAGTTCGTGCTCGACGAGCGTGCGCACGTAGGCGGGCATGACATCGCGCGCCGGCAGGTCGCTCGATGGCCGGCAAGACGCGGCAGCGCCGCCGCCACCCCAGCGACGCAATGCACCGCGCTCGACGAGGGTACGCAGCCAGGTTGCGGGGGTGTGTTGCGGCGGGACGATCTCGCGCGGATATTCGTAGCGCAATTCATCGAGCGAGAAACGGCAACGCGCCGCGACCACCAGCGTCTCGGCGAGCAGCGCAGCCGGATAGAGCCGCGCAAGCCGCTGCCGCTCGCGCAGATGGCGCTCGCCCGAGGGCAGCAGCGCGAGCCCTGCCGCATCGACCGTGGTGTTCAGACGGATCGCGGTGATGACATCGTGCAGGCGGCGACGCGTGCGCAGGTGCATGCAGGCGCCGCCCGCCGCCACCAGCGGCAACCCGGACTCGCGGGCGAGTGCCGTCAGCGTCGCCAGATGCGCGCGCTCGGTGCCATCGCGCAGCAGCTCGACCGCGATCCAGGCGGAACCCGCGAAATGCCCGCGCAACCACTGCGCAATGTCGCCCGCCGGCACCTTGTCGGAGACGAGATCCGCCGGCCGCGGCGGCCACAGCACGAGGCCGTGGCCGGGCTCGATCAGCTCGACGACATCGTCACGGGCGAGCCGGTATTCGCCCTTCGGCGCGGCACGACGCCCGCGGGTGATCAGGCGGCACAGTTGGCCATAGCCGCGCCGGTCGGCCGCGAGCACGACGAGCGGTGTGCCGCAATCGAGGCGGAATTCGGCACCGACGATGAGCCGCGTGCCGCGCCCCTTCAGCGCCGCATGCGCCCGCACCACTGCGGCCACCGAGCATTCGTCGGTGATCGCGAGCGCGGCGTAGCCGAGTTCATCGGCCCGCGCCGCGAGTTCGGCCGGCTGCGACGCGCCACGCAGGAAGCTGAAGCTGCTCAGGCAATGCAACTCGGCATAGTCGGGAAAAACCGCCGGTTTCGTTGCTGGGCCCATGATACTGTTTATTTATACAGTATTCGGAGTCTGCTGCCACCCCCCCCTGCAACGTCCTCCTTGCAGCCCTGTCGCACCGCTGACGAGCAGCCGCGCCAATTACGGCGCAGCCGAATTCCCCGCATACTGCCGACCCCGGGTGGGACGGCCCCACCCCAACCGCGCGGAACCGCCACATGACTTTCGAAAACCTCGAATTCGCCCTGGAAAACGGCCTCGCGCGCATCACGCTCAACCGACCCGAGGGTGCCAACACGATCGGTGTCGGCATGGCCAGGGATCTGCTCGACGCGGCACGCCGCTGCGACGGCAATCCCGAGGTGCGTGCCGTCCTGCTCACCGGCAAGGGGCGCTTCTTCAGCGGCGGCGGCGACGTGCAGTCCTTCGCGGCGGCGGAAGACGATGCTGCCGGGTTGCTCAACCGGATCACCGGGCCTCTGCACGCCGCGATCGCGTCCTTCGCACGCATGAATGCGCCGCTCGTCACCGCGATCAACGGCACGGCAGCCGGTGCAGGCTTCAGCCTTGCGATCAGTGGCGACATCGTCGTGGCCGCCGAATCCGCCAAACTCACCCTGGCCTACACCCGCATCGGGATGTCCGCCGACGGCGGCGCCTCACACATGCTGCCGCAGATCGTCGGACTCACGCGGGCGAAGGAGCTCATGCTGCTCAATCCGCTGCTCACGGCAACCGAGGCGGAGCAGCTCGGCCTCGTCACCCTGGTGGTGCCGGACGCCGACCTTGCAGCCAAGGCCAATGAAATCGCCACTGCGCTCGCCTGCGGGCCCACCCGTGCCTTTGGCGAGGTGAAGCGACTGCTGGTGGCGAGCCACGGCAACACGCTCGAGCAGCAGCTCGCGCTCGAGGCCCGGTCGATGGCCACGCTCGCCGATGGTTCGCAGGACGCGCGCGAGGGTTTTGCCGCCTTCGTGCAGAAGCGCGCAGCAAAGTTCACGGGTCGCTGAGACCGGCGCCGCTCAACCGAACACGCCGTGCAGGTACCAGCCGTGCGGCGGCAAGCGCTCGCGGTAGACCCACAACTCGGCGCCCGCCGCATCGCGCGCCACGTAGTAATCGCGCGCGACATCGCCCCCATCCCACCAGCCGGTCTCGATGCGCTCGGGACCGTCGACGAGTTGCAGGTCGTGCAATGCACAGGGCAGCGTCTCAGGGGTGTGCAGCAACCACAACGGTCGGCGTGACAGCGCAGCCCACGCCGCGCCCGTGGCACGCCCTGCGTCCGTGGCACACCCCGGAACCGCGGCAGGCGTCCGGGTGCCGGGCTCGGTGACCCGCCAGGCGCTCTCGGGACGATGTTCGGGCACCAGGCAGAGCCCATAGACCGCCTCGCTGCCGAGCCGCGCGCGCAGGCGCTCGATGAGTGCCGGCGACTCGCGACCTGCACCGCCGCCGTACTCGCCCGGCCTCCAGATCGATTCGCTGTGACTGACGAGGGGTTGCAACGACCCCGAGCGCAACTCGCAGCGCAGGACGGGCGCGGGCAACTCGAGCCGTGACAGTCGCAGCGACAGCAACGTGGCGAACTGCGCAGCCTGCAGCTCCGCGCAGGCAAGTCGCAGATCGACCCGCGTGGCGGGACAGGCACGATGTTGCAGGCGCAGCATCAGCAGGTCGATGCCCGATTGGCGCGCGCGCAGGAACTGCTCGAGTTGCGCCAGCAAGGGCTCGAGGTGCTGCAGCACCGTGGCGTGCGAGCACAGTTCGAAGGCCGGCTCGAGCTGCGCCCGGAACCGCTCGCGCGGAACGAATGGACGACGCGGCTCCGGGGCGGCACCGGTGAGCCGATCGAGTGCGAGCAGCGTCTCGTGCCCGAAACGCCTGGCAAAGCCCGCACGCGGCAAGCGCAGCGCGGCACCGAGCGTGCGTACTCCGACCGAATCGAGCCGATCTATCGTTGCCGCGGGCCAGCGCAGCGCCGCAAGCGGCAGCGGTGACAGCATGCCGAGCAAGCGGTCGCGGGCGAGCACGATCACCTGCTGCCCGCAACGCGCGAGCGCCAGCGCCGCAAGCGGTGTCGGCGCGAGCGCCCAGCGCGGCTCGAGGCCCGTCTGGCGGCAACGTGCGAGCAATTGCGTGCACAGCGACTGTGCACCACCGAAGAGCTGAAAGCTGCCGCGCACCTCGAGCAGCACGGCGTCCGGTGGCTCGAGGCTGACACGCGACGTGAAACCGCAGGCGATGGCGGCAAGCCGCGGGAGTTCCCGCGGCGCGTCCTTGCTGCCTGCGTCGCACGGCGTGCACTGCAACGCCAGCCAGGACTCGGGGGCGCTGTCGAACAGCGATTCGAGTGGTGGCTGCAACGGCGGTTGCCGTGGCGGCCCGCTCGTTGCCGGTGCACGCAGCGCGGCCACGGCAGTCGGCGATGTCGCCCCGAGTGCCCGCAGGGCACGACGCGTCGAGGCCGCGCGCTCACGCCGCGCCATGGTCGCCCCACTCCTGCCAACGCAATTCCAGCGGCTGGCGTGCGCCGCCGCGACTCTTGAGCAACTGCAGCCGCCCGCCGCCGGGCGAGGGCGCAAAGGAAAGCCGCAGTTCTGCGGGTGAAGCCCGCGCCGCCTCGGCGAGCGGACGGAACAGGAACACCGGCGCAGTGCTGCGCTGCGCCGCCAGCTGCAAACGCCGCAGTGCCGTCACGGTCGCCGCCACCCGCGGGCCGAACCATGCGAGCGCGATCGCACAGCCGCCGGAATCGAGTGCCTGCTCGATGACCCAGGCGGGATCTGCGGTGCGTACGACGAGTTGGCGCTCGAGCGGTACGCCTGCCGCGGTGAGCGCCGGCGCATAGGGCTCGAAAGGCGGGGAAACCCAGGTCGCCCAGCGCGGCGGCATCTGGCAACCGAGCCGAACGAGCAGCGGGATCAGCAGACGCAGTTCACCGAGCCCACTGCGTGCGGTGAGGATTTCGGTGAGCCCGGCGGCAGGCCAGCCACCGCCGGGCAGGGCGGCATCGAGCCGGCGACAGCCCGTACCGAAGGTGGCGCTGCGAGCAACGCTACGACCACGCCAGATGGCGGGATGCGCGAGCAGATGCTCCAGCGATGGCACCGGTGCGATCTGCGGTGCGATCGCCGGTATGCCTTCCGGCGCGTCGTCAGTCGTGCTGCGCACGGTCGGTGTCGTCTCACGCGGACGAACCGGAGGACGACCCGGGAGTCACCGTCACGAAGCCGGAGGTGCGCAGTGAGCGTGGCTGCGTGAACGAACGGTTGCGGCCGCAACCGCAAGGGCAACTGAAACTTTTGAGACGGGCGCGCTTCAGCGCAGGTTTCTCGCGGACGAGCGTATCCGTGGCGCCTGGCGAGAGGCGCAGCTCCAGAGTCTTCATGGGGGACCTCGGTGAGGACGGCTTGCGGCGTTGCGTCAGCCGATTACATCAGCCCGGTGCCGGCAGGCTTGCTGCCTGCGACGCCCGTGGCACCACGACGCAACACGCCGACCACTACGCCCTCGATGATGAGCGGCTCTTCACGCAGATTGACGCGGATGGGTTCGAAGTCGGCGTTCTCGGGCAGCAGCCAGACCGTCGGGCCTTCCTGCTTGTAGCGTTTGACCGTGACTTCGTTTTCGAGACGGGCGACGATGATCTGGCGGTTGCGCACCTCGGGCGTGCGGTGCACGGCGACGAGATCGCCGTCGAGAATGCCGGCGTCCTTCATGGACATGCCGGTAACCTTGAGCAGGTAGTGGGGACGGGGCGAAAAGATGTCCGGATCGATGTTGAAGCGCGCTTCGATGTTCTCTTCTGCGAGAATGGGTTTGCCGGCAGCCACGCGGCCGATGAGCGGCAAACCGATTTGCTCGCGCAGGATGTCCTTGAGCTGGATGCCCCGCGAGGTGCCCGGCATGAGCGCGATGACGCCCTTGCGGGCGAGCGCGCGCAGATGCTCCTCGGCGGCATTGGCGGACTTGAACCCGAGCTCTTGCGCGATTTCTGCCCGCGTGGGCGGCATGCCGGTCTCGGCAATGGCTCGCTGGATGAGACGGAGAATTTGGGTTTGGCGCGGTGTGAGGTCTGACACGGGACACCCCTGTTTATACATTCAGTGTTCATCCATACAGTACCTGTGAATTCATCCAGCCACAAGCCCCCTGCCGCCGATTTCGATGCTCTCGTCATCGGTGCCGGTCACAACGGCCTCGTCTGCGCCTGTTACCTCGCCCGGGCGGGGCTCAGGGTAGGCGTCTTCGAGCGCCGCCATCTCGTCGGCGGCGCGGCCGTCACCGAGGAGTTCGCGCCGGGCTTCCGCAACTCGACGGCCAGCTACACCGTGAGCCTGCTCAACCCGACGGTGAGCCGCGAGCTGCGACTCGCCGAGCACGGGCTGCGCATCCTCGAGCGACCGATGCAGAACTTCCTGCCGCTGCCCGAGGGCGATTCCTTCAGCGCCGGTCCCGACGGCGCGGCGACGCTCGCGGAGGTGCGTCGCCACAGCGCACGCGATGCCGCACGCCTGCCCGACTTCCATGCCCTGCTCGGCCGTGCCGTCGACCTGCTGCGCGACCTGCTGCTGCGCACGCCGCCCACCGATCTGCGGCGTACCCGCGACCTTTGGGAGGTGCTGCGCTTCGGCCGTCATTTCCGCGCGCTGCCGCTCGCCACGCAGCGCGAGTTGCACGAGTTCTTCACGCGCAGCGCCGGCGAGATCCTCGATCACTGGTTCGAGAGCGAGCCGCTCAAGGCGCTGTTCGGTTTCGACTCGGTGGTCGGCAGCTATGCGAGTCCCTACACCCCGGGCAGCGCCTACGTGCTGCTGCACCATGCCTTCGGCGAGGTGAACGGCAAGGCGGGCGTATGGGGCCACGCCGTGGGCGGCATGGGCGCAATCACCCAGGCCCTCGCCGCAGAGGCACGGCGGCTCGGCGTGCACATCGAGTGTGACGCGCCGGTGGCGAACGTCATCACCGCCCGCCGCGGTCGCGCCGCAGGCAGCGGCAAGCCGCGCGGCCATGGCGCAGCCGGCGAAGTGCAGGCCACCGGCATCAAGCTCGTCGACGGCCGGGTGTTCGGCGCCCCGCGCATCGTCGGCAACCTCGGCCCCAAGCCGCTCTTTCTCTCGCTGCTTGCAGCCGAAGACCTGCCCGCGGATTTCCGCGCGCACATCGAACGCTGGCGTGTCGCCTCGGCGACCTTCCGCATGAACGTCGCGCTCGCCGAACTGCCCCGCTTTGCGGCGCGACGCTCGCGCACCGACGACTCGCACCTCGGCGCCGGCATCATCATGGCGCCCTCGCTCGGCTACATGGACCGCGCCTTCGCCTCGGCACGGCTGCACGGCATCTCGCGCGAGCCGATCATCGAGATGCTGATCCCCTCGACCCTCGACGACACGCTCGCACCGCCCGGTGCGCATGTCGCAAGCCTGTTCTGCCAGCACTTCGACTATGACCTCGCGCGTCCAGACGCCCCGGAGCGCAGCTGGAGCGCGCCGGGGATGCGCGAAGCGACCGCCGACTTCATCATCGACGCCGTCAATGCCTTTGCGCCGAATTTCCGCGCCAGTGTCGTCGGCCGCTCGGCGCTCTCGCCGCTCGATCTCGAGGAGCGGCTCGGCCTCGCGGGCGGCGACATCTTCCACGGCGCGCTCGGCCTCGACCAGCTGTGGGCCGCACGCCCCGCCCTCGGCCACGGCGACTATCGAACGCCCGTGCGCGGTCTCTACCTCTGCGGTTCGGGCGCGCACCCGGGCGGCGGCGTCACCGGCGTGCCCGGCATGAACGCGGCGCGGGAAATCCTGCGCGACCGGAAATAGCGTCGATGACCTCCACGATCCGGGTTCTGCACTTCGTGACGGGGGGGTTCACCGGTGGCGCAACGCAAGTTGCCGTCAAACTGACCCGAGCCGCCGCACATGGCGGTGACATCGAAGCGCTGCTCGTTCTGCGCCGCAAGCGCCACACGGACATGAGTCGTTTCATGGAATTGCAGCGTGAAGGCCTGCGGGTGCGGCTCGTTCCCGGATGGTCGCACTTCGCGACGATCGTCGCGCTGTGGAAAATCTGTCGCGAGTATCGTCCCGACATACTGGTCGCCCATGGTTTCAGCGAACACCTCTGGGGGCGTTACGCCGGACTCCTCGCCGGCGTTCCCAATCTCGTGCACGTCGAGCACAACACCCGCGAGCGCTATACACGCTGGCGTCTTGCGCAGGCGCGCTGGCTGTCGAAGCGGACGGCGCGCATTGTCGGCTGCAGCGAGGGCGTACGCCAGAGCCTGCTCGAACTCGGTTTTCCTGCCGAGCGAACCATAGCGATTGACAACGGCATCGAGCTATCGCCGTTCGCGGCGGCCGAACGGCAGGATTTCGCGCAACGCGAATCTGGGCTGATCATGGTGGCCCGCTTCGGACAGCAGAAGGATCACGCGACGCTAATACGCGCCCTCGAAGAGCTGCGGCGCCGGGGTCTCTCGCCCACGCTGGAGCTGGTCGGCGGCGGGAAGGAGCGGCACCGGCGAAAAGCGGTCAGACTGACCGAGGAACTCCGTCTCGCGGATCAGGTGAGGTTTCATGGAGTCGTGCGCGACGTCCCTGAGAGACTGCTGCGTACCCGCATTGCAGTCCTCAGCAGCCGTCACGAGGGAATGCCGCTTGCGCTGATCGAGGGAATGGCGGCCGGCTGCGCGGTGATCGGCACCCGCGTGCCCGGCATACGCGAAATCATCGATCACGGCATCAACGGACTGCTGGCCGAGCCGGACGATCCGAACAGCCTCGCCGATTCGATCGAACGGGCGTTGCGGGACGAGGAGTTCGCAGCGTCCCTCGGCGCGACAGCGAGACGCGAAACAGTGGCGCGATTCGGCGTTGAGCGCATGAGCGCCGACTACGAGCGCCTGTTTCGCGAACTCACGAACGGTGCAGACAGTCGCCCAGAGTCTGGATGATCGCGGGCATCGCGTCCTGCAGGCCCGCCGCCTGCACCCTGGCCTCGAGCGCGGCGAGCTCGCCAGTATCGCCGAGCAATCGCAGGCATGCAGAGACCACCGCATCGGCAGCACCGACCCGCAACAGCGGTGCGATGACTGCACCCGTCGCCGCGCAGCGTGCAATGCGCTCAGGCTGATCCCCGGCGATCGGTACCGCCACGCAGGCCTTGCCGAGCGTCATTGCCTGCAGCAGCGTGTCGCCGCCGTTGACGAGCACGAGACGCGATCGTGCCAGCAGTACCCGCAGCGCGCCGCCCGCCACGCCACGCAACAAGCGGAAGCGCGGATCCGGCGGCGCCGGCATCGAATAGGCCGGGCCGGCGACGAACACCACCCGGTATCCCTGCGCGGCAATCGTCTCGCCCCAACGCGCGAAGTGCGCCGGCGTCATCGCCGAGTCGTGAAACCCGCTCCCGCCTCCCGGCACGATGATCAAATCGGGCACGCCGAAATCGTGCAACAGCTCATCGGCAGTGGCGCTGTCGGCCGGCGCGAGCACGGTATCGAGGAAGCGCACCTCGGGTCGACCGAGCAGCCGGAGCTTGAGGCGCTCGAACACCCCGAGTCCGCCGGCGATGATCGCGGGGTAGGAGATCCAGTGATCGTCGAGCAGGCGCATCCAGTGCAGCCGGAAGGCCTTGTAGCGCTGGCGCCCGCGCGAACTCACGTAGACCACCCGGGCGCCGATCCGGCGGGCCGCCCGCAGCGCCCCGGTGCGGCCGGCATTGTCGAAGACCACGACCTGCGGCCGAAAACCGGCGATCACGGCCTCGACTTCCCGGGTGCACAGCGTCGGCGAGGCCGGCACCAGGGTCACCGGGTGATGAAACCCCTTGGCGTAGGGCGCCTCGCGATGCAGCACGAAATGCGTTTCGATGTGCGGCCAGCGCGCCCGCAGGGCGTCGGCGAGGCTGCGCGCACGGGCGAACTCGCCCATGCCGCTCGGGCCGCTGACCGGTACGAAGAGGATACGGGCGGGTGACTGCATTTCTTAGGCGGTCCGGGTTCGCGCTATTATGCGTACACGCTGTAGTCCCCGCCGAGGAATCGTTGATGTACCGACCTGCGCCAGGAGTGCCCGGCCGCCGCTGGATCGAGCGCCTGCTGTCGAAGCGCGCGCGCCGGGCGGCGAGCCGCGACTTCCTGTTCGATACCCTGCCCAAGGGCGGCACCGTCATCGAGGTGGGCGTCTTCGACGGCGATTTCTCCGAACGCATCCTCGCGCTCAACGAGCCTCGCGTCCTGCATCT
This sequence comes from Steroidobacteraceae bacterium, assembly GCA_044357085.1. Lineage (GTDB taxonomy): Bacteria > Pseudomonadota > Gammaproteobacteria > Steroidobacterales > Steroidobacteraceae > UBA964. The sequence goes on along the minus strand of JBIKVA010000020.1, from coordinate 413 downwards.
GGTCGACCCGTGGTTCACCCGCGACGATGGCTCTCTCTACGACGGCCCCACGCAGGAGTTCGCCTCCAAGTCGGACGCGAGCGCCGCACTCGAAGCCCAGTACCAGCAGGTCGCGCGGCGGTTCGAACGCGAGATCGCCAGCGGCCGGGTCGTGATGCACCGGATGCTCTCCCACGACGCAGCACCGCTCTTCGCGGACGGCCACTTCGACTGGGCTTACGTCGATGCCAGCCACTTCTACGATGACGTCAAACGCGACCTCGAGGCGTTCTTTCCGAAACTGAAGACGGGCGGCTACATCGCCGGCGACGACTACGACCGCAGGGGCATCTGGGACCATGGTGTCACGCGGGCGGTCGACGAGTTCCGGGCCACCGGCACAGCCGAAACGATCCGTCTCAAGAACCACCAGT
>JBIKVA010000165.1:0-6456 GCA_044357085.1 Steroidobacteraceae bacterium | reverse complement strand
GCATCAACTTCGCCGAGACCCGGATGCGCGCCGGCACCTATTCCGGCCAGGAACTGCCGTTCGTCATGGGCATGGAGTGCGCCGGCGTGGTCGAGGCGGTCGGCGGCGGCGTGACGGGCTTCGCGCCGGGCGACCGCGTGTTCGGCCGCGCGCGCGGCGCACACGCCACCCACGTGCTGGTCGATGCCGTGAATGCCCTGCCGCTGCCCGCCTCCCTCGATTTCATTGAAGGCGCGGCGATCCCGGTCGGCTGGCTCACGGCCTGGCATGCGCTCGTCACGGTGGCGAAGGCACGCGCCGGCGAACGCGTGCTGATCGAAGCGATCGCCAGCAGCGTCGGCAGCGCCGCGCTGCAGATCGCCAAATGGCAAGGCTGCTGGGTCGCCGGCACGGCGAGCCGCGACGACAAATGCCGGCGCGGCGTCGCCGCCGGTGCCGATGCGGCCTACAACTACAAGACCGCCGATCTGCCCGCCGAGGTGATGCGCGACACCCAGGACCACGGCATCGACATCGGCCTGATGACCATCGGCGAGGAAACCGCCACGGCCCTGTTCGACTCGATGGCGGCCGAGGGGCGCATCGTCATGTACGGCAGCACGGGCGGCCGCAAGGTGTGCTTCAGCCTGAACATCGGCATGCGCAACCTGCAGTTGTTGGCGATGAGCATCAGCTCCAGCGCCCGCTTCCTGCCCGAATCGATGGTGTCCTTCCGCGAGGTGGCGCTGCCGCTGTTCGCTTCGGGGCGCTTCAAGGCCGTGGTCGACACCGTGCTGCCGATGCGCGAACTCGCCGCCGCCCATGCGATGGTCGACTCCCGCACCCACTACGGCAAGGTCGTACTCGTCAACGATTGACGGCGCCACCGGTGCCGGTGCCGGCGCCCGCGCGCCTCAGGCGTCGAAGGTGATGATCACCTTGCCGTCGCGATCGCTGCCCGTCATTGCGGCGCGCTCGCAGGCCTCGACGATCCGCGCCAGCGGATACACGCCTGCGATGCGGGCGAGGAGTTCACCGCCCGCCATGAGACGGGCGAGTTCGGCATACATGGCGCGGACTTCGGCCGGGTCCCGCCGCCGGAACTGTCTGGCAAAGCTCAAGCCGTGCAGCACGATGCCCTGGCGGAACATCAGATAGAAGTCGATTTCGCAGCGCTGACCCGTCATGGAGCCATAACTCACGAGCGGCGACTCGGCGGCCAGACACTCGGCGATGCGTTGAGTCGCCGGCCCCGAGACTGCATCGATGCCGAGTCGTACCGGTGCACCGCCCACGGCAGCCGCCACCCGCGCGGCGAGATCGGGACCGTCGAGCAGCACCACATCACCACCCAGTTGCCGCAGCTCGTCGATCATCTCGGGTCGACGCACGACGTTGACCGTGCGTACGCCTTTGCGCCTTGCGAGACGGATCAGGTAGCGGCCGCAACTCGAGTTTGCCGCGTTCTGCACCAGCCAGTCGCCGGGCTGCAGGGACACGAAGTCCTCGAGCATGACCCAGGCCGTCGGACCGTTGACCGTGAGCAGGCTCAGCTGCAGGGCGTCCCCCTCGGGCGCCGGCATGCAGGCTGCCGCCTGGCAACGGACCTCTTCGCGGAAGGTGCCGCTGCCGAGGGCCGGAAACACGCGCTCGCCCACGCGCGGTGTGGCCACGCCCGCGCCGACGCGGACCACGCGGCCGATGCCCTCGAAACCCGGCGTACGCGGCAACGGGAAGCGGAAGGTGTCCGAACCGGTGATGGTGCGCAGGTCGGCGATATGCATCGCCGCGGCCTCCATGCGTACGACCACCTCGCCGGGACCGGGTTGCTCCGCAGCGGCGTCGATCACCCGCAGCACGGCGCGCGGCTCGCCGTAGCGGTCGTGGATGGCGAGTTTCGGCATGGCGTGGATCCCGTGGCGTCGGACTGGTAGTAACGGCAGTCTGGCAGCGCCCGCAAACCGGGAGTGCCGTCAGATATTCAAAGAATTCCGCGTTCCACCATGCGCGCGATCGCGTCGGCTTGCCGCTGCTGGAAGTAGGCGCGATCGGGGATCATCAGCTTGCCGTCCTGCAGCAGCCCGTTGCGGCGGCGCAGGTCGGCCTTGGCAAAGGACTCGGCGAACATCTCGAGCGCCTGCCGCGACAGCATGTTGGCCATCGCCGGCCGACGCCGGTAGGCGCGCAGACCGGCGAGATCGAGGAATGCCGAAGCCACCGACGAGTTGCCCGCACCGGCGAGCACCATCTGATTGCCATGGTAGTCGATGAGATCGGAATAGCCGTTGCTCGAATCGACCGGCACGTCGATGCCAAGCAGCCCGGCAGTGTTCGCCGATACCACGTAGGCGAGGTTCTCGAGGGCGCGGGCACGGCGCGCGATCTGCTTGATGGTCAGGTTGGGCGACGCCACTTCGCTGGTCGAGTGCAGGAACACTTCCGCGCCGCGGATGGCGTGGGCGCGCGCGATCTCGGGATAGAGGATTTCCTCCGAGGCGATGGCCGCGAGCCTGCCGATCACCGTGTCGGCCACGGGGAACACGCCCTCGAGGCCATAGATGTCCAGATATTTGTCCCAGACGTCGTGCGGCGTCGGCGCGAAGATCGAGATCAGCCGCCGATAGGTCAGTACGCGGTTGCCGGCGGGGTCGAACACCCAGCACGCCTGGAAATAGATGCCGGGGAAATGCCGGTCGGTCTCGTAGCCGTTGCCGGCGAGGAAGATCCCGTATTTTTGCGCGATCGCCGCCAGCGTCGTGTATTCGGGTCCGTCCGGAGCGAGCGCGCCCTTCGCGGTCCACTCCGGGATCGTCTCGCCCCAGGGCGGTCCGGACAGGATGTATTCCGGCAGCACCACCAGCTTGAGGTCGGCGCCGATCCAGCGCTTGGCGCCGGCGATCGCCTGCTCGATGCGGGTCAGCGACGCGGCCATGCGCGCGGCGGCCGAGGCACGGTCCGTGTCGGGATGCACGCCGTCGCAGTCGACCTGCAGGGCCAGGGCAACGTAGCGATCGAGTCTGTTGTCGGTCATCTAGGGTCTCCCGTCGGCATCACTGGTCAGATCAAAGCTTGTACTTGACGGTCAGGCCGTACTGCCGCCGATCACCGAGGGCGGCGACGTACGAGTTGGCGAAGAAAATCACGAACGAACTGGAAACATATTTTTCGTCCAGCAGGTTCCTCGACCAGACCGAGACGTCCCAGTTGTCGTTCGCCACGCCGACCTTGATGTTGGCAAGAACGCGCTCGCCGGTGTTGCCGAGGTTGAGCGCATCGAGGAACTGCTTCGACTGGTAGTTGAAATCGAGATTGGAGTAGACGTCGAGTCCGCGCACCTCGCCGCCATAGGTCAGCAGCAGCGATGCCGACCGCTTCGACTGGCGCTCGAGCGAGTTGCCGTCGATGTTGGCATTGCCGACCCCGTTGACGATGCTGCCGTTGTTGCACAGCACCCCGTCGCAGAAGACGGTCGCCGCCAGGAAGGTCGCGGCGTCGTAGCGCGGATCGTTCAGCGAGGCTGCGAGCGTGGCGCTGAAGTTGTCGGTGAACACGTATCCCAGCTCGAATTCGATGCCTTTCGACTTCGCGCCGCCGCGGTTCTCGATGACGTTGGCATCGGTCGGCACCACACCCGGGCCGCGCTGCGGCGCAGAGCCCTGGATGTCTTTCCAGTCGATGACGTAGACGGCGCCGTTGAATCGCAGGCGGCTGCCGAGCCACTCGCTCTTGATGCCGAGTTCGAGGGTGGTGTTGGTCTCGGGGTTGAAAGCCCCCTGCAGGTCGGGGTTGCGCGCGGTGTTGAAACCACCGGCCTTCTCGCCCTTGGCCGCCGAGAAGTAGGCAAGCAGGTCTTCCTGCGGCTGCCACGACAGCGTGCCGCGCCAGGTCGTGCCGGTGAAGGTCTTGGCCTGGAACGTGTTCTGCGGCGCGGCCGGCGTGTTCACCACCGCTGCGCCGGTCGACGTCGTCAGCCGGAGGATCCGCTTTTCCTCGTCGTTGTAGCGGGCCTCGGCAGCAATCGACCAGGCATCGCCGAGCGCGTACTCGACGGAGCCATAGAGGGCCCGGATACGGTCCTCGAAGCGCGAGGCCGAAAGGCTGGAATTGCGGATGTCGGGCGCGATCGAGGCCGTACCCAGCACCGGTACATAGATGGAGATGCCGGTGGTGTATTCGTCGACGCTCGAGTGGTACGCACCGGCCAGCCACGACAGCGGACTGCCGGCCGCAGACTGCAGCCGCAATTCGTGGGACGTCGCCTCGAGATCGCCGTTCGGGCGCGAATCGACGACGTTGCGAAACACGGGCACCGGCGAACCGACGAGGAACTGCACGTTGCTGCCGCGTACCGGATCGCGATCGTTCGGACCGCCGCCGAACCCCGAGTATTCGGCCTTGCCGTACTGGTAGGCCAGTTCGAGCGATTCGTTCAGGTCCCAGGTGACGGTCGCGGTTTTCACCGAACTGCCGCCATTGAGGCCGAGTTGCCGCGGGTCGATCACCACGTCCGGCAGGCGCGTGTCGCCGACTGCCTGCGGCCGCTGATAGGGCAGCTCGCCGCACCATGCGGTGTTGCGCGTCACGCCGGGGGCGATCGTGCGCGGCAGGCAGTTGAGGTCGTTGAGCGCGGTGAGACCGAACAGGTTCGACGCCGCGCCCTGCAGCGTCCAGGAACCCGCCGGCTCGCGCAATACGTCGGTCTTGAAGTAGCCGATGTTGATCTCGAGCGTCTCGAGAGGCCGCAGCGTGAGCCCCGCCGAATAGGACTCGTTGTCGTAGCCGCCGAGATTGCCGCGATTTCCGGGACTCACGCCCGCGCCGGCGTTGGGGTGGTTGTTGCGGATCGTGCCGTCGAATTCGGTGCGCCCGTAAGCAAGCTTGAAAAGCAGTCCTTCGCCCGCGAGCGGGCCGCTGACGAATGCGGAATAGTCGCGTCGCTCGTCGCTGCCCACCGTCACCGCCGCATCCGCGCGCCACTCCGTCGACGGCTTGCGCGAGATGTAGTTCACCGCACCGGCGAAGGCATTGCGGCCGTAGAGCGCACTCTGTGGTCCCTTCAGCACTTCGATGCGCTCGATGTCGGCGAGGCCGAGGTCGAACATCGCCTGGTTGGGCAGGTACACGCCGTCGTAGAACACGGCGACGTTCTGCGTGCGGTTGGTCAGCTGCGTGTTGGTGAGACCTCGCAACACGAGACCGCCGGAGAGCCCGGCCGACACATAGCCTTCGTAATTGAGACCCGGAGTGCGCAGGGAGATGTCGGCGAGACCCTGCAGGGTGCTGCGCTCGATCTGCTCCGCGGTGATCGCGTTGACCACCAGCGGCACATCCTGCAGCGACTCCTCGCGCTTGCGGGCCGTGACGACGATTTCATCCAGCGCGCCTGCGCCCGCGCCACCGCCCTGGGCAAGACCGGTCGCGGGCATGGCGACGAAGATCGCGGCAATGGGGGCAAACACTCTCTGGCCGTTGCGGGACATCCCGACCTCCATGTCGTACTGGCGGGGCATGCCCCGATGAAGCAGACCCCAATGAAATGGCCTGCGACCGGATCGATTGAATGCGTTGCGGGGATCGTCGGTCAAGCAAGACCCCGCCGCGGCCGCAGCTGCGGCCACTCTCAGGTCATCGCGCGCGTTTCCGCCAGATCGCTCCAGGTCTCGAGGTCGACGATCTGCCCGCCCTGCACCAAAAAGCGGTCGCACCAGCGCACTTTCGCGAACGGCGCGCCATCGGCCCAGGCGCCCGACATCTCGCCGCGCACGAACACCGCGAAACCCCCTGCCGCTTCGCAGGCCTCGAAACTGTCGCATTGCTTGCGCACTTCACGGTGGCGCGCGGCGCTGAACGCGGCGAATTCGCCGAGGTTCGAAAACCGATGCCCCCCGGAGATGGTGATGCGCACCCCCGGCGCCATCAGCCGCGATGCCGCGTCGAAATCGCGCCCGGCGGTAGCCTCGAACCAGTGCCGCACGAGGTCGATGGCATCGCCACGCTCGCCGCGCGCGGTACCGACCACGATCCGCCCTTCACCGAGAATGGACATTCCTTTGGATACCGGAGGACCGGTTGTCACCGGCCGCTCGCCTGCACTAGGGGCCTGCAGTATGCATGAGCCGCCGGCAGGCTGACGACCCGTAGCCGCCGCGCAGCCGATGGCATAGCCTTCGTTCGAGCCGCCATCCCCGGCAGGAGAGACCGCATGAGACACCTCGATCGTCGCCAGGCCCTCGCTCTCGCTTTCGGTGCCAGCCTGCTGTCGCCGCTATCGTCGCGAGCCGACGCAGCCCCGGCTGCCGAGAAGATCGGTGCCCAAGCCACCGAAGCCGTCAGTCGTCCGATCCAGCTGGGCTTCAACGAGAATCCGTGGGGACCGGGCCCCAAGGCGCGCGCCGCGGTCGCCGCGGCCATCGACGACGGCTGCCGTTACGGCAACGAATACTCGACCCGACTCATCGCCGCGATCGCCGCCCGCGA
>JBIKVA010000163.1:0-6476 GCA_044357085.1 Steroidobacteraceae bacterium | reverse complement strand
CCCGACGCAAGGACTGCTCGACGCACTCACCGTGCGCCAGCACAAGGGCCGAATCGAGGGCTTGCGCATCGCCATCGTCGGCGACATCCGCCACTCACGCGTGGCGCGCTCCGCCTGGCATGCGTTCGCGGCATTCGGCGCCGGCGAAATCCGCATCGTTGCCCCGCCGGCACTGATGCCGGAGCCGCAGGAGTTCAGCGGCTGCCTGCGCCGGGAGTCGCTCGAAGCCGGGATCGCCGACTGCGACGTGGTGATGATGCTGCGCATCCAGAAGGAGCGCATGACCGCGGCCTCGATCCCTGATGAATCCGCCTACTTCGCCGAGTGGGGCCTCACCCGTGCGCGGCTGCGCGCCGCGCGTGCAGACGCCATCGTGATGCACCCGCAGCCGATGAACCGCGGCGTGGAAATCGCCTCGGACGTGGCCGACGGACCACAGTCTGTGATCCGCGATCAGGTGCGCAACGGGGTCGCCGTTCGCATGGCGGTCCTCGAAGAAACCCTGCTCGGAACCTGCCGATGAACACCACCCAGCACCCTGCCCACCGCGGCAGCATCTGTCTCGAGGACGGCAAACTGCTCGCCCAGCAAGCCTTCCCGGGCGATCAATACATCATCCGCATCGAGGCACCGAAATGTGCCGCGCGCGCCCTGCCCGGAAGTTTTGCGCACCTCACGGTCGATGACGACATCCCCATGCGCCGGCCGCTGTCCATCATGCGGGTCGACGCGCAGGCGGGCTGGATCGAAATCCTCTACAAGATCGTCGGTCCCGGCCTTGCGGCGCTGTCGCGCCGTCGCGTCGGCGATTCGCTGTCGGTATTGGGTCCGATCGGTCGCGGTTTCACCGCCGAGCCGACGCGGCCGCGGCCGCTGCTGATCGGTGGCGGCGTCGGCATCCCGCCGATGGTGTTTCTCGCCGAAGCCCTGCTCGGTGACCGACGTGCCGAATGGAAGCCGCTGGTGCTGATGGGCTCGGAGATTCCCTTCCCCTTCCAGAGCCGACCCTCGACGATCCTCGTGCCCGGCATTCCGCCGGGCGTCATCGCCGCCATGCCGCTGCTCGATGGCTGGGGCCTGCCGTCGCGGCTCGCCAGTCGCAGCGGCTTTCCGGGCTGCTTCGACGGCTTCGTGACCGATCTTGCCGCCGCCTGGCTCGCGTCGCTCGATGCCGGCGTCCTTGCCGAAATCGAAATCTTTGCTTGCGGTCCGACGCCGATGCTCGAAGCGACCGCACGGCTCGCCGCGCGCTTCGGCCTGCCTTGCCAGGTGTCGCTCGAAGAGTTCATGGCCTGCGCCGTCGGCGGCTGCGCGGGCTGTACGGTACGCGTGAAGACGCCGTCGGGTCCGGCCATGAAGCGCGTCTGCGTCGATGGTCCGGTGTTCGACGGCTACGCCGTCTTCGACGTCTGATCTTGCCCGCGTCAGCATGACGGCAGGCAACTCGCCCGCGGCCAGTCTCGCTGCCGTTCGCGCACGTATCGCCGCGGCGGCATCCCGTGCCGGCCGAACGGCCGACGCCATCACGCTCATCGGAGTGAGCAAACTGCAGTCGGCCGAGGCCGTGGTCGCCCTCGCCGACCTCGGCCAGCACGACTTCGGCGAAAACTATCTTCAGGAAGGCATCGCCAAGATCGAGGCCCTGCGCCACCGTCACCTGGCGTGGCACTTCATAGGCCAGCTGCAATCGAACAAGACGCGCCCGGTGGCGGAGAATTTCGACTGGGTGCACACCGTCGACAGGCTGAAGATCGCCACGCGCCTCGCCGAGCAGCGACCCTTCCACGCGCCACCACTCTCGATCTGCGTGCAGGTGAAACTGGGCGACGAGGAAGGCAAAGGCGGTATTGCCGCTGCAGAGCTGCCCGCCCTGCTCGATGCCGTCGCCACCCTGCCACGGCTGCGTTTGCGCGGGCTCATGGCGCTGCCGCCCGCCGAGCCGGAAGAATCAGGCCAGCGCTTCTGGTTCGGGCAGCTGCGCCGCCTGTTCGACGCGGCGCGGCGCGATCATCCGCAGCTCGACACGCTGTCGATGGGCATGACCGCCGACCTGGAAGCGGCCATCCTCGAAGGCGCCACCCACGTGCGCATCGGCACCGCGCTGTTCGGCGAAAGACTACAATCGGGCGCATGAGTTCACCCGATCTCGGCAGGGGTATCGGCTTTCTCGGCGGCGGCAACATGGGCCGCGCGCTGGTGGCCGCTTTGCTGCGCAGCGGCTCTGACCGTGCCCGCATCCAGATCGCCGAATCGCACGCCGATGCCGCACGGACTCTGTTCGCAGATTTCGGCATCACCGCCACTGCCGATGCAGAGAGCTTCCTCGGGCGCATCGACACCCTGGTACTCGCCGTCAAACCGCAGGACATGGCGCGCGCGCTGCAGCCGTTGCGCGCCACGCTCGAACGACACCGCCCGCTCGTGATTTCCGTGGCCGCCGGTCTGGGCGTAAGCCAACTGCAGCACTGGTGCGGCGCCGGCGTGCCGGTAGTGCGCGCCATGCCGAACCGCCCCGCCCTCGACGGAGCCGGCGCCACCGGTCTCTTTGCACCGCCGGGGGTCGAGCCAATGCTGCGGCAGCGCGCGGCCACCATCCTGGCCACCGCGGGACTCGTCGTTTGGGTCGATGACGAAGCCCTGATGGACGTGGTCACCGCGGTCTCGGGCAGCGGGCCGGCCTACTTTTTCAGGTTCGCGGAGGCTCTCGCCGCAGCCGGAGTGGCTGGCGGACTGTCGCCTGCCGCGGCCATGCAACTCGCCCGGGCCACCTTGCAGGGCGCGGGCAAGATGGCGGGACCGGGAGCAGATCTTGCGGCGCTGCGTGCCTCGGTCACCTCGAAGGGCGGAACCACGGCCGCGGCTCTCGCCACTTTCGAAGATCAGGGACTCGAGCGTGTCGTGGCGGCAGCGGTGGCAGCGGCCGTGCAGCGCGGGCGTGAACTCGCGGCAGAAGCAGGTGACGGAGGCTGACGGTGCATCAAGTCGTACTTTTCCTAGCCGACACGTTGTTTTCGCTGTTGCTTTATGTGTTTCTGCTGCGGCTGCTGCTGCAATGGACGCGCGCAAACTTCCGCAATCCGGTCGCCGAATCCATCGTGCGCCTCAGCAACTGGCTGGTCATGCCGCTGCGGCGGGTGCTGCCGCCCATCGGCCGGATCGACACCGCTTCGGTGACCGCCGCCTTTGCGGTCGCGCTGGTGCAGACCGCGGCTCTCAGCGTCATCCTCGCCGGCACGCTCCCGGCAGCGCTGCCATGGGTCGTCGCCGCCGGGATCGAGCTGCTGCGTTCGGCGCTTTGGCTCTATTTCTGGGCAATTTTCATCTACGCCGTCGCGTCCATGGTCGCCCCCGGGGTCAGTTCCCCGCTGCAGGACATGCTCGAGTCGCTGTGCGAGCCCGTCCTCGAACGGATCCGCCGCGCCGTGCCGGCGATCGGCGGGCTGGACCTGTCGCCCATGTGGGCGGGGATCATCATCCAGGTGCTGCTGATCCTGATCCGCTGAGCGCGCTTTGGCGCATCCGCCCGTACCGGAAAAGCCGTTTTTTCAGCGGGAATTCGTCAAAAACAGTTTGCTGGCGTGCGCGCGTGTGCTATTTTTCACGGCGTTTCGCAACGCGCAAAACAGCGCGCAAACCCATAAATTCAGGAGTATTCCAATATGGCGAAAAAGGGTGGTCCTCCGACCAAGTCGGAAATCCTCAACCAGATCGCAAAAGACACCTCGCTGTCACGCAAGAACGTGTCTGCGATGTTCGATTCGCTCAACGGCGTGATCAAGAAGAGCCTGCGTGCGCACGGCCTGTTCACGCTGCCGGGCCTCGCCAAGCTGAAGGTCGTCAAGAAGCCCGCCACGAAGGCGCGCGAGGGCGTCAACCCGTTCACCGGCGAGAAGATGATGTTCAAGGCGAAGCCGGCCTCCAAGAAGGTCCGGGCGATGCCGCTCAAGAACCTCAAGAACATGGTCAACTGACCCGTTCTGCAGATCAATGAAAAGGCCCGGGGCGTCACCGTCCCGGGCCTTTTTGTTTGTGGCTTGCCAGCAGCGGCTTTACCGGCTGCACGGGCCCGTCAGGTGAGTTCGTCAACTTCCTCGAACACGAAGGCCCGCGGACGCTCACTGCCCCCGCGACGGTCGTTCATGCGCTCCTGCATCTCCTTCATGCGGTCGCGCATCCGATCGCGCATGGAATCTGCCTTGGTGCGTTGTTCCGGGGTCAGCACCTGCCAGACCTTTGCACGCAAGTCGGCGCTCTGCTGCGCGAGACGGGCGCTCATGTCTCCCATCTTCCTGGCGATCTCGGCGCTCTGCGCCGCGTACTTCGCGTCGGACGGATCGAGTTCGCGCAGCCGGCGCGACTCGGCGGCGATGTCCTGCGACAGCTTGCGCATCTCCGGGCGTACGGTAGCGACGATTTCCGTGACCTTGCCCTGCTGCTGAGGGGTGAGTCCCAGCGAGTTGACCATGCGCTCGATGGGGCGCGGATCGAGACCGAGGGCGCCGAGAACCCCGCCACCATGCCCGCCGGGCATGCGATGCATGCCCATCGGTCCGTCCTCGCCGCGGATGATGATGCGCCGCATCTCGCGACGCTCCATGGACGGTCCCTCCGGGCCAGCGGCGCCCGGGGGCGGCGGCGGCATTTGTGCAAAACTGATCGCTGACCCGAGCAGGGCGGCAGCGGTGACCAGTGCGACAGTCGGTTTCATTTGCGATTCTCCGTGGATGGCGGGGCAGCGTTGGTGGATGTTCGCTGATTTCGACCTGCATCGACCGACAAGTTTCCAAAACACTCTGCAAAGTTGTGCAAAGCGTGCGACACCCCGCTGACAAAGTCCGACAGTCGTCGCACCATCGGTACCGATGAGCGCCGTGATTTTGATCGTCGACGACGATCGCGACCTCGCCGACATGCTCGCCGAATTCATCGGCAACGAGGGTTTCCAGGTCGTGGCGGCAGCAGACGGCGCCGCCGCAATGAAAACGCTCGCCGGCAGCACGGTCGATCTCGTGATTCTCGACGTGATGCTGCCCGGCAGCAGCGGTTTCGAGGTTCTGCGGGAGATTCGTCAAAGTAAACCGCGCCTGCCAGTGCTGATGTTGACGGCTCGTGGCGAGGCGATCGACCGTATCCTGGGGCTGGAACTGGGCGCCGACGACTATCTCGCCAAACCCTTCGACCCCCGGGAACTCGCCGCCCGCATACGGGCCATCCTGCGACGCACCAGCGGCGCCGGCGACACGGCAACCGACGCGACCGTTCCCGCCATGCTGCAGATCGGACGTCTGGTGCTCGAACCGAAACGACGCCGGGCCACGGTTTCCGGCGAGAACGTCGAACTCACGAGTGCCGAATTCCGCGTGCTGCAGATCCTCATCGAGGCAGCCACGCAACCGGTCGAGCGGCGACTGCTGACCGAACGCGCGCTGGGGCGCAAACTCACGCTCTATGACCGCAGCATCGACACCCATGTCAGCAATCTGCGTCGCAAGCTCGAACGCCACGGACCCTGCGGCATCGAGATCCGCTCGGTGCGCGGCACCGGCTACGAACTCATCGAGACGGGCACCCCCTGAGTCCGGGCGCAGCGCAGTGACATGAAGCGGCTCGTCGTCCGCATATTCCTCGCCTTTTTCGCGGTACTGCTCGTGAGTGCGCTCGGCGCCATCTTGCTGACGGCGTGGTTTCTCGACGAACGACAACAGACGGCGGAAACGGAGTTGCTCGAAGCCGCGCAAGCCGCAGCGGCTGCGCTCGCCGATGGTGGACGTACATCGCTGCTCGAGTGGACGCGATCACGCGCCAACGAAGAGCGGACGAGCATGGATATCCTCGTCATCGACGAGACGGGACGGGAGTTGCTCGGGCGGCCGCTACCGGTACCGCCGCCGCCCGCGTCGGCTGATACGGACGACTACTGGGACTACGACCTGCCAGCCGTGCTGCTCAATCTTCCCAAGTCCTCGCCCGAGCTCGTCGGCGCGGACGGCGAGTCGTTCCGCCTGTTCGCCGCGCCGCGTCGCACGGGGCTCTCCGCATGGCTGGACGTGCCGCTGCAAGTACTGCTGCTGGCACTGTCGGTGACGCTGCTGATGAGCCTGCTGCTCGCGCGCTCCATCACCCGACCGATCCTTGCGCTGCAGCACACCACCGAATCCTTGGCGACCGGTGAACTCGAAGCACGCGTCCCCGAGCCCGCCCGATCGCGCCGCGACGAGATCGGCCGGCTCGCACGGTCGCTCGACAGCATGGCGGAGCGGCTCGGCAGCCTGATCCGCGGCCAGCGGCAACTGCTGCGCGACGTCTCGCACGAGGTACGCTCGCCCCTCACGCGCATCCGTCTCGCCGCCGGCCTGCTCGCGCAACGTGATCCCGCCTCTGCAGCGGCCGTGGCGCGCATCGACGACGAGGTCTCGCGCCTCGACGAGTTGATCGACAAGATCCTCGATGTGTCGCGCCTCGAATCGGGCGCGACC
>JBIKVA010000164.1:0-6476 GCA_044357085.1 Steroidobacteraceae bacterium | reverse complement strand
CCGCGAGACCCTCGGCAGTCTCGCCAGGCTGGTGGGCTTTCTGCAGCAGGCAAACGGTCCGCGGCTGGACGACGAGGTCCGGGGCCGGCTGCAATCCGTCCTGCGGGACGCCGAGCAACTGAGCAATCACGCTGCTTTCATGAGCAACAAGGTGCAGTTCCTGCTCGATGCGACCCTCGGCATGATCAACATCGACCAGAACAACATCCTCAAGATCTTCTCGGTCGCGACCGTCGTCCTGCTGCCGCCGTCGGTGATCGGTGCAATTTTCGGCATGAACTTCGACGTCATCCCGACTTCGCATGCGGACTGGGGGTTCTGGGGAGCCCTCGGACTGATGGCGACCTCGGCGATCGTGCCGTTCGTCTACTTCAAGCAGCGCGGCTGGCTGTGACGCCGCTGGACGCCGGAAATTCCGCTGATCTAGTATCAATGCAACGTGCGTGATGCTCCCTCGCGGCGCCGCGCGATGCCCCGACACCCGGCAAAGGAAAGCTGTCCGATGATCACCCCGTCCTCTCGCAATGTACGCGGCCTCTTGCTGGCCATTGTTTCGGCACTCCTCGTCACCGCCTGTGGCGGTGGCGGAGGTGGCAGCAGCAATGCTGGTGGCAGCACCGGTGGTGGTGGCAGCACGGGCTCGGCCCCGGGCACGCCCACGGGGCTCACGATAGCGACCGGCAACGGCACACTCACGGTGAGCTTCACCGCTCCCGGCAGCAGCGGTTCCTCGGCCATCATCGACTACACCGTCTCCTGCACGGGTGGCGGCGCGACCCGCACCGCAACCGGCAACGCGAGCCCGATCACGGTCACCGGTCTCAACAACGGCACGAGCTACAACTGCAGTATCACGGCGCGCAATGCCGTGGGCAGCGGTCCAGTGTCCAGCACGGTCACCGGCGCGCCGGTCAACACCACGGCCGCGGCCTGTTCGATCACCGACCGCCAGAACTGGGTCGTGGCGCAGATGAACGAGTGGTATCTCTACCCCGAGACGCTGCCGTCCAGCATCAACGTCAGCAACTACTCGACCGTCGATGCGCTCATCAGCGCGATGACTGCCACGGCGCGGGCGCAGAACAAGGATCGCAACTTCACCTACATCACCTCGGCTGCCGAGGAAGATGCGTTTTTCAACTCGGGAGCAACGGCCGGGTTCGGCATTCGCCTCGGATACGATCTCAATGCGCGGCGCATGTTCATCCTCGAGTCCTTCGAGAACGCACCGGCGCTCGCCGCGAACATCGACCGCGGTGACGAGATCACCGCCATCGGCACCTCGAGCAGCAACCTGCGCGCGGTTTCAGACATCCTCGCCGCCGAGGGCACCCAGGGCATCACCAACGCTCTCGGCCCGAGCACGGCCGGCACTGCGCGGGTGCTGCGCGTCGTGCGCGGCACCACGACGCGCGAGGTCACCGTCGCCAAGGCCGACTACAACCTCGATCCGGTCTCGAGCCGCTACGGCGGCAGGATCATCGAGGACGCGGGCAAGCGCTACGGCTACATCAACCTGCGCACGTTCATCGGTACGGCGGACAACCGCCTGCGCGAAGAAATCCAGAAGTTCCGCGATGCCGGCATCACCGAGGTCATCATCGACTTCCGCTACAACGGCGGCGGCCTCGTCTCCACCGGCAACCTGATGGGGGATCTGCTCGGTGGCAACCGGCAGACCAGCGAGATCTTCTCGCAGCTGACGTTCAGATCATCCAAGTCGGCCAACGACTCGATCAAGCGGTTCGCGCCGCAGAGCCAGTCGGTGTCGCCGACGAGGCTGGCGTTCATCACCACCGGCTCTTCCGCCTCGGCGAGCGAGCTGGTGATCAACGGCTTCGTCCCCTATCTCAACGACAGGCTCGCGCTCATCGGCAGCAACACTTTCGGCAAGCCGGTAGGACAGATCGCCCGCGACAACGCACCCTGCGACGATCGCCTGCGCATCGTCGCCTTCACCACGCGCAACTCGGCAAATTCCGATGCCTACTTCAATGGCATGGCCGAGGCCGTCAAGGCGAGTTGCCGCGCCAATGACGACTTCACGAGGCCGCTCGGCACCGCGGCAGAGGCATCGACAAGGCAGGCTCTCGATTGGCTGCAGGGCAAGTCGTGCACCGCGATCCCGGCCACCGCGGCGGAGGCCGCCACGGCTTCCGGACTGAGCCCGTTCACGCAGGTCGACGAACAGTTGGCGCTGGAGATCGAGCCGCTCCCCTTGCCGGACAAGCCGACACCGGCCCAGCGCGAAGTCCCTGGCCTGTTCTAAGTAATCAGCACGGCGCAGCGAGAAGAACCCATGAACGACCTGCGCCGCGCTCCGCTACTGCCGGCATTGGCAAGGCTCTTTGCCGCGCCGGTGCTGGCACTGGTCGCCGTGCCAGCTCTGGCTGCAACTTCCACGGCAACCCCCGGCGCGGTATCGACCGCTACGGCAGCCGGCGCCGCGCCGCCCGCACGGATCACCGTCGTGGCGGAGCCGCAGCGGGCACCCGAACTGCCAGTGACGCAGGTCATCGTGCGCTTTCGCGAGGATGTCGCGGTCGGTCGTCTGAACCGCCCGTCCACGGCGCGCCTCGAATCGCTCGCCTCGCGTGGCGGCGTCGGCATCGGTTACCGCCGTCCCACCGCCGACTTCTCGCACGTGCTGCGTCTCGCCGAACCTCTCGAGCGTCCGGCGGCCGAGCGACTGGTGCAAAGACTGCGCCTCGACCCTGCGGTGGCGAGCGTCGAGATCGACGACTACCTCTATCCGCTGCTCGTTCCCAACGACTCTTTCTTCCTCGACTCGCGCGACATCCAGTGGCACCTCAAGGCGCCCACCGCAGAACGTCAAGGCGGCGCGAACCTGCCTGCGGCCTGGGACGTCTCGCGCGGCAAGGGAGTCGTCGTCGCCGTGATCGACTCCGGCATCACCACGCACACCGATCTCGAAACGAACATCATCCGCGGCCACGACTTCGTTTCCGCCGACAGCGATGGTCGCTTCCTGGTCGCGAACGATGGCAACGCGCGCGATGCAGACCCGTCCGACCCGGGCGACTGGATCGACGATGAAGACCTGAAGAACAGCCTGTTCTCGGGTGGCTCCTCGCCCTGTCGCAGGGCAGGGAGCTCGTGGCACGGCACGCATGTCGCCGGCACGGTCGGCGCCGTCACCAACAACGGCAGCGGCGTCGCGGGCATCGCCTTCGAAGCCAGGGTCCTCTCGATCCGCGCGCTCGGCAAGTGCTTCGGCTACGGGTCGGACATCACCGATGCCATTCGCTGGGCAGCCGGCGCGCCCCCGGCGAGCGGAACCTGGGCGGACCTCGGGATCCCCGTCAATCCGAATCCCGCCCGCGTCATCAATCTCAGTCTCGGTGCCACGAGCAGCTCTTGTCCGGCGAGCCGTCAGAGCGCCATCACGGCGGCACGCGCCGCGGGCGCGGTGGTCGTCGCCGCCGCAGGCAACGACGCGCGCGCGAGCATCAGCTCGCCGGCCAATTGTTCGGGCGTCATCGCCGTCACGGCACATACCGTCGAGGGCGACAAGGCGAACTACGCGAACTACGGCACCGGCACGGCACTGAGCGCGCCGGGGGGCGGTTCGTGCACGACCGGCGCGCTCAACTGCCTGCCGCAGGGCAACACCGGCGCAGCGGGCACGATCTGGCGCTTCGTCTCGTCGACGGCGAATGATGGTCCGACCGTACCCGGCAACGCGGTGTACATCGGCAAGAGCGGCACCAGCATGGCGGCGCCGCACGTGGCCGGCGTCGCCGCGCTGCTGCTGTCGGCGATGCCGACGCTGCTGGTCGACACGGTCCGCAACATCCTGACCGCCAGCGCCCGCGAGTTTCCAGCCGGTACGTTCTGCTCGGGCAAGGCCGACAATCCCTGCGGTACCGGCATGCTCGATGCAACGCGCGCGCTGCAGCGTCTTGCCGATCTCACGCCGACGGTCAGTGCGCAGGTCAACGCCGCGGTGGTCGAGAACGGCTCGACGATCACGCTGAGTGGTACCGCCACGCCGAAAGCCGCGGGCAACACCACGCTGAGCTACCGCTGGCAGCAAACCGCAGGCCCTGCGGTCACGCTGACCAACGGCACCACGCCGCAGGCAACCTTCACGGCACCGAACGCGGCCCGCATGAGCTTCCGCTTCACGGCCACCGATGCCGATGGCATCGCCGCTACCAGTGGCGCGGTCGAGGTGCGCTCCAACGGCACCCCGATACTCGCGCCGGTACCGCCGATCACGGCGACAGCGGGTGATACGGTGAGCTTCCGCGCCTCGGCCACCGACCCCGACGGCGATTCGCTCACCTATTCCCTGAGCAGCGCGCCACTCAACGCCACGTTCAACTCCGGCACCGGCGACTTCTCATGGCCGGGGTCGGTAGCGGGCATCTACACGCTCACCGTCACCGCGACCGACGGCACCTTCACGAGCGCGGCCCAGACCGTCACCGTCACGGTCAACGCACCGCGTCGCGGCGGCGGCGCGATCGATCCGTGGATGCTGTTGCTGCTCGCCTTCGCCGTCATGGCTCGCAAATTGCGTGAACGCCAGTCGTGCGAGCGCGGACCTCGCGACCTCGCCCCTTGAGTCGCGACCGCGCGTTCCTGCTCGCCGGGCTGCTCGCCGCAGCCGTCTACTTCGCAGCCCTGCTCGCCGGCTCGCCACTGCTTGGCCTGCTCGCCAAGCCGGTCCCGGCACTCCTGCTCGCCGCGTGGCTGCGCCCGGAAACGAGCCGCGCCTCGCGTCTGATCGTCGCTGGTCTATTGCTCTCGGCCTTGGGCGACCTGCTTCTCGAGATTTCACCCGACTTGTTCATAGCGGGGCTCGTCGCCTTCCTCGTCGCGCACCTTGCCTACGTCGGCGCGTTCCTCGCGCAGACCCGTCTGCCGGCCTTGGGTTACGCGCTGCCTGTAGCGATCTTCGGTGCTGCGTCTTTTGTTTGGCTATTGCCCAGGCTCGGCACGATGACCTGGCCCGTGCTCGCCTACGTGCTGGTGATCTGCACGATGATGTGGCGCGCATGGGCGCTGGTGGCGGATATCCGCAACGCACGTCGCACAGCCTGGTACGCCGCGCTCGGCGCCAGCAGTTTCGGCCTCAGCGACACGCTCGTCGCG
Source organism: Steroidobacteraceae bacterium (assembly GCA_044357085.1). GTDB lineage: Bacteria > Pseudomonadota > Gammaproteobacteria > Steroidobacterales > Steroidobacteraceae > UBA964. The sequence continues at coordinate 1,355 of JBIKVA010000164.1, read as the reverse complement.
TGGAACCGCTTCGTGGCACCGGTACTGGTGCTGAAGCTGCTGCTGATGCTGCTCTACTGGGCCGGGCAGTGGGGCATCGCGGCGTCGGCTAGAGCTCCGCGATGAGCAACTGCGACAGATCCGCGATCAGGCGGTTGCCGACGTTGTCGGGGGAATAGTCGATCTGCGGCATGTCGTCGACCGTGATCGCGATGGCGATGCGGCCGCGCGGGGTGTACACGATGCCGACATCGCTGCGCAGCGCATCGAGGCTGCCCGACTTGCTCGCCACGCGCAGCTTGCCGCTCCGGCGACCGATGCCGTCCTTGTATTGCTGGCGCTCCAGCACGGCAAGCAGCTCACGCGAGCTCGCGGCATCGACCACCTTGTCCTGCACCAGCAGCTCGAGCAACCGCACCATTTCGCGCGGACTCGAGGAACCGATGCCGAAGCGCTTGTTCTCGGACTTCTCGCCCTCGCGACTCCAGCCCTCGGCGGGCTTGAGCTGGGTGCCGTCACCGCGGATCTTGCGCATCGAGCGGGTGGCAGTGAACCCGATCGTCCCGAGGAACTGGTTGACTGCGTCCGCGCCGATGCGATCCAGTATCAGGTTGGTCGCCGTGTTGTCGCTGACCACGATCATCAGGTTGCGCGCATCGCGCAGGCTCACGGTCTCGCCGTCGCCGAGTTCGCCGAGTACGCCCGACCCGGAGACCTTGTCCTGCGCACGGATCACCAGCCGCTCGTCCCAACGCGCCCGGCCGGCGGCAACCTCTGCGGCTAGCGCACAGGCGATCGGCAGCTTGATGGTGCTGGCGGTGCGGACCCGACGATCGGGCTCGAGGCCCACCTCGCTGCCGCTGTCGAGATTGCGCGCGTAGAGCGACACCGTGCCCTGGAAGCCCGTGGTCAGGCCGCGCAGGCGCGACTCCAGGTCAGCGGCGTGAACCAAGGGGGAAAGCAGCCACGGCAAGACGAACAGGAGCCAGCTGCCCGGCGATGCAAAGGTCCTCGCTTGCCTCATGCTTTCCCTCCACCTGCCACGAACCGGGGGCGATGCACGCCTTCCGCCAGCGGGCGGCGGCTCCGATATAATGCCAGCCGACGCGCCCGTAGCTCAGCTGGATAGAGTACTGCCCTCCGAAGGCAGGGGTCACAAGTTCGAATCTTGTCGGGCGCGCCATTCACCGGTCGGCCTCACCTGTCGCCGGGCTGGCTGACCGCCGTCCCGTACTCACAAATGTTTCGCCTGCGGGCGCCACGAAGGGCCCTCCATGGCCGATCCCGTTATGTTGTTTCTTCCGTCACACTGATCGGCTAGATTTACACGTTGATCTTTTTTTGGCCCGACCCGTCTGCAAGCAAGGCAGCGCTGC
>JBIKVA010000162.1:0-6506 GCA_044357085.1 Steroidobacteraceae bacterium | reverse complement strand
TCACCCGTTCGCCGCTCGCCGCCAGGATTGCTCCCGCGCTGCCGCTCGACTTGCATGTGTTAAGCACGCCGCCAGCGTTCAATCTGAGCCAGGATCAAACTCTTCACTTGAAGATTTTGAGCTTCAAACAAAAAGAGCAATCAAATGTTGGCCCATTGCTGGACTAAATTTGGTCACTCGGTCTTAAGCATCCAAAGGACGCATCGACGCGAGTCCCCACACAATTTACCTGCCGAATTTTTAAACAGCGCTCGTGCCGCGGGGGCATCGAGGGGGCGGGAAGTATAGCCATGTTGGCTTTCCCGTCAACCCGTATTTTTCAACCTTGGATCGCTGCCGGAGATTCCCGGAAGCGAGCAGTGTCGAGGGCGCGCATTATAGGCGTCGAGACGGTGCTGTCAACGGAATGTAATGGATTAATTTTCGGAGACCCAACCCTTTGAATCAGTTGGGTTTTTCCACCTTGACGCGGGCGTAGCGACGGCTTCCGAGCTGCAAAATGTGTTCGGCGCCGACCGGCAGCCGGTGGGCGCGATCGAGCACCTTCTCGCCGTCGATCCTGACGGCGCCTTCGCCGAGTTTGCGCACGGCCTCGGAATTGCTGGCCACGAGGCCCGTGGCACGCAGCGCAGCGACCACGGTCTCCCCTGCGGGGTCGGTGGTAGGCAGGACCTGCAGGGGCAGGTCGGTGGGCAAAGATTTCTGCGAGAAACGCGCGGTGAAATCAGCCTGCGCACGCTCTGCCGCCGCGGTGCCGTGGAAGCGCCCGACGAGTTCGCGTGCGAGTTCGAATTTGACGTCGCGCGGGTTGCGCCCGCCGGCGATCGCCTCGCGCAGCGCGGCCAGTTCGCGGAGCGGCCGGAAGGAAAGCAATTCGAAATAGCGCCACATCAGTTCGTCGCTGATCGACATGATCTTGCCGAACTGGGCTTCCGGCGCCTCGGCGATGCCGACGTAATTGCCCAGCGATTTCGACATCTTGTTGACGCCGTCGAGACCCTCGAGCAGCGGCATCGTCAGCACGCACTGCGGTTCCTGCCCGAACGCCTCCTGCAGTTGCCGGCCCACCAGAAGGTTGAACTTCTGGTCGGTACCGCCGAGTTCGATGTCGGCCCGCAACGCGACGGAATCGTATCCCTGCGCGAGCGGGTAAAAGAATTCGTGCACCGAGATGGGCTGGCCGCTCTTGTAGCGCTTGGCGAAATCGTCGCGCTCGAGCATGCGGGCGACGGTGTACTGCGCGGCAACCTCGACGAACCTTGGCAGCGGCATGTTGCTGAGCCATTTCGAGTTGAACTCGATCAGCGTGCGCTGCGGGTCGAGGATCTTGAAGATCTGTTCCTGATAGGTACGCGCGTTGGTCTGCACGTCCTCGGGAGTGAGTCGCGGACGCGTCGCGTTGCGACCGGTCGGATCGCCGATCAGGCCGGTGAAGTCGCCGATCAGGAAGATCACGTCGTGGCCGAACTGCTGGAACTGCCGCATCTTGTTGATCAGCACGGTGTGGCCGAGGTGCAAGTCCGGTGCCGTCGGATCGAAGCCCGCCTTGATGCGCAGCGGCCGGCCGCGCTCGAGCTTCTTGGTGAGTTCGGACTCGACGAGCAGTTCAGCGCTGCCCCGACGGATTTCTTCGATCTGTTCCTGGATGCTGGCCATGTTCCTGTTGCCGGTTCTCTGGCGCGGGGCAGGGTCGGGCGCGACGGGTTGACCCTTGCGGCGCCGGCGGGTAGCGTTCGCCCCTCCCGTGGCGGCGAAGTGTAGTCGATGACGCTGGAACTCGGCTCGAAAAACCGCGTCCTTGCCCTTCTCAGGGCCCGCTGGCTGCAGTGCACGGTGGTCGCCGTGCTCGCCGTGACCTGGTGGCGCGGCGAGTCGTGGCTCGAGGACCTGCGCCGGCTCGACGAAAGTGCCGTAGGCGCACGGGTTGCAGCCGAGGCCGAAGCCGCGAGACAGGCGGCGCTCATGCCGCTCACCGTCGACGTCATCGTCGGCGCCAACGACACGCTCGAACTCATCTTCCGCAAGCTCGAGTTGTCGATCGCCGACCTCGCCTCCCTGCGTGCCCTGCCCGACCTGCGTCGCAGCCTCGACCGGCTGTACCCCGGTGAATTGATCAAGTTCGGGGTACGCGATACGCAACTCGTGAGCCTGGAGCGACAGCTCAGTCCCAGCGAAACGCTGCAGGTGCGTCGCGATGCGGACGGTTTCGAGTCTTCGGTGATCGTCAACCCGCTCGAGCGCAACGTGCGCATCGGCGAGGCCGTCATCCGCAATTCATTGTTCCAGGCGGCGGGCGACGCCGGACTCAGCGACGCGCTCGCGCTGCGCATCGCCGACATTTTCCGCTGGGACATCGACTTCGTGCTCGACATCCAGCCAGGCGACCGCTTCCGGGTGATCTACGAAGAACTCAGCCAGGACGGCAAGCCGCTCGGCGAGGGCGACGTGCTCGCCGTCGAGTTCGTGAACCAGGGCACCGTGTACCGCGCGATCCGCTTCGCGCATGGCGAGACCGGCGGCAACGCAGGGAGCGACGACGCAGGGGGCGGCGACGCCGAGGCTGAAGCGGACTTCGGCTATTACACGCCGGACGGCAAGAGCATGCGCAAGGCGTTCCTGCGCGCACCGCTGGAGTTCACCCGGGTCAGTTCGCGCTTCAACCTGTTCCGCCGGCACCCCATCCTCAACCGCATGCGCGCCCACCGCGGCGTCGATTACGCGGCGCCGATCGGCACGCCGGTGAAGTCGGCGGGTGAAGGACGCGTGCGCTTCATCGGCAACAAGGGTGGCTACGGCAAGGTCATCGAGATCCAGCATGCCAACGAGGTGCGCACGGTCTACGGCCACCTGTCACGCTTTGCGCGCGGCTTGCGCGAGGGCGAGCGGGTACGTCAGGGCGAGGTGATCGGCTTCGTCGGCATGACCGGCCTCGCTACCGGGCCGCACCTGCACTATGAGTACCTGCTGCGTGGCGTCCACAAGGATCCGCAGAAGGTGCCACTGCCGAACGACCGGCCGATTCCGGCCAGCCTGATGGCCGGCTTCCGGAGCCACGCGGCGCCACTGCTGGGCGGCCTGGACTCCGGCCAACTGACTCCGGCGCTGCTCGCGACCATCGGTACGGCTCCGTCGACGGGTGGCGCCGGACGTTAGTCCTGTCCCGCACTACGGGGCTGTAACACTTTCGGTGGCCGCTCGTGCTGTACTACGGCAATGGAACCCGCCCCGGCAGGCACGCCGTCGCTTGTGAACCCGTCGCTGATCAACCGTGAACTCTCGCTGCTGGAGTTCAACCAGCGGGTGCTCGCGCAGGCCATGGACCCGGCGGTCCCGCTGCTCGAAAGATTGAGGTTTCTTTGCATCTCGTCGGGCAACCTCGACGAGTTCTTCGAGATTCGCGTCGCCGGCATCAAGCAGATGCTGGAAAGTTCGCCGTCGGCCACCGGGCCCGACGGCCTGACGCCCGCCGGACAACTGGCGGCGATCCACCACAGGGCAACGCGTCTCGTGGCCGAGCAGTACGCCTGCCTCGGCGACGTGCTGTTGCCGGCGCTGCGCAAGGCGGGCATCGTGCTGGTACCGCGCGGCAAGTGGTCGAAGGCGACTCGAGACTGGCTGTCGACCTATTTCGAGAAGGAAGTGGAGCCGGTGCTCTCGCCGCTCGCGCTCGACCCCTCGCGACCGTTTCCGCGCATCCAGAACAAGAGCCTCAATTTCGTGGTGCGCCTGCAGGGCGAAGATGCCTTCGGCCGCGAAGCCTCGCTCGCCATCGTGCAGGCGCCGCGCTCCCTGCCGCGGGTCGTGCCGCTGCCAACCGACGCCGGCACCGAGCAGCGGTTCGTGCTGCTGTCGACACTCATCGAAGAATTCGTACCGCGACTCTTCGACGGCATCGGGATCCTCGAGTGCCACCAGTTCCGGGTGACCCGCAACAGCGACCTCTTCATCGACGAGGAGGAGGCCGACGACCTGCGGCGCGCGCTCGAGGGCGAACTCGCCCACCGGCGCTACGGCTCGGCGGTACGACTCGAGACCGCCACCGACTGCCCGAAAGATCTGGTGGATTTTCTCGCCAAGCAGTTCGGCATCGGTGCGATGGACATCTATTCGGTGCCCTCGCCGGTCAACCTTCACCGGCTGTCGGCGATCTACGATCTCGCGAGGCGACCCGATCTCAAATATCCGGCATTCAGGCCCAGCCTGCCGCGCAGGCTCAACGATGGGCAGGACATGTTCGCCGCGATCCGGCAGAGCGATCTGCTGCTGCACCATCCGTTCCAGTCGTTCGCGCCGGTGGTCGACTTCCTGCGGCAGGCGGCGGCGGACCCGCAGGTGCTTGCCATCAAGCAGACCCTCTATCGCACCGGCGCGGACTCGTCGATCGTCGATGCGCTGGTGGCGGCGGCGAACGCCGGCAAGGATGTCACGGTGGTGATCGAGTTGCGCGCGCGCTTCGACGAAGAGGCGAACATCGGCCTCTCGGACCGGCTGCAGGAAGCGGGAGCGCACGTCATGTACGGCGTCGTCGGCTTCAAGACCCACGCCAAGCTCGCCATGGTGGTGCGGCGCGAGCGCAGCGGCCTGCGGCGCTACTGTCATCTCGGCACCGGCAACTACCACTCGCGTACGGCGCGTACCTATACCGACTACGGGCTCTTCACCTGCGATCCGGCGATCGGCCAGGACGTGCACGAGGTATTCCTGCAACTGACCGGACTGACGCGGGCGCCGAAGCTCTCCTGCCTGCTGCAATCGCCGTTCGAGTTGCATCGCGCGATGCTGTCGCTGCTCGAGCGCGAATGCACGCATGCCGCGGCGGGCAAGCGGGCACGCGTCATCCTCAAGATGAACGCCCTGGTCGAACCGGAGTCCATCGCCGCGCTCTACCGCGCCTCGCAGGCAGGCGTGCGGGTCGATCTCGTCGTGCGCGGCGTGTGTGCGCTGCGGCCAGGCGTGCCGGGGTTGTCGGACAACATCCGCGTCCGCTCCATCGTCGGCCGCTTCCTCGAGCATTCGCGGGTGTTCTGGTTCGCCAACGGCGGCGACCCGGAGATCTTCTGCAGCAGCGCCGACTGGATGGGGCGGAACTTCTTCCGTCGCGTCGAGATCGCTTTTCCGATCCGCCGCACCAAGTACCAGCGCCGCATGCTCGAGGACCTCGAGACCTACCTCCGCGACGACACCGAAGCCTGGGAACTCGATGCCGAGGGCCAGTACCACCGCGCCCGGCCGCGCGAGGGCGTCTGCGCGCAGCGCGAGCTGCTGGCGGGTTACACGGCGGGCAGACCCCTGGAGGAGTAGACCCGCAGGCGAAAGTCGACCGCCTTGAGCAGGTCGATCTCCTCGCTGAGATCGGCGACGGTGAGCGGGTGGTCGCGCAACCAGCGCACCGGGAAGCGCATCTCGAGCACGTTGCGGGCACGCGGAATCAGGGTGAGTTCGGGCAGCGGCGCCCGTCCACGCCCGCGGTGCAACAGCACGGCGATGCGCAGCAGCACGATCATCTGCAGGATGCGCCGATCCCACGGCGGCAGCAGTTTGTCGAAGCCCTCGGCCACGAGCTTGCGGCGGTGCCCGCCCACGAGCCGCGACAGCAGCCGCTGCTCCTCGCGGGCGAAGCCCGGCATGTCGGCATTCTCGAGCAGATACGCGCCGTGCTGGTGATAGCGCGAGTGCGACACATCGAGGCCGATCTCGTGCAACCGCGCCGCCCAGGCGAGCAATTGCTCGGCAAGCGGGTCGTCGAGTTGCCAGGCCTCGGCCACCTGCGCAAGGAAGCCGGATACCGTTGCCTCGACGCGGGCCGCCTGGGCCTGATCGACGTGATACCGGGCCTGCATCGCACGCACGGTCCGCTCGCGGGCGTCTTCGTGGGTCAGACGCCCGACGAGATCGTAGAGCAGCCCGTCGCGCATGGCGCCCTCGGACACATCCATGCGCTCGAGTCCCAGGCTCTCGAAGACCTCGGCAAGGATCGCAAGGCCGCCGGCGAAGACCGTGCGACGGTCCTCGCTCAGCGACTCGAACGCCACGTCCCGTACGTGATCGGCACGCAGCGTGACGTCGATGACCGCCTCCAGCCCCTCGACGCTGATGGACTGCGCGGAGGGATCGAGCTCGCGTACGGCATCGGCCACCGATTTGACGGTGCCGGAACTGCCGATCGCGCCCTGCCAGCCGATCGCACGATAGGCGTCCTCGATGGGTTCGAGCTCGCTGCGCGCCTCGACGCGGGCGCGGGCGAACCGCTTGGCGGAGAGCCGCCCACCTGCGAAGAAACGTTCGCTCATCGTCACGCAACCGAGCTCGGTACTCGCGAGGCGCAGCGGGGCGAGGCCTTCGCCGATGATGAGTTCGGTGCTGCCCCCGCCAATGTCGACAACCAGGCGCCGCCCGGAGGCGAGCGGTGAGGTGTGCGCCACCCCGGAGTAGATGAGACGCGCTTCCTCGATGCCCGAGACGATCTCGATCGGCGCGCCGAGTGCCGCCCGCGCCTTCTCGAGGAA
>JBIKVA010000161.1:0-6558 GCA_044357085.1 Steroidobacteraceae bacterium | reverse complement strand
AGGCCCGGTGACTTCAAGGGCATCCGTTTCGGCGGCGACCGCTCATGGTCGGCGATCATGCGCGACGGCGAGCCGATGCAGGGCGTTTCGGTCGGCGGCTGAGGTTCCGTGCCGCGCGGTCGCGTCTGCCAGCGGCGACCGTTCAGTCTTCCTGCGCGAACCGCGGCTTGCCGAGGGTTGCGGTGACCAGCGCACCAAATATCAGCGCACCCGTTGCGAAGTACAGCGTCGGCAGATAGCTGCCGAACCGGTCGTAGGCCATGCCCGCGGCGAGCGGGCCGAGCGCGGCGCCGAGATAGAAGCTGGTCAGCTGCCAGCCGTACACCTTGCCGTAGGCGCGCATGCCGAAGAAGCGGCTGGAGAGATAGGCGACGAGATCGACCTCGGCCGCGGCCGCAAGACCCAGCGACAGCACGCTGAGACCGATCAGCCACGTCGATGCGCCCGGCAGGGCCAGGGCGAAACACCCGAGTGCGCACAAGCCGAGCACCACACCCGCAACCAGAGGTGCCGGGAAGTGATCGAGCAGCACGCCGATCGCCACGCGCCCGACGAGCACGGCAATGCCCATGACGCCGGCGATGCTCGCGGCCTGCTGCGTATCCAGCCCGCGGTCGACCAGCAACGGGATGAGGTTGATGATCAGCGCCGCGATCACCGCAGAGACCAGGAAGAAGCCGGCGGCGATTTTCCAGAACGCGACCTGCCGCAGAGCCTCATCGAGTTCGAGGCCAGGCAGCGGTTCCGCGCTATCCGCGGCCGTACCGGCGCTGCCCGCCGCCGGCGGCGGGGCAGTCGGCCGTTCCTTCAGCAGCAGAGCGACCAGCGGTGTCGACACCACCAGCAGGAAGCCACCGATGGCGAGATAACCCGCCTGCCAGCCGTACTCGGCGATGATCCGCGTCACCAGTACCGGCGCGAACACGCCGGCGACGCCGGAGCCCGCGAGCGCGAGACCGAGCGCAAGACCGCGACCGCGGTCGAACCAGATGTTGACCGTGCGCGTCCACACCACCGGCGTGGTGCCGCCGCCGATCAGCGACAGCCCCAGCCACGCGACGTAGAACATGCCGATCGAGCCGTCGATCGTGGTGAGGGCGGCATAGCCGACGGCCAGAGCGACCATCGAGACCAGCCCGACCCGCCGTGCACCGAAACGGTCGATCACCGAGCCGACGAGCGGCGCGGTGATCGCCGTGCCGATGATCAGGAAGCTTGCGGCGATCGACACTTCACCGCGGGTCCAGCCGAACGCCGCCACCAGCGGCAGCACGAACACGCCGAAGGTGTAGAACGCCAGCCCGCTCAACCCCGAGCCGTTGCCGATGGCTGCCGCGAGCAGTGATCGCCAGCCGCGCCGGAATTCCGCCATTTTTTGTGACATCTTGCGTTTGCCTCAGGGCTTGAAATCTTTGGGGAGGGCGAAGGCCACGATGGCATCGCCGAGTTCGGGGCTGACGCGGGCGTTGCCGCCCGCGGCGATGACGATGTACTGCCGTCCGCCCGCTTCGTAGGTCATGGGCACGGCCATGCCGGGTGCCGGCAGTTCGCCGCTCCAGAGTTCGGCGCCGCTCTTGACGTCGAAGGCGCGCAGCTTGCGGTCCATGGCGGCGCCGACGAACACCAGCCCGCCGGCCGTGACCATGGGACCGCCGATGTTCGGCGAGCCCCAGCCGAAAGCCGCCGGCGCCGTGATGCCCTTGTAACGGGACTGCCCGAGCGGCACCTGCCAGCGCAACTTGCCGCTGGCGAGATCGATGGCACTCAGGGTGCCGAAGGGCGGTGGCGTGCAGGGCAGGCCGAGCGGCGAGACGAACAGGCCCATCTCCGCGCGATAGGGCGTGCCGACGAGGTCGCTACCGACGAGTTTGCCGTCGGCGTCTTTTTCTTTGGCGTCCTTGCGGATCAGCCGCACGCGCAAGGCCAGGTTCTGGCCCTTGGCGATGAGCAGGTTGTTGACCCGGTCATAGGCGACGCCGCCCCAGTTGCCGCCCCCGAACGGAAACACCAGCGAGCCGCGTTCGCTCGGCGGCGTGAACGGGCCCTCGTAGCGCAGCTTGCGGAATTCGCGGCGGCACCAGTCGCGGTCGAACCAGGTGAGCCCCCACATGTCGTCGATGTCGAGCACTTGGCGCGAGAACGGCTCCGGCAGCACCGGAAAGGGCTGGGTCGGCGCGCTGACCTCGCCGGGGATGTCGGACGCCGGGGCCGGACGCTCCTCGATCGGGAACAGCGAGCGTCCGGTAGCGCGCTCGAACACGAACACGCGACCCTGTTTGGTCTGCTGGATCGCCACCGGCACGCGCTGGCCGCCGTGCAGGATGTCGACCAGCAGCGGATGTCCCGGCAGGTCGAAGTCGAAGAGGTCGTGCCGCGTCGCCTGGAAATGCCACACCGGCTTGCCGTCCGCCGCCGACAGCGCCACCGTGGCATCGGCGAGCGGGATCGGGAACTTGCGGCCCACGCCAAAGAAATCGGGTGACGGGTTGGTGGTCGGCACGAACACCAGACCCCGCTCGGGATCGACGCTCATGGTCGACCAGACGTTGGCGGCGCCCGTGTCGTGCGCATGCTCCGGCGGGATCGGGTCGAATTCCCAGCGCAGTTCGCCGCTGCGCGCGTCGAAGGCGCGCACGAAGCCGTTGTTGGCGTCGGTCAGCGAGTCGCGGGCACCCGCCGAGGCCACCACCAGGTCGCCGATCACCACGGGTCCGGAGGTCATGCCCCGCGATTCGTCGCCGCTGCCGCGACCGTCGAAATCGGCGTGGGTCACGAACCCCGGGTGCCCGCGGGCCGCGCCGAAGTCGGCGCACGATGCGCCGGTGTCGGCGTCGATCGCGAACACGTTGCCGTGCACGTCGCCCTTGAAGATGCGTCTTTCGCAGGCGACGCCAGGGCGGGGGCTGGCGGCCTGCCAGTAGGCGACCGAGCGGCAGATGCCGGCGCGGCGCGGTTGCTTGGCGAGCGGCGCCTTGCCGGCCGCCGCAGCGTGCGGGTCGAACGCCCACTTCTGCCTGCCGGTCGCCGGATCGAGCGCGATGACGCGGTTGAAGGGCGTGCAGTAGTAGAGGGTGCCGTTGGCGTGGATCGGCACCGCCTCGAGCGCCGTGGCGCCACGCACGTCACCCTTGCCGGCGACATCGCCCGAGCGGTGGATCCACGCGACTTCGAGGCGAGCGATGTTGGCGGGCGTGATCTGCGCGAGGGCGGAGTACTGGCTGCCGCCCGGGTCGTTGCCGAAGGCCGGCCAGTCCCCGGCCTTGGCGACGGGCTCCGCGGCAGCCGCAGTTGCGGTGACGGCGGTCAGGGTGACGGCGGTCACGGCTGCCCACAGGGCCGCGGTGACCACGGCGCGCAAGTCGTTCGAACCGATCATTCACCCCCCAGAGTTCTTCGATATTCTTGCATACATGGCCAGCGACGACGTTTCTGAAAACACTCTTCCCCGGCGACGATTCCTCGTCAGTCTCGCAGTCACCGGTTCCGGTGTGCTGCTGTGCAAGGACCTGCTGTTCGCAGGGCAGTCGGCCGGACCGACGACCGCGACCGGCGGCGGCGAGACCGCGGCCGCGATCAACCCGTTCGCCTTCCATCTCGAACTGCGTGCGGATGGTGCGATCGTCATCACCAGCCCGCAGACCGAGATCGGCCAGGGCATCGCCGACACCCTGGCGATGGTGATCGCCGACGAGATGGACGCCGACTGGTCGCGGGTGACGGTAGCGTTGGCACACGCAAACCTCGCGTTCGCCAATCCCGTGACCAAGCGGCAGCGCATCGGCGGCAGCGACTCGGTCATGGCCTATCGCGAGCCGCTGCGGCAGGTGGGTGCGGCAGCGCGCGAGATGCTGGTCGCCGCCGCGGCCGCACGCTGGCAGGTGGAGCCGGCGTCCTGTCGTACCGAAAACAGCCGCGTCGTTCATGCCGCCACTGGTCGCGCACTCGGTTACGGCGAGCTCGCCGCAGCCGCCGCCGCACTGCCGGTACCTGTGCAGCCGACGCTGAAACCCGCGGCTGCGCTGCGACTCACGGGCAAGCGGCTGGTGCGCAAGGACACGCCCGCCAAGGTCGACGGCTCCGCCGTGTTCGCAGTGGACGTGCGCGAAACCGGCATGGTGTTCGCAGCGCTGCGCCGTTCGCAGTCGTTGCGGGGTCGCGTGCAGCGTTTCGATGCCGCCAGTGTTTCGTCCCGGCCCGGTGTGCTTGCGGTGGTACCGCTCGACGACGCGGTCGCCGTGGTTGCGGACAGTTGGTGGCGCGCGCGACAGGCTGCGGAGGCGCTGGACGTCGTCTTCGACGAGAGCGACCTGCGCGGCCTCGGCAGCGACTCGATCGCCGCTTCGACGCGGCGTGCGCTCGGCGACGACGCCAACGCGCTCGAGATGCCGTTGCCCGTGCCGGGTGCCGCCTCGCGGCAGCGCCGTCCGGCCGATCGCGCCGCCATCGCTGCGGCCTTCGCACGCACCGACGCGGTCGACGTCGACGTCACCTACGAGGTGCCCTATCTCGCGCACATGACGATGGAGCCGCAGTCGTGCGTGGCCAAGGTCACGGCCGATTCCTGCCACGTCCAGGGCGGCCTGCAGCAGCCGGATTACGCGCGCGACCTCGCCGCGAAGCTCACCGGGCTGCCGCCGGAACGCGTGCGTGTCGACGTCACCTTCGCCGGTGGCGGCTTTGGCCGGCGCTGGGAACTCGACTCGGTGCAGCAGGCCGTCAGCATCGCCAAGGCGGTTCCGGGCCGCGCCGTGAATCTCATCTGGACCCGCGAGCAGGATCTGCAGCACGACTTCTACCGGCCTGCGTACATGGCGCGCTACCGTGCACGGCTCGACCGCAGCGGCAATGTGCTCGCCGTGCACGGTCGCATCGCCGGGCAGTCGCTGCTCGGCTACAAGCGCATGCGGCCGAATCCGAAATTCCCCGACGGTTCGTCCGCGTTTGGCGTGATCCCCGCGGAATACGACCTGCCGAACGCGCTGTGCGACAGCGTCGACGTCGCGGTGCCGGTTCCGGTCGGCTTCTGGCGCGCGGTCGGCGCCTCGCAGAACGGCTTCTTCGCCGAATCCATGATCGACGAGCTTGCGCACGCTGCCCGACGTGATCCGCTCGAATTCCGGCGCAGCCTCGTGCGCAGCAATCCGCGCGCGCTGGCAGTGCTGGAGCGTGCCGCAGCCGAGTCCGGCTGGGGCACGCCGCTGCGCAAGGGGCGCGGGCGCGGCTTCGCCATGAACACCGGCTTCGGCAGCGTTTGTGCGCAGGTGTTCGAGGTGACGGTCGACGGCTCGACGGTCACCATCGACAAAGTCACTTGCGTCTACGACTGCGGCCTCGTGCTCAATCCGGGCACCGTGGAGGCGCAGCTCGAGGGCGGCATCTCCTGGGGCCTGTGCGCGGCGCTGAACGGCGAGATCGGCATTGCGGCCGGCCGTGTGCAGCAGGGCAACTTCCACGAGCAGTCGCTGCTGCGCATCAATGAAATGCCGCACGTGCGGGTGGCACTGATGGACTCGGCCGAGCGTATCGGTGGCGTGGGCGAGGGCAGCGTGCCGCCGGTCGCTGCCGCACTCTGCAATGCGATCTTCGCGGCGACCGGTCGCCGTTATCGCTCGCTGCCGCTGCGCAAGCAGGGGCTGGAGTTCACGGCGACGCGCACCTGAACGGCATCTGCCTGAACGGCAGACACCCGAACAGAGCGCCGTGCGTCAGCTGAACTCGCCCTTGTCCGGCAGCGCCACCATCAGGAAGTGGCAGGGCTCCTCGCCGACGACCGCGACGCGGTGACCCTGGCCGCGCGTATCCCACAGCGTCAGCATGTCGCCGCGCACGAAGTGACGCGTCTCGCCATTGCTGACCGTCAGGTTGATCTGGCCCGAGAACACGGCCATGAAGGTGAGTTCGGGCACGGTGGCGAAATCGGCGGCATGACCGGGTTGCGCGAGCCCCATCTTCCACCACAGCACGTTCTGGTTCTTCGAGGAAATGCGCCGCGGGGTGCCGTACTGCGGCAGGTCGACTTCCTTGAAGAAAGAATGGCCCTGCTCGTCGACGTCGATATTCACGAATTTCATGGCGGCTATTCCTTGAACTCGTAGACGTTCGTGCCGGGGAAGGTGAGGCTCAGGGTGATCACCGGCTCACGGCTGCGTGCGAACGACGAGTGGTGCAACGAGGGACCGGTCACCACCACGCCTTCGCCCATGCCGGACCGACGGATCTCGCCGCTCTGCAGCGTGTTGTCGAGGTGGCCGGACATGGCCCACACCATGCGCGGCTGGTTGGTGAGATGCATCTCGAACGGCCCGCCGCCCACGGGCTCGCCGGGCTGGTTGATCGAGATGCCCCAGTAGGCGCCGTCCTGCCGCGCCGTTTCGGCATAGAGCGGCGTCACCTGCTTGAAGGGAATCGGCGTCGTGGTCCACGTCGAGCGACCGTTCGCATCCATGCCGAAGGTCTTCATCCTGATCACGGCGCGACCCCGTTGGTGGCGATGAAGGACGAGGGCTCGAGGATGTCCCAGTACACGGGAATGCCCCCCGGCTCCCGCAAGGCATCGCC
>JBIKVA010000160.1:0-6655 GCA_044357085.1 Steroidobacteraceae bacterium | reverse complement strand
GCGTCTGCACGGCACCGACATCTTCCACGACGTCGAACCCGAAGACCTCATCAAGTTCGGCCTCATTCCCGAGTTCGTCGGTCGTCTGCCGGTGGTGGCGACCCTCGAAGAGCTCGACGAAGAAGCACTGATGTCCATCCTTCAGGACCCGAAGAACGCACTCACCAAGCAGTATCGGCGGCTCTTCGACATGGAAGGGGTCGAACTCGAGTTCCGCGAAGAGGGTCTGCGTGCGATCGCCCGCAAGGCCATGCAGCGCAAGACCGGAGCCCGCGGCCTTCGCACCATCATGGAAGGCATCCTGCTCGACACCATGTACGACCTGCCATCGCTGCGCAACGTGCAGAAAGTGGTGGTCGACGAGTCGGTGGTCGACGGACACTCCAAGCCCTACCTGGTGTTCAAGGCGCCCGAGGCAGCAGCCACGGACGGCGAACCCCCGGCCCGCAAAGTCTCTGGCGGCTCGGTCTGAACGAACCAGGCTGTTGGGGATATTGAGTTAGTCCACCTGCTTAGCCATACTTCGTTATGGCTACTAAAACGGTCAATGTTCACGAGGCGAAGACCCATTTGTCGCGCCTCCTCGAAGATGTCGCCCGTGGGGATGAGGTCGTCCTAGCCAAGGCTGGCAAGCCTTGCGCCAAGCTCATTCAGTTCGACCCGAGTCAGGAACCCCGCAAGCCGGGTCTGCTGGGTGGTGTGGTCGGCGACGAGTTTTTCGAACCCTTGCCGGAGGCTGAACTTGCCGCCTGGGAAGGCAAGGGCTGATGCGGATCCTGCTCGACACCCATGCGCTGCTTTGGTGGTGGACTGACGATCTTCGCTTGAGTGGGGCCGCCCGCGCTGCCATCGCTCTCCCACAAAACGAGGTCTTTGTCAGCACCGCGAGCGTCTGGGAGATCCGCACCAAGCAACGACTCGGCAAGCTTCCACTGATACCGGACCTCAGCGTTCACTTCAGCGAGCTTCTGCAGCGCAGCCGGTTCACGGCACTCGATATCGGTTGGCGACATGCGCTCGTGGCTGGGGCATATCCTGCCGATCATCGCGATCCTTTCGACCGCATGCTCGCGGCACAGAGTTCGCTCGAGGGTTTGCCGCTGGTCACCCGCGACCCGGTGTTTACTTCTTTCGGGAATCCGTGCCTCTGGTGACTTGCATAACACGCCCTCCGTCCCCATTAGCCGTAGACTAGGGACAAATCGTCCTGTCACTGCCCTCGAGGGCTGCCGCCATGTCCGAAGCCGCCGTTCCCCAAGCCTCCATCGAGAACATCCCGGTCCTGCCGTTGCGGGACGTGGTGGTCTATCCGCACATGGTCATTCCGCTCTTCGTCGGGCGGGAGAAATCTATCCTGGCGCTCGAGTCGGCCATGAAGGGCGACAAGCGCATTATGCTGGTGGCTCAACGCCAGGCCGAGGTCGATGACCCCAAGCAGGACGACCTCTATCGCATCGGCACCATCGCCACGGTGCTGCAGTTGCTCAAGCTCCCTGACGGCACCGTCAAGGTGCTGGTCGAGGGTGTCGACCGTGGCGCCGTCGAGAAGCTCCTCGGCGGGCCGTTCTACACCGCCCAGGTGTCGCCCGCGGTCGAGGTCGACAAGTACGAGGAAAAAGAACTCGAGGTGCTCTCGCGCTCCGTGGTGTCGCAGTTCGAGCAGTACGTCAAGCTGAACAAGAAAGTGCCGCCCGAGGTGCTGACCGCGCTCGCCGGCATCGACGATGCCGGACGCCTTGCCGATACGGTGGCCGCGCACATGGCCCTCAAGCTGGCCGACAAGCAGAAGGTCCTCGAGATTCTCGATGTCCGCCAGCGGCTCGAGCACATCCTCGTCGCCATCGAAGGCGAAATGGATGTACTTCAGATCGAGAAGCGCATCCGCGGTCGCGTCAAGGCGCAGATGGAAAAGTCGCAGCGCGAGTACTACCTGAATGAGCAGATGAAGGCCATCCAGAAGGAACTTGGCGAGATGGAGGATGGCGTCAACGAGGTCCAGGAACTCGAGCAGAAGATCGCCACCGCCGGGATGCCCAAGGAGGCCAAGGACAAGGCCACCGCCGAGCTCAACAAGCTCAAGATGATGTCGCCGATGTCGGCGGAGGCCACGGTCGTCCGCAACTACATCGACTGGCTGGTCAAGGTGCCCTGGAAGAAGCGGACCAAGGTCCTCAAGGACCTGTTGCGCGCCCAGGAGGTCCTGGACGAAGACCACTACGGGCTCGAGAAGGTCAAGGAGCGCATCCTCGAGTACCTCGCTGTGCAGCAACGGGTCGACAAGATCAAGGGCCCGATCCTGTGTCTCGTCGGGCCGCCGGGCGTGGGCAAGACCTCGCTGGGGCAGAGCATCGCGCGGGCGACCAATCGCAAGTTCGTGCGCATGAGCCTGGGTGGCGTGCGTGACGAGGCCGAGATCCGCGGGCACCGACGCACCTACATCGGTTCGATGCCGGGCAAGATCGTCCAGAACCTCTCGAAGACCGCGGTCACCAACCCGCTCTTCCTGCTCGACGAGATCGACAAGATGTCGATGGATTTTCGGGGCGACCCGTCATCGGCGCTGCTCGAGGTTCTCGACCCCGAACAGAACAACGCCTTCAACGACCATTACCTCGAGGTCGATCTCGATCTGTCCCAGGTGATGTTCGTCTGCACGGCGAATAGCCTGAATATCCCTGCGCCGCTGCTCGATCGCATGGAAGTCATCCGTCTGCCCGGGTACACCGAAGACGAGAAGATGAACATCGCGAAGAAATATCTGCTGCCAAAGCAGATGAAGAACAACGGCCTCAAGGACGGCGAACTCAAGGTCGACGAGGCGGTGCTGCTCAACATCGTCCGCTACTACACCCGCGAGGCCGGCGTCCGCAGTCTCGAGCGCGAGATCGCCAAGATCTGCCGCAAGACGGTACGCGAGCTGCTCACCGGCAAGGGCAAGGCGAAATCCGTCACGGTGACTTCAAAGTCGCTCGAGAAGTACCTGGGTGTGCAGCGCTTCCGCTTCGGCAAGGCCGAGGAAGAAAACCGCATCGGTCAGGTGACGGGCCTTGCGTGGACGGAGGTCGGCGGCGAGTTGCTGACCATCGAAGCCGCCACCGTTCCGGGCAAGGGCAAGTTGCAGCACACCGGACAGCTCGGCGAGGTGATGCAGGAGTCCATCCAGGCTGCAATGACGGTCGTCCGCAGCCGTGCGCAGAACATCGGGCTCGAGGCCGACTTCTACCAGAAGCTCGATATCCACCTGCACGTGCCCGAGGGCGCGACACCCAAGGACGGCCCCTCGGCGGGTATCGGTATGTGCACGGCGCTGGTGTCGGCACTGACCAAGATTCCGGTCAGGTCCGAAGTCGCGATGACCGGCGAGATCACCCTCCGTGGCGAGGTCCTGCCGATCGGCGGGCTCAAGGAAAAGCTGCTGGCGGCCGCCCGCGGTGGCATCACCACCGTCGTGATCCCGGTCGACAACAAGAAAGACCTCACCGAGATCCCGGACAACATCAAGGGCAACCTCGACATCCGCCCCGTGAAGTGGATCGACGAAGTGCTGGAGATCGCGCTGGCTTCGCAGCCGACGCCGCTCGCGCCCCCGGCACCCGCTGCGGCCGAGCCTGCAAAGGCGAACAAGACGGCAACGCGCCGTGCCGCCAAGCGTGGCGGCAAGGGAGTGCCGGCGGCGCATTGAGGCCGGTTCGTTTGGCGGCGTGAAACTGATCAACGGGGACGAAAAATGTTCTGGTTATGGTTCAATGCGGAGGCGGCGCCTCGCTTGGCAATGCGGGAGGTGTCCTTCAGGAAGATATTCAATTATCTGGATACCTTCGACGCCTCCCAGCCGCTGGTGATCGTCGAGACGGGCTGTCTGCGCACGCCAGACAATTGGCAGGGCGATGGTCAGAGTACCCTCATGTTCGACAGGTACCTTCGGGACCGCCCGGCCGGCGGCGTGTGTTATGCAATGGACATCGATCCTGCAGCGACAGCGGCCTGCGGTGCGTTGGTCGGTCAAAACACGCAGGTGCTTACGGGCGATAGCGTGGTCACGTTGCGTGATGTGGCGGACCGATTGCGTGCCTCCGGCTCCAAGATTTCGTTGCTGTATCTCGATTCATTCGACCTTGACTGGGGGAACCTGACGCCCAGCGCAGTGCATCATCTGAAGGAACTGGTCTCGATCTACGAGTTTGTTTCGCCGCAGACTCTGGTGGTTGTCGATGATGCGCCGATGGAAGCGTTCTGTGCGTCAAGCGATGACACCGGTTTCACTCTTCTTCAACAACCCGTGGTCAGTGGCAAGGGCAAGTACGTAGCCGAGTACGCGTCGCAGGTTGGCGCGAAGCCCTTGTTCACTCTCTACCAGAGCGGCTGGACCGGCTTCCGATAAGTGCGAATCCGTTTCTTCGGTCAGCGGAATATCCTGGGTGGCGGGGTTTTCTTCTCCGAGTTCCTGGCCGCTGCCAAGGCTCTTTCGATAGTGGGGGACTGGATCGAGGATATCGATCCTGACCAGCCCGACCAGCTGTCGTCGGCAGTACAGACCTCACGGTCAGATGACCTGAACATCTGGTTCAATGCCCACCATGGCATGTCGGTGATGCGTGGAACGCACGTGGTGTGGTCGGTGTTCGAAAACACCCGTCCGCCGCGTGAGTACCTGGCCTACATCCAGCAATACGCCAAGTTGATATGGGTGCCTAGCCAATGGGGACGCGACGTGCTCGTCGCCAACGGACTCTCCGGGAATCGGATCGATGTGGTGCCCGAGGGTGTATGCAGCCGGAAGTTCCATTCCTTCGTACGGGAGCCGCGTGGATCCACCCCGGCTCCGTTCAGGTTTCTGACGTTGGGGAAGTTCGAGGAGAGAAAGGGCTATCGCCAGCTTCTGGACGGTTTTCAACGCGCTTTCGATGGCGATGACAAGGTCCAGTTGTTCATCAAATCCGACTATTTCCTGAACCATGAGCGCAAGAGGGCGGAGATGGAAGCTCTTGTCCAATCGACGGGGCTACGTAATGTGCATCTACTGTTCGGTGCTCTTTCACCTGCCGACATGCTTGCGCTCTACGGACTCGCGGATGCTTTCGTTTTCCCGTCGCGCGCCGAGGGCTGGGGTTTGCCGCTGATCGAGGCGCTGGCGTGTGGCGTACCCTCGATTGCGACGTTTCACAGCGGGCAAACCGAATATCTGTCTTTCGTCCGCGAGGACGTGCTGAAAATTGATCACTCGATGGAACCCATCACCGACCCCGATTTCACCCGCATTTGGCCCTCGCCAGACGGACAATGCGGCGAATGGGCGTTACCTGACCCGGCAAGCATCGCAGGCCGAATGCGCGAGATGATCTCTGACTACCCTGAGAGGGCAAGACGGGCCTTTCGAGCCAGCGAACTCATCCGAGAGCGCTTCGACTGGTCGCGATCGGCATCAACGGCCTTCAGATCTCTCATCGCCCGGGGCCTTCTGACCTCGTTCCTGAAGATCGGTTGAAGCCTAGTCGCCCTGTATTTGGCCCAGCCGGGTCAGCGTGCGCTCGCGCCCGAGAAGTTCCAAAGTCAAATCGATCGGTGGGGATACCGTCCCGCCGGTGACCGCCACGCGCAACGGCTGCGCGACTTTACCGAGCGGAAGGCTCTTGGCCGCGGCAAATGTGGTGAGTGCCTCGTGTACCTGAGGTGCAGCCCAGATTGGCAAAGCCTCCAGGGACCGCGCGAACTCGGCGAGCAGGGCTCTGGCCTCGTCCGTCAGATGCTTGGCTGCCGCCTTGGGATCGATGCTCAACTCGGTTTCGAAGAAGAAACGGCTGTTGGCAGCCATTTCCTTGAGGGTCTTGTTGCGCTCACGTTGAGCGATGATCAGGCGCTCGAGAAACGTCGAATCGGCGGTGTCGATGCCGAGTCGTTGGAGGTGCGGGAGCAGGAACGGCACGACCGTAGAGGGGTCCGCCCGCATGAGATGCTGCTGGTTCAGCCACAGAAGCTTTTCCGGATTGAAAGCGGAGGCCGCCTTGTTGACGTCCTGGATGTCGAAAGCTGCAACCATTTCTTCTCTGGTGAATACCTCCTGGTCGCCATGGGACCACCCGAGACGCACCAGATAGTTCAGCAGAGCATCGGGCAGGTAGCCATCTTCCTCGTACTGCAGGACGCTGACTGCCCCGTGTCGCTTCGAAAGCTTTGCGCCGTCTGGTCCGAGGATCATCGGCACGTGCGCAAAAGTCGGGATCTTTGCGCCGAGCGCCTGGAACAGGTTGATCTGGCGTGGCGTGTTGTTCAGGTGGTCGTCCCCGCGAATGACATGGGTGACACCCATGTCCATGTCGTCGACCACCACGCAGAAGTTGTAGGTCGGAGTGCCGTCCGCCCGCGCGATGATCAGATCATCGAGCTCTCTATTGCGAAAAGTGACATCGCCGTGAACCAGGTCGTGTACCACCACTGCGCCGTCGAGCGGGTTCTTGAAGCGGATGACCGGCTCCACGCCCGGCCGGCTGTCCGAACGGTCGCGCCAGCGCCCGTCATAGCGCGGTTTTTCCTTTCTGGCCATCTGCTCCGAGCGCAGTTGATCCAACTCGTCCTTGGTGCAGTAGCAGCGATAAGCCTTGCCAGCAGCCAACAGTTGATCAATGACCTCCTGATAGCGCGAAAAGCGGGCTGTCTG
>JBIKVA010000159.1:0-6666 GCA_044357085.1 Steroidobacteraceae bacterium | reverse complement strand
CGCTACGGGATGCCGCTTTACCACGTGCATCGCGCCGACCTGCACGCTGCCTTGTTCGCAGCGGTGCGCACGCTCGACCCTGACTGTGTCGTGACCTCGGCCACGGTTCGCAGCGTCGAATCGGCCGCCACGGGCGTGACCCTCGACCTGTCGGATGGCCGGCGCTTCGAGGCCGACTGGCTGATTGGTGCCGACGGCATCCACTCGGCCACGCGCGTCGCGCTGTTCGGCCCCGACCGTCCGAACTTCACGGGCTACGTCGCGTGGCGCGGGCTGATCCCCGGCGACCTCGTACCGCCGGCGCTGCTGGATCCACCACTCTGCATGACGGTTGGACCGCGCCGGCTGCTGATGCGCTACCCGTTGCGTCGCGGCTCGCTGGTCAATTTCGTCGCCATCGCGCGTCGCGAAGCCTGGATGGAAGAAGGTTGGTCGGTGCGTTCGACGCTCGCTGAAGTGCTCGAGGAATTCGCCGACTTCGAGGCGCACAGCCTCGATCTGCTCGCGCTGACGCCGCCGGACCGCCTGTTCAAGTGGGGTCTCTTCGACCGCGATCCGCTGCCGACGTGGACCCGCGGTCGCGCCACCCTGCTCGGCGATGCCGCGCATGCGATGCCGCCGTTCACCGGGCAGGGCGCAGTCATGGCCCTTGAAGATGCGGCCGTCATGGGTCGCATGGTGGCGACTTCGACAACTCCTGACGAGGTGCTGCGGCGCTATGAAGAGGCACGCCACGCGCGTGTCAGCGCCGCACTCGTCATGTCGCGTTCACGTGCGGAGCTCTACTTCGCAGACGATCCGCAGCAGCAGGTCAAGGCGCTCGGTGCCGGCATGGCGGAACTGCGAACACTCTATGATTACGACGCCGGCAGTGTCTGACAAGAAGAGACTGTATCCATGAAGAAGAATCTGCTGATCGCGACAAGCGTGCTCGCCGCGCCGCTGGTCGCGGCAGTCGCCTGGTCGACAGGGCTGATCTCGGGGCCGACACAACTCTGGCAGACGCTGCTGTTCGCCTGGCCGGCGAGCATGGCTGCGATCTGGATCATGCTGTCGGTACTGCTGCGCGTGGCGCCGGCCCGTCGTCCCGACGAGCGTCCGTGGAGCGGCGTTTCGAAGCTGTTCCATTGGGTCATGGCATTCGCCGTGCTCGGCACCACGGCGCTGATGTATTTCATCGTCAACTTCGGCGACTTCGATGACCCGACGGTACGCGCGGAGTACGGTCGCTGGCTGAAGCACCACAAGTCGGTTGGACTCATCGTGCTGTTCCTGGTGGCGTTCCGTTTCGCCTGGAACCGCTGGCGTCGTCGGCCGCCGTTGCCGTCATCCATGCCGCGCGGCCAGCAGCGTGCCGCCGGTGCCGTGCATGGCGTGATCTACCTCGCGATGTTCGCGGTGCCATTGCTCGGCTGGAGTGCATCCATGACCTATGGCGGGCGTACCCATTTCTTTGGTCTTTTCGAGCTGCCGGTGTGGCTGCCAAAGAACATCGAGTGGGCCAATGTCCTGCAGCCCGCGCACATCTGGGCCGCCTGGGGCTTGCTGGCGCTGGCAGGCCTGCACGTGGCCGCCGCGCTGTGGCATCACTTCGGGTTGCGCGACGCCACGCTGGTGCAGATGCTGCCGCGTGTCATTCGCGGCGCGAACGCGCCGCGCGCTCGAGACGGCTGATGCCGAGCGTGCCGCTGCGTACCACCTCGAGCAGCTGTGCGCCCTTTGCCAGGTCGGCGACGAACTTGTCGATTTCGGTCTCGCTGGCCGTGAGCTCGACGATGAAGCCGTCGCTCGCCGGATCGAGCACGCGGCCACCCGCGCGCACCACATAGCCGCGCACCGCATCGGACTGCTCTAGACGTACCTTCAGTTTGAGCAGCACGAGCTCGCGCTCTATGTGCTCGCCCTGGGTCATGTCCTCGACGGCGACGACATCGACAAGCTTGTTGAGCTGGCTGACGATCTGCTGGATTACGTGGTCGGAGCCCTGCGTGACCAGCGTGATGCGCGAGACCGTAGGGTCGTCGGTGGCGGCGACCGACAGCGACTCGATGTTGTAGCCGCGGGTTGAAAACAGCCCGGCGACCCGGGTGAGGGCTCCCGCTTCGTTCTGCAGGTTGATGGCTATGATGTGGCGCATGCGTCCTGAAGCATATTGCACGGAACGCTTGAACTGGTAGTCTGATCGGCCCGTCGCCCGTTTTCAGTGGTTTTCGCATGTCCCAGTCCGCCGCGACCCGCACCGATGCACCGGCCCGCCATCCACGCGCCGGCACCACCATGACCGGCGCCGAGATGATCGTCCAGGTACTCGCGGACGAGGGCACCACGACCATCTTCGGCTACTCGGGCGGTGCGATCCTGCCGACCTACGATGCCGTGTTCCTCTACAACCAGTCACAGGCGGAGCGCGGACTGGCGCAGATGCCGCTGATCGTGCCGGCTAACGAGCAGGGTGCCGGGTTCATGGCCGCTGGCTACGCGCGCGCAAGCGGGCGCGTCGGAGTGTGTCTCGTGACTTCCGGTCCGGGAGCCACCAATACCGTGACTCCGGTGCGCGATTCCATGGCCGACTCGATACCCATGGTCGTCATCTGCGGGCAGGTGCCGGTCGCCGCGATCGGCTCGGATGCTTTCCAGGAGGCGCCGGTGCCGGCGCTCATGGGCGCCGTCGCCAAACACATCTTTCTCGTCACCGATCCGACCCTCCTCGAGGCTACGGTGCGTACGGCTTTCGAGATCGCCCGTACCGGCCGCCCCGGTCCGGTGGTCATCGACGTTCCCAAGGATGTGCAGAACTGGGCCGGCACCTTCAAGGGCGAGGGCGTACTGCCGATCCCGGGCTATCGCAAGCGCCTGTTTGCGTCGAACCACGCCGCCGTCGAAGACGACGAGGCCGCCGAATTCTTTGCAATGCTGTCGGCGGCGCAGCGTCCGCTGCTCTACGTCGGCGGTGGTGCGGTAAACGGCGAGGCCGCTGGCGCGCTCACCGCGTTCGCGACGGCGTTCGGCGTTCCCGTGGTGACGACGCTGATGGGCATCGGCGCATTCGACACCATGCATCCGCTGTCCATGAGCATGCTCGGCATGCACGGCGCGGCCTTTGCGAACTACGCCGTCGATGATTGCGACATGCTGATCGCGGTCGGCGCCCGTTTCGACGACCGCGTCGCCGGTGTGCCGACCAAGTTCGCACCCAAGGCGCGCAAGATCGCCCACCTCGACATCGATCGCGCCGAGATCAACAAAGTGAAGCGCGTCGACTGGAGCCACGTCGGCCAGTTGAAGGACGCGCTCGAGACGCTCACTGCTCATGGTCAGCGCATCGGCTTCCGGCCGGATCTCGCGATCTGGCACGAGGAGCTTGCGCAGCTGCGCCGCAAGCACGCGATGAACTACGATCGCGACAGCGCACTCATCCAGCCGTACTACGTCATCGAAGAAATCAACCGGCAGACTCGCGGCGAGGCCATCATCGCGACGGGCGTCGGCCAGCACCAGATGTGGGCCGCACAGTACTTCGACTTCCGCCGTCCGCGGCTCTGGCTCACCTCGGGGTCGATGGGCACCATGGGGTTCGGTCTGCCGGCGGCCATCGGCGCACAGTTCGCCAAACCCGGTGCGCTCGTCATCGACATCGACGGCGACGCTTCGATCCGCATGAATTTCGGCGAACTTGAAACCGTCACCACCTACGATCTGCCCATCAAGGTCGTGGTGCTCAACAATTTCGGTGACGGCATGGTCAAGCAGTGGCAGAAGCTCTTCTTCAAGGGGCGCATGTCGGCGAGCGACAAATCCCTGCACAAGAAGGACTTCGTCAAGGCCGCACAGGCTGACGGCTTCGGTTATGCCGTGCGTCTCGACCGCAAGGCCGACGTGCCGCGGGTCATCGGCGAGTTCATCCGTCATCCTGGCCCGGCGTTTCTCGAGGTGATCATCGATCCGGATGCCGGCGTCTACCCGATGGTCGGTCCCGGCCAGGCCTACGAAGCCATGATCACCGGCGAGCATATCGTCGCTCGCCATGTGATCAAGGAAACCGAGGCACCCGGCCCCTCGCAGATGTTCTGAGGTCGGTCCCCGGCTGCCGGTGTCTCAACCCATCTCCAGCAGGCGCACGCCTGCGGGGGCATCGAGCGACAGCGACTTCACCAGCGCGAACACGTCCTGACCGGGAGCGAGTGCCAGCCCCGACACCGCTGCCGGGGTCACCGCCGCGAGCAGGCGCTGCGCGCCCACCTCGAGTTCGACCAGTACCGAGCCATCGCCGCGGTCGCGCAACTGCAGGATGCGCGCGCGCAGGGTATTGCGGACCGACAGCCCTTGCGGCGGATGGGTGGCGAGAATCACCTCGTTCGCCGGGACGTAAGCCCGGGTGTCGCGACCGGCTTCGAGCGGCAACAGCGGGATGCGGACCGGCTGGCCCTCGAGTTCGGCGATCCAGCCGTCCCCCTCGACATCACGTCCGCGTATCGCGAGCGTCAGCAGGCTGCCGGTGTCCGCGCGCATCGACAGCAGCGGCGTGTCGGCGCGACCGACGAGACTTCCGACCGGACCGCTTGCGAGAACGCGGCCGGCATCGATCAGCACCAGGTGGTCGGCGAGTCGCAGGACCTCGGCGAGACTGTGGGTGACGTGGATCGCCGGGATGTCGAAGTCACGCTTGATGCCATCGAGCAGCGCGAGGATCTCCGCCTTGCGTGGTGCGTCGAGTGCGGCGAGAGGTTCATCGAGCAGCAGCAGTGACGGTTTCGACAGCAGGGCACGCCCGAGCGCAACACGCTGCCGTTCACCGCCGGAGAGTTCGCGTGGCCAGCGCCCGAGCAGCGGCGCGAGGCCGAGGGTGTCGATCACCTGATCGCGGTGGATGGCCCCGGTCCCGCGCGCCGTCGCCCGCCGAGCCCCGTAGTCGAGATTGGCGCGCACGTCGAGATGCGGGAACAGCAGGCCGTCCTGCGGTACCCAGCCTATGGCGCGCCGTTCCGCCGGCAGCAGGATGCCGCGGTGCGTATCGACGAAGATACGCTCACCGACTGCAACCAGACCGCGATCGGGACGCAGTGATCCGCCGATCAGATCGAGCAGTGTGGATTTGCCTGCACCCGATGCGCCAAACACGGCGGTGAAGCCCCTGGCGGGCACCTCGAAGCGCGCCTCGAGATGGAAGGCGCCGCGACGGCAATCGACATCGACCCGGATCACGACCGCGGACTCCAGCGCCGCGCCCGGCGCCCCAGCCATTCCGCCGCGAGCAATGCGAGCAGTGCGATCGTCATGGACAGCAGAGCGAGTCGCATGGCGATGGCCTCGCCACCCGGCGTCTGCAACGCACCATAGATGGCGAGCGCGAGCGTCTGTGTCTCGCCCGGCACGTTCGCTGCGAAGGTGATCACTGCGCCGAATTCGCCGAGACACATCGCGAAGCCGAGTACCGCAGCGGCAAGGATGCCGGGCAGTGCCAGCGGCAGCGTTATGCTGAGGAAGCGATCGAGCGGTCCTGCGCCCAGGGAACGCGCCGCGAGTTCGAGTCGTGGATCGATGGCCTCGAGCGAGAGGCGGATGGTACGCACCATGATGGGCAGCGCGACGATACCCGCCGCCAGCGCCGCACCGTTGGTGGAGAACACCAGACGCAATCCGAAGACCTCATCGAGCCAGCGGCCGACGGGCCCCTGCACCCCGAAGATGAGCAGCAGCAGATAACCGACGACCACGGGCGGCAGGATCAGCGGCGAATGGACGAGTGCATCGAGCAGCGCCCGGCCCGGAAACCTGCGCCGGGCGAGCAGCCAGCCGAGAAGTACGGCCGGCGGCAGCGTGAAGGCCAGCGCGCGCAGGGCCACGCGCAAGCTGGTCAGCACCGCCAGCCACTCCGAATCGGACAAGGTCACGCGCGCATCCTATACTTTGGCGATGAAATACCTGCACACGATGGTCCGCGTGACGGACCTCGAGGCGTCGCTGCGATTCTATCGGGACGCCCTGGGACTGGAGGTCATTTCACGCAAGGAGGTCCCGAAGGGCCGATACACCCTGGTGTTCCTCGCGGCACCAGGCGACCACGCGGCGCAGGTCGAACTCACCTTCAACTGGGATCCCGAGCTGTACACCGGCGGGCGCAACTTCGGTCACCTCGCTTATGCGGTGCCGGACATCCATGCCGCCTGCCAGCGTCTCGTCGACCACGGTGTCACCATCCTGCGTCCACCGCGTGACGGCCGCATGGCTTTTGTCCGCTCGCCTGACGGCATTTCCATCGAGTTGCTGCAGGCGGGCGCGGCACTGACACCCGCCGAGCCCTGGGTGTCGATGCCGAACACGGGCAGCTGGTGATGCGCGGCAAGTCGCCGCGGATGTTCCGGATTGCGCTGTCTGCCATCGCTGTCATGGTGGGACAGGTCGCCGCACAACCCGCGCCAGCTGGCGATCCGGATACCGCCGCACTCGCGGAGTGGCGTGCCGCGCTGCAAATCACGCCTGATCGCCAGCACGGCGAACAACTGTTCGCGACCTGCGCCGCCTGTCACGGAACCGACGGCATGGGGCAGCCTGATGGCGGGGCGCCCGTCATCGCCGGGCAGTACCGCGAGGTCCTGCTGCGTCAGC
This sequence comes from Steroidobacteraceae bacterium, assembly GCA_044357085.1. Classification (GTDB taxonomy): domain Bacteria; phylum Pseudomonadota; class Gammaproteobacteria; order Steroidobacterales; family Steroidobacteraceae; genus UBA964. Next base: position 60 of record JBIKVA010000159.1, on the reverse strand, counting down.
TCGTCGATTACCGCCATGAGCGGCGCTGGGACATGCGCATGGAGCACGTGATGCAACTGC
>JBIKVA010000019.1:0-22382 GCA_044357085.1 Steroidobacteraceae bacterium | reverse complement strand
TTGTGCCGCATCGCGCGGCTGCTGCGGCAGCGCCTGTCGCGTGAGCACGAGGCAAGTGGGACCGCCGCGCAGCTCGATGCCCGCCAGCCAGGCGACCGCCGTCTCGGTGGCATCGCAGGGTCGCCACAGCGACAGGTTCGGCATGGCACGCAAACTCGCCAGATGCTCGATCGGCTGGTGCGTCGGTCCATCTTCGCCGAGACCGATGGAGTCGTGCGTGTAGACCAGCAGCACCCGCTGGTGCATGAGCGCGGCCAGACGCACGGCATTGCGCGCGTAGTCCGAGAACACGAGGAAAGTGCCCGCGTAAGGAATGAACCCGCCGTGCAGCGCGAGGCCGTTCATCATGGCGGTCATGGCGAATTCGCGCACGCCATAGTAGACGTAGTTGCCCGAGACGTCCGCGGGCGTCACCGGCTTCGAGTCCTTGCGCAGGGTGTTCACCGAGCCGGTGAGGTCCGCTGAGCCGCCGAGCAATTCGCCCATGCCCGGGCCGATCGCGTTGAGGATCAGCTGCGACGAGGCGCGCGTCGCTTGCCCGGCGCCGACGCCTGCCGCGGCGGCCAGCGCCGCTGCACGCAGTTGCGACCAATCGGCCGGCAGCTCGCCCCGCATGCGCCTATCGAAGGCCGCGGCGAGTTCGGGGAATTCGCGACGGTAACGGTTGAAACGCCGGCGCCAGGCCTTCTCGGCCCGCGCCCCGCGCGCATGCTGGTCCCAGGCCGCGCGCACATCCTCGGGGATGACGAACGGTTCGTGCGACCAACCGAGCGCAGCCCGCGTCGCCGCGATCTCCTCGGCGCCGAGCGGCTCGCCGTGAGTGGATTTGCTGCCCTGCTTGTTCGGCGCGCCGAAGCCGATCACGGTGCGCGCGCAGATCAGCGTCGGCTGGCGGCGGTTGGCACGGGCCCGCTTCAGCGCCTTGAGCACCGCCTCGCCGTCATGTCCGTCGACGTCCTTGATGACCTGCCAGCCATAAGCGGCGAAGCGCTTCGCCGTGTCGTCGGCCATCCAGTCCTTGACCTTGCCGTCGATGGAGATGCCGTTGTCGTCATACACGCAGATCAGCTTGCCGAGACCCAGGGTGCCGGCGAGCGATGCCGCCTCGTGCGAGATGCCTTCCATGATGCAGCCGTCGCCGAGGAACACCCAGGTGTGATGGTCGACTATCTCGTGCCCGGGACGGTTGAACTCGGCGGCCAGCAGGCGCTCTGCGAGCGCCATGCCCACCGCGGTCGCGATGCCCTGCCCGAGCGGACCGGTCGTAGTCTCGATGCCGAGCGCCGGATCGTGCTCGGGATGCCCCGCGGTGCGCGAGCCGAGCTGGCGGAAATCTTTGATGTCGTCGATGGTCAGCGGGTGGCCAGTCAGGTGCAACGCCGCGTAAAGCAGCATCGAGGCGTGCCCGTTCGACAGCACGAAGCGGTCGCGGTCGACCCAGCGCGGGTTGGCCGGGTTGAACTCCATGACGTCGCGCCACAGCACCTCGGCGATATCGGCCATGCCCATCGGCGCGCCCGGGTGACCGGAGGCGGCGCGCTGCACCGCGTCCATGGAGAGCGCGCGAACGGCGTTCGCGAGGAGGCGGCGTGAAGGCATCGGGAATCCGGGGGTAGTTTTCAGGAAACGGCAATTGTCCATCACCGGGGCCGGTTTTTTCAACGAAAAAGGCCTCGCAAACGGCTGCCTGACGGCGCCCAGCCGTTATAATCCGCGCGATTTTTTCACCAGCAGTTTCCCGAGCGCAGCCATGGCCAACAGCTACCTGTTTACTTCCGAGTCGGTTTCCGAAGGTCATCCGGACAAAGTCGCGGACCAGATTTCCGACGCCATCCTCGACGCCATCCTCGCCGAGGACAAGCGCTGCCGCGTCGCGGTCGAGACCCTCGTCAAGACCGGCGTAGCCATCGTCGCCGGCGAGGTCACCACGAACGCCTGGGTCGACATCGAGGCGATCGTGCGCAAGACCGTGCTCGACATCGGCTACAACTCTTCGGAGATGGGCTTCGACGGCGCCTCCTGCGGCGTGCTCAACGTCATCGGCAAGCAGTCCGCGGACATCGCCCAGGGCGTCGACCGCAAAGACCCGCGCGAGCAGGGCGCGGGCGACCAGGGCCTGATGTTCGGCTTTGCCTCCAACGAGACCGACGTGCTCATGCCGGCGGCAATCACTCTTGCCCACCGCCTGGTCGAGCGGCAGGCCAAGGTGCGCAAGCAGGGCAAGCTGGCGTGGCTGCGACCGGACGCCAAGAGCCAGGTCACGCTGCGCTACGAGGACGACCGGCCGGTCGCCATCGACGCCGTGGTGCTCTCCACGCAGCACAGCGACGACGTCTCGACGCGCAAGCTGCGCGAAGCCGTCATGGACGAGATCATCGCGCCGGTGCTGCCCAAGAAGTGGCTGCACCGGGGCACCAAGTTCCACATCAACCCGACCGGCCGCTTCGTCATCGGCGGCCCGGTGGGCGACTGCGGTCTCACCGGCCGCAAGATCATCGTCGACACCTACGGCGGCTTCGCCCGCCACGGCGGCGGTGCCTTTTCGGGCAAAGACCCCTCGAAGGTGGACCGCTCGGCGGCCTACGCGGCGCGCTACGTCGCCAAGAACATCGTCGCGGCCGGTCTTGCCGACCGCTGCGAGGTGCAGGTGTCGTACGCCATCGGCGTCGCCAAGCCGACTTCGGTCATGGTCGAGACCTTCGGCACCGGCAAGGTGTCGCGCGAAAAGCTGACCGCGCTCGTCAATCGCCACTTCGACCTCACGCCCTACGGTCTGCGCGAGATGCTCGACCTGGCGCGGCCCGTCTATCGCAAGACCGCGGCCTACGGCCACTTCGGCCGCGAGGACCGCGACTTCACCTGGGAGCGCACCGACAAGGCGGCTGCCCTCGCGGCGGACGCCGGCCTCGGCGGTCCGAAGCGCCGCAAGACCTGATTGAACACCGCTCCCGCGAGGGGCGCTGCAGCACCGGGTTGGCCGGTGCCAGGCTCGCGGGTCGGTGCCACGACTGCAACGGCGCCCGTCAATCTTCAACCAAAGATTAACGGAGACCTGCCATGAATGCCGTCGTCAAACCTGCCGAAACCAAGCGCGACTTCCACGTCGCCGACCTGTCGCTCGCCGAGTGGGGTCGCAAGGAAATCCGCATCGCCGAAACCGAGATGCCCGGACTGATGGCGATCCGCGAGGAGTTCGCCCCCACCCAGCCGTTGCGCGGCGCCCGCATCACGGGCTCGCTGCACATGACCATCCAGACGGCGGTGCTCATCGAGACGCTGCAGGCCCTCGGCGCCGAGGTGCGCTGGGCGTCGTGCAACATCTTCTCGACCCAGGACCACGCCGCCGCTGCGATCGCGGTCAACGGCACGCCGGTCTTCGCCTACAAGGGTGAGTCGCTCAAGGAATACTGGGAGTTCACCCACCGCATCTTCGAATGGGCGGATGGCGGCTACACCAACATGATCCTCGATGACGGCGGCGACGCGACGCTGCTGCTGCATCTTGGCACCAAGGCCGAGCAGGACCTTGCCGTGCTCTCGAATCCGGGCAGCGAGGAAGAAGAACTGCTGTTCGCCTCCATCAAGGAAACCCTCAAGCGCGACCCGCGCTGGTACTCGACCCGCATCGGCAAGATCCGCGGCGTCACCGAAGAGACCACCACCGGCGTGAAGCGCCTGTACCAGATGGCCAAGGAAGGTGCGCTCGCCTTCCCCGCCATCAACGTCAACGATGCCGTCACCAAGTCGAAGTTCGACAACCTCTACGGCTGCCGCGAGTCGCTGGTCGATGCCATCAAGCGTGCGACCGACGTCATGATCGCCGGCAAGGTCGCGGTGGTTTGCGGCTACGGCGATGTCGGCAAGGGTTCCGCACAGGCGCTGCGCGCGCTGTCGGCCCAGGTGTGGATCACCGAAGTCGATCCGATCTGCGCGCTGCAGGCGGCCATGGAAGGCTACCGCGTGGTCACCATGGACTACGCCGCCGAACAGGCGGACATTTTCGTCACCGCCACCGGCAACTTCCATGTCATCACGCACGACCACATGCGGCGCATGAAGGACCAGGCCATCGTCTGCAACATCGGCCACTTCGACAACGAGATCGACTGCGCATCCCTCAAGCAATACGCGTGGGAGAACATCAAGCCGCAGGTCGATCACATCATCTTCCCGGACGGCAAGCGCATCACGCTACTGGCCGAAGGCCGTCTCGTGAACCTCGGCTGCGGCACCGGGCATCCCTCCTACGTGATGTCCTCGTCGTTCGCCAACCAGACGATCGCCCAGATCGAGCTCTGGATGAACCACGAGAAATATCCGGTGGGTGTCTATGTGCTGCCCAAGCACCTCGACGAGAAAGTGGCGCGGCTGCAGCTCAAGAAACTCGGTGCACAACTCACCGAACTCACCGACCAGCAGGCCCGCTACATCGGCGTGACGAAGCAGGGACCCTACAAGCCGGACACCTACCGGTACTGATCGACCTCGGTCGCACAGGCACGTTTTCTCTGACAACAGGGCGGTCATGGCGCTAGGATTCGGCCCATGACCGCCCTGCACCTGCTGCAGATCACCGATCCACACCTGGTGGACGACCCCGCGGGCGAGCACCGCGGCATGGTTCCCCTCGAGACCTTGCGCGCCGTGCTGCGCGCCGCGCGCCCCGAAACGGCCGACGTCCTGCTGCTGACGGGCGATGTCGTGCACGACGATCCGGGCGGCTATCTTCGGGCGCGGCAGGAATTCGCCGCCCTCGGCAAGCCCGTGCTGTGCATCCCGGGCAACCACGACGACCCCGACCTGATGCGCTCGGCTCTCGGCGGCGAACCCTTCCGCCATTGCGGGCACCACGACTTCGCGGGCTGGCGCATCGTCATGCTCGACTCGCACGTTCCCGGCGGTGCCGAGGGACTGCTCGTCGATGCCGAACTGCGGCGTCTGCACGCAGCTCTGGCCGGTGCACCCGACCGGCATGTGCTGGTGGTGCTGCATCACCATCCGGTCCCCTCCGAGAGCCGTTGGCTCGACACGGTGGGGCTGGTCAACGGCGATGCCTTCCTCGAGGTCATCGATCGCCACGCCAATGTGCGCGGCATTCTTTGGGGTCACGTGCACCAGCAATTCGACGGCGTGCGGCGCAACGGCCACGGCGATCTGCGGCTGATGGCGACGCCGTCCTCCTGCGTCCAATTCCTCCCCCGCGCCGACGATTTCGCCCTCGATGACCGGCCGCCCGGCTACCGCCAACTCGTGCTGCATGCCGACGGACGCATCGACACCCAGGTGCAATGGCTCGAGTGAGTCCGTACCGACGCCTCCTGCTGCTGCTGGCGACGGCGCTCGGGGCGACGCCGGTTGTCACCTCCGCTGCGGGACCCGCCGGGCTCGTCTGGCAACTCGAGGGGCCTGCAGGCACCGTCTACATCGCCGGGTCGATGCATCTGCTGCGCAGCGATCGCCCGCAACTTCCGGCGGCCATCGATGCGGCCTACCGCGAAGCCGAATCGCTCGTCATGGAGATAGACGTCGACGACACCGACGAGCAGGCGCTTGCGACCCTGATGCTGGCCACCTCGCGCTTCAGCGACGGACGCAGCCTGCCCGCCGTCGCGGGCGAGGCCCGCTGGCAAAGATTGCGCGCCGTACTCGGCGCGGCGCAGGTCCCCGAGGCCTACGCGGCCACGCTCGAACCATGGGGCGCGGCACTGCTGCTGACCACCGTCGAGTACGCGCGACTCGGTTTCGACCCGGCGATTGGCGTCGAGCGGCAGTTGCAGCAGCGTGCGGCCGGCGACCGCAAGCCCATCGATGGACTCGAGACGCCGCAGTTCCAACTCGGCCTCCTCGACTCCTTGCCGATCGACGAGCAATTGCAATTGCTGGACATGACGCTCGAGGACATCGGCGAAATGCCCGATCTCGTCGACGAGCTGTACGCCGCGTGGCGTGGCGGCGATGTCGTGAAACTCGAGGCACTGCTGCTCGAGGGCTACCGCGAGATGCCGCGCCTCTACGACGATCTCGTCGACCGTCGCAACCGCAACTGGGTGCCGCGGCTGAAGGCGCTGCTCGCCCGCACGGACGACACACTCGTGGTGGTCGGCGCCCTGCACCTCGTCGGTGATCGTGGCCTGATCGCCCTGCTCGAGCGCGAGGGTCTCGTCGTCCTGCCCTACCCGGGCGCGCCAGCTGCGGCCAACTGATCCGATGCGCGCCTTCGCCTGGTTCATGGGTCTGTTCGTGGTGGGCTTCGCAGCCATGGCGTGGCTGACCTTTCCGCTCTACGACCTGCTCACTCCCACCTTCGATCTGAAGTTTCACCGCGTCGCCAACCGGCTGGGGATGCTCGTCCTGCTGATCGGCTTCCTGATGGTCGCGCGGCGGCTGGCGCTCGCCGACCGGCATAGCCTCGGTTTCGGACTGCCGCGACGCGACTTCCTGCGCGAGATGCTCATCGGACTCGGGCTGGGCGTCGCCACCATGCTGCCCGTGACCTTCATCATGCTCGGGCTCGAACTGCGGGTGCTGCGCGAGGGCTTCGTGCCCGATGCCGCACTGCTCGTGCAGCTGGTCGTCGGCGGACTCGGCACCGGCCTCGCAGTCGCCCTGATCGAAGAAACCTTCCTGCGCGGCGCCATGCACAGCGGCATCGCCCGTGAAGCGGGCGCGCGCACCGCCATCGTGCTCACCGCCCTGCTCTATGCATCGCTGCACTTCGTGGGTCGCTTTCGGGTGCCCGTCGAGGAACTCGGTCCCGACAGCGGCGTGCGCTACGTGCTCGGCACGCTCGCCGGTTTCGCCACCCCGCTGGACATCGTCGATGCCTGGCTCGCCCTGTTCGCCGTCGGCGTGCTGCTCGGCATGGTGCGCACGCTGACCGGCAACGTCGCCGCCTGCATCGGCCTGCATGCCGGCTGGGTGTGGATCATCAGCCTGCTGCGCGAGACCTCGCGCCCCGACGAGACGAATCCCAACCGGTTCCTGCTGTCGCAGTTCGACGGCGTGGTGGGTTGGCTGGTTTTCGGCTGGACGCTGGTGATCGGCTGGGTGCTTTGGCGCTGGTACGCGCGCCGCAATGCGCTCAATCCGATGGCTCGTCCACGCGGCGAATGAGCGGCGCGATCAGCGCAAGCCGCTCGAGCGGATCCTCCAGCTCGAGACAGGACTGCTTGTCGCCGAGCGCGAGCGGCAGGATCTCGATCAGTCGGGCGCCCACCCAGTCGGCGTCGTCGTAACGCGGTTCCAGCCCGGCATAGACGTCGCCGAGTTCCGGCAGGACGCGTCGCAACAGGTCGGCGAGGTGGCGGTACTCGACCGGAACGCTCGTCGCCGCCGGCGCAGGCGGGTCGATCCACTCGACGGCGCCCATGTTGAGGCCATCGGCTTCGCGCCAGCGACGCAGGACGCGAAAGCGCCGCTCGCCGCGACAGGTGATGCCGAGCAGCCCATCCTGCAGCAGATTGAAGTCGATGATGCGGGCGCTGGTGCCGATGTCGGCATATCCCGGCGCCTGCCCGACCTCCGAGCCGCCCTGGACCAGCACCACGCCGAAACAGACGCCCTCGCGCATGCAGCGCTTGACCATGTCGACGTAACGCGTCTCGAAGATGCGCAGCGGCAGCGGCCCGCGCGGAAACAGCACGGTGTTGAGCGGGAACAGCGGCAGGTCGGACGTGTCGCTCATCGGCGGACGCGTCATCCCCAGCGCTTCATCAGGTCGTGCTCGATGTCCAGCTGATCCAGCACCCGCGCGACGATGAAGTCGACCAGCTCCTCGACCTGGGTCGGGCGGTTGTAGAACCCGGGGTTCGCCGGGAGGATGGTCACGCCCAGCCGGGACAGTTTCAGCATGTTCTCGAGATGGATGGGCGAGAACGGGGTCTCGCGCGGCACGATCACCAGATTGCCGCGCTCCTTGATCACCACGTCGGCGGCGCGCTCGAGCAGGTTCTCGCTGGCGCCGGTCGCGATAGCCGAGACCGTCGCCATGCTCGCCGGGCACACCACCATGCGCAGCGGCGCACCCGAGCCGCTCGCCACCGGCGAAGTCCATTCCTCGTCGCCGAACACGCGCAACTGGCCGTCGCGTGCGCCGAACAGCGCACTCAGGTGTCGCGTCTGGTCGGCGGTGCGCCCCGGCAGGCGGTAATCGGTCTCCGAGCCCACCACGATCTGCGCGGCCTTGGTGAACATGAGATACACGGTGTAGTCCGCCTTGATCAGGCATTCGACGAGCCGCAGCCCGTACTGCGCCCCCGAAGCGCCGGTCATGCCCACCGTGACGATGCGTTCATCCCTGCGCGACATCTGGATGCCCCCCTCGATGCTCCCCTCGATGCTGACTGAAGGACGGCCTCAGGATGGCTGGCTGCGCGACGCGATTGCCGCGAGCAGCTTGCCGTGCAGGCCGCCGAACCCGCCGTTCGACATGATCAGCGCGTGATCGCCGGGGCGCAAGCGCGCCGCGAGTTCCCGCGCGAGCCCGTCGACATCGGCGGCGAGATGTCCGCGACTGCCGAGCGAACGCACCACCGCGCTCGCATCCCAGCCGAGGTCGGGTGGCACGTAGAACCAGACCTCGTCGGCCAGAGCCAGCGAGCCGGCGAGGGTGTCCTTGTGCACGCCGCGCTTCATGGTCGCCGAGCGCGGCTCGAGCACGGCGACGATACGCTCGCCACCGACGCGCCGACGCAGGCCCTCCAGCGTCGTGGCGATGGCCGTGGGGTGATGCGCGAAGTCGTCGTAGACCCGCACGCCTGCCGTCTCGCCGCGCAGTTCCATGCGGCGCTTGATGCCGCGGAACTGGCACAGCGCGGCGCAGGCGACCTCCGGCGGCACCCCGGCATGGCGCGCCGCGGCGATCGCCGCGAGCGCATTGTCGACGTTGTGGCCGCCGATCTGCTGCCATCGCACCGCACCGACGGTTTCACCGTCGTACAGCACCTCGAATTGCGAGCCATCGACCGGCGTGCCGAGGCGAGCGCTCCAGCGCGCGGCGGGCGCGCCGTCGCGACCGAAGGCCTCGCGCGGCGTCCAGCAGCCCATCGCCAGCGCGCGCTCGAGCTGCGGGTCGGTCGCGTGGTGCACGATCAGGCCCGACCCGGGCACCGTGCGCACCAGATGATGGAACTGCCGCTCGATCGCCGCGACGTCCGGATAGATGTCGGCGTGGTCGAACTCGAGGTTGTTGAGGATCACGGTGCGCGGCCGGTAGTGCACGAACTTCGCCCGCTTGTCGAAGAAAGCCGTGTCGTACTCGTCCGCCTCGATGACGAAGAACGGACTCTCGCCGAGCCGCGCGCTGATGCCGAAATCGTGCGCCACGCCGCCGATGAGAAACCCGGGCGACAGCCCCGCGAACTCGAGGATCCAGGCCAGCATGCTGGTGGTCGAAGTCTTGCCGTGGGTGCCGGCCACGGCGAGTACCCAGCGTTCGTGCAGCACCGCGCGCGCCAGCCATTCGGGACCGGACTCGAAGGGGATCTGCCGCTCGAGCAAGGCTTCGATCACCGGCGCGCCGCGCGTCATCACGTTGCCCACCACGACCACATCGGGCGCGGGGTCGAGTTGCGCGGCATCGAAACCCTCGACCACCTCGACCCCGAGGGCCGAGAGTTGCGTGCTCATCGGCGGATAGACGTTGCGGTCGGAGCCCGTCACCCGATGACCCGCGGCCTTGGCGATTGCCGCGATGCCGCCCATGAAGGTGCCGCAGATGCCGAGGATGTGGACGTGCATGCTCAGGCGCCGGCGGCGCCGACGCCGAGCGCCAGCGTCACCGCAAACACCAGGAATTCTCCGAGCAGGAACAGCACGATGCACTGGAACAGCGGACGTTCGATGGCGGCGCGCAGCATGCGTCCGTTCAGATACACGAGGAACAGACTGATGGCGAAGGCGAGCCCGACGAGCGGCGACCACTCGACCGTCTGCCCCACCTGCGGCCGGATCGAGGCGATGACCGGCAGGCTGATCGGCGCGAACAGGCAGGCGATGCCGAGCATCGCCGTCGCCGTCTGCGTGAAGCGTTCGGGCTTGCCGAAAAGGCGCAGCACGAGGGCCAACCAGCCGAGCGAGGCCAGCCCCGAGAGCAGGGCCTGCGGCAGGATGGAGGTGTCTTCGGGCATGAGCCAGGCGCCAAGGCCCGACTGCAGCGCGACCAGCAGCGCGAAAGTGCCCCACAACAACCGCGTGGAACTCGGCAGATCCTCGGGACCTGCACGCAGCAGCAGGATGTCGAAAAGCGTCTTGAGAGTGGCAGTCATCAGGAATCCGTTCCCCTCGTCGGTGAATTCTTGCATAGTCGCGCGATGTCGTCGTCCACCGTTCTGGTCGCGACCCGCGCGGCCCTCGAAGACCTCATCGGTCAACTGGATGGCGAGGCGCTCGGGCTCGACACCGAATTTCTCCGCGAGCGCACCTACCGCGCCGAGCTCTGCCTGCTGCAGTTGTCCTCGGTGCGTACCGCCGTCTGCGTCGATCCGCTCACCTTGTCCGAGCTCGATCCGCTGCGCTTGCCACTCGGCGCTGGCGGCCCGATCAAGGTCCTGCACGCGGCGCGGCAGGACCTCGAGGTACTGAGCCCGGTCGTGGGTTTGATCGGCCCGGTTTTCGACACCCAGGTGGCTGCGGCACTGGCGGGCTTTCCCGCCCAGGTGGGCTATGCCGAACTGGTGCGGCGCCTGCTCGGTCGCGAGTTGCCGAAGGGCGAGACGCGTACCGACTGGTCGCAGCGACCGCTCTCGCCCGCACAGCTCGAATACGCGCTCGATGATGTGCGCTACCTGCTGCCGCTGCGCGACAGCCTGCTCGAACAGCTCGCCCGGCTCGGGCGCAGCGCCTGGCTGGAACAGGATCTCGCGGGGCTCGGCAATCCGGCGCTGCTGTCGGTCGATCCCGACAAGGCCTGGCAACGCTTCAAGGGCGTGCAGGACTGGGACGCGGGACGCCTCGCCCTGCTGCGCGCGCTGGCAGCCTGGCGCGAGCGGCGGGCGATCGCCCGCAACAGGCCGCGCGGCTGGATCCTCGACGACGGCGTGCTGCGGGAGATCGTGCAGCGGGTGCCGCGCGATCGCGGCGAACTCGCACTCATCCCCGAGATTCCCGAAGGCGTGGTGAAGCACTCGGGCGAGGACATCCTCGCCATGATCGAAGCGGCGCAGATCGAGCAGCCGCCGCCACCGCTGCCGCGCCGCGAACGACCGGATCCGGCGCTGGTGGCGCGCACCAAGCGGCTCTCGCAGGTGGTGCAAACCGTCTCGCAGGAACTCGCCATCGCACCGGAGGTGCTGGCGACCCGCAAGGACCTCGAAGAAATCGCCCGCGGCACCGATGCCGCGCAACCGCTGCAGGGCTGGCGCGCCGAGCTCTTCGCCGCGCGCCTGCGCGCCGTTATCTGAGGGCGGCCTCGACGCGTTCGGTGACCGCCTCGAGCGGCGCGTCCGCATCGACGCTCTTCAGCATGCCCCGGCTGCGGTAGAACCCGATCAAAGGCTGGGTCTGCTCTTCGTAGACCGCAAGCCGCTTGGCCACCGTCGCCTCGGCGTCGTCCGGCCGCTGCATGAGCCGCGGGCTCGTGCACTGGCCGCTGCAGGGCGGTGGCACCGGTACCGGCGCCGTGTGCACGTTGAACACGCGTCCACAGTCCTGGCAGCTGCGCCGGCCGGAAATGCGCTTGACCAGCAGTTGCGGGTCGACGTCGAAGAGGATCACGGCCTTCAGCGGCTTGCCGATCTCGCCGAGCAGCGTGTCGAGGCCCTCGGCCTGCGGGATGGTGCGGGGGAAGCCGTCGAGGATGAAGCCCTTCGCGGTATCGGGTGAGGCCAGACGCTCACGAACCATGCCGAGGATGGTGACGTCATCGACCAGCTGGCCGGCATCCATGATCGACTTCGCACGGCGACCGAGTTCGGTGCCGTCGCGGACGTGCGCACGCAGCAGGTCGCCGGTGGAAATCTGCGGAATGCCGTGACGCTCGACCAGACGTTGCGCCTGGGTGCCCTTGCCGGACCCGGGGGCCCCGAGGAAGACGATTCTCATGGCGCGCACGGTACCCGGCAGATTCCGGCAGGTCAAACCGTCGGGTATGCTCGCCGGCCATGAAAAAGCCACCGCAGAAGTCGTCCCGACAGTCCAGGCCGGTCCGTGCACGCCCCGCAGCGAAGCGCCCCGCCCCGCGCAACGCCTTCTATGCCCAGTCGGGCGGCGTCACCGCCGTCATCAATGCCTCGGCAGCCGGGGTGATCGAGACGGCGGCGAAGTACCCGAAGCTCATCGGCAAGGTCTACGCCGGCCGTCATGGCATCGTCGGCGCACTCGAGGAAGACCTCATCGACTGCTCCAGGGAGAGCCGGGAAACGATCGCCGGTCTGCGCCACACGCCGGCGGGCGCATTCGGGTCCGCGCGCTTCAAGCTGAAGGGCCTCGACAAGAACCGCGCCGAATACGAACGGCTGATCGAGGTCTTCAAGGCCCACGACATCGGCTACTTCTTCTACAACGGCGGCAACGACTCGATGGACACGGCGCACAAGGTGGCGCAGATGGGCGAGGCGCTCGGCTACCCGATCACCTGCATCGGCGTGCCGAAGACGGTCGACAACGACCTGCCCTTCACCGACGCCTGTCCGGGCTTCGGCTCGGTCGCCAAGTACGTGGCCGTCTCCACGCTCGAAGCCTCGCTCGATGTCGCCTCGATGGCGCGCACCTCGACCAAAGTATTCGTGATGGAAGTGATGGGCCGGCACGCCGGCTGGATCGCCGCGGCCGGCGGCCTCGCCGGCAAAGGTCGCGATGCGGCGCCGCACGTCATCCTGTTCCCGGAGATCGCCTTCGATCGCGAGGCCTTCCTCGCCCGCGTCAAGGAAACGGTCGAGCGCGTGGGGTACTGCGTGATCGTGGTGTCCGAGGGCACGGCGTATGCGGACGGGCGCTTCCTCGCCGACGCCGGCACCAAGGACGCCTTCGGCCATACGCAGCTCGGTGGCGTCGGACCGGTGGTCGCCAACATGGTGCGCGAGGCGCACGGCTACAAGTATCACTGGGCCGTGGCCGACTACCTGCAGCGGGCGGCGCGGCACATTGCCTCGAAAGTCGACGTCGACCAGGCCTACGCGATGGGCAAAGCCGCGGTGGAACTCGCGGTCCGCGGCCATAACGCCGTCATGCCGATCGTGGTGCGCAAGTCCTCGCGTCCCTACCGCTGGAGCGTCGGCCATGTCGAACTCGCCAAGGTGGCCAACGTCGAGAAGAAGGTCCCGCGCGACTTCATCACCCCGGATGGCTTCGGCATCACCGAAAAATGCCGTCGCTACCTGCAGCCGCTGATCGGCGGCGGCGACCCGCCGCCGTACCGGGACGGCCTGCCGGTATACGTCAGGGTCAAGGGCGTGTCGGTACGCAAGAAGCTGCCGCCGTTCAAGGTCTGAGGCGCCGGAACAGACGGGCCGCTGTGCTATATTTCGCCGCCGTTTACATACGTATTCGTCGGTTATCTAGTCGATTTTCTTTCAGGGGGACCAACTCAAGATGGACGCCAATCTCTGGCTCTGGATCGCCGTGGGCGCCGGGGCACTCGCTGTCATTTACGGTGCCGTATCGGCCATCGCGATCAACGCCCTGCCGGCCGGCAACGCCCGCATGCAGGAAATCGCCGCAGCCATCCAGGCCGGCGCCCAGGCCTACCTCAACCGCCAGTACACGACCATCGCCGTCGTCGGCGTCGTCCTCTGCGTCATCCTCGGCATTGCCCTCGACTGGGTCACGGCGGGCGGCTTCGCCGTCGGCGCCATCCTCTCCGGCATCGCCGGCTACATCGGCATGAACGTCTCGGTGCGCGCCAACGTGCGCACCGCCGAAGCCGCCAACAACGGCCTGAACGCCGCGCTGCAGGTGGCCTTCAAGGGCGGCGCCATCACCGGCATGCTGGTGGTCGGACTCGGCCTGCTGGGCGTGGCCGGCTACTACCTCGCGGTTCGCGGTTCGGTCGGTGACGAGCATGCGCTGCGCTCGCTCGTCGGGCTCGCCTTCGGCGGCTCGCTGATCTCCATCTTCGCGCGCCTGGGCGGCGGCATCTTCACCAAGGGCGCCGACGTCGGTGCCGACCTCGTCGGCAAGGTCGAAGCGGGCATTCCGGAAGACGACCCGCGCAACCCCGCGGTGATCGCCGACAACGTCGGTGACAACGTCGGCGACTGCGCCGGCATGGCTGCCGACCTCTTCGAGACCTACGCGGTGACGCTGGTCGCCACCATGCTGCTCGGCGGCCTGATGCTCGCCAGCAGCGACGGCGCGGCAGTGATGTACCCGCTCGCGCTCGGCGCCGCGTCCATCATCGCCTCGATCGCCGGCACGTTCTTCGTGAGCGTCAGCGAGGGCGGCAAAATCATGAACGCCCTCTACAAGGGCGTGATCGTCTCGGCTGTCATCTCCGCGATCGCCTTCTGGTTCATCACCGACGCACTGATGCCGGGCAACTTCGCCGGCATGTTCGGCTGCACGCTGATCGGCCTCGCGCTGACGGCGGCGATGATCGTGATCACCGAGTACTACACGTCCACCGAGTACAGCCCGGTGCGCAAGGTCGCCGAAGCCTCGCAGACCGGCCACGCGACCAACATGATCGCCGGCCTCGGTGTGTCGATGAAGTCGACCGCGCTGCCCGTGATCGCGGTGTGCGCCGCGATCTGGGGTGCCTACACGCTCGAAGGCCTCTACGGCATCGCCATCGCGGCGACCGCCATGCTCTCGCTCACCGGCATGATCGTCGCCCTCGACGCCTACGGTCCGATCACCGACAACGCCGGTGGCATCGCCGAGATGTCGGGTCTCGACAAGAAGGTCCGCAACATCACCGACCCGCTCGACGCCGTCGGTAACACCACCAAGGCGGTGACCAAGGGTTACGCGATCGGTTCGGCCGGCCTCGCCGCGCTCGTGCTGTTCGCCGACTACACCCACAAGCTCGAAGACGCCGGCAAGCTGGTCGACTTCTCGCTGTCGGATCCGGCGGTGATCATCGGCCTCTTCATCGGCGGTCTCGTGCCCTACCTCTTCGCCGCCATGGCCATGGAAGCCGTCGGTCGCGCAGCGGGCTCGGTGGTCACCGAGGTGCGTCGTCAGTTCCGCGAGATCAAGGGCATCATGGAAGGCACCGCCAAGCCCGACTACTCCAAGGCCGTCGACCTGCTCACCAAGTCGGCGATCAAGGAAATGATCGTGCCCTCGCTGCTGCCGATCCTCGTGCCGGTGGTCATCGCCTTCGGCATGAACGCGCTGATGGGTCCGGGTGCGGGCATCAAGGCGCTCGGCGGCCTGCTGATCGGCACCATCGTCACGGGCCTTTTCGTCGCCATCTCCATGTGCACGGGCGGCGGCGCCTGGGACAACGCCAAGAAGTACATCGAAGAAGGCCACTACGGCGGCAAGGGCTCCGAGGCCCACAAGGCCGCGGTCACGGGTGACACCGTCGGCGATCCGTACAAGGACACCGCGGGCCCGGCCATCAATCCGTTGATCAAGATCATCAATATCGTGGCCCTGCTGCTGGTGCCGCTGCTCTGACGATCACACGATCGATTCGCAGAACCGGAAAAACCCCGCCCTCGTGGCGGGGTTTTTCTTTATGCAGCCGGATTGGCGGATCAGCCCAATAGTGTTTCGAGGGCGTCCGCCCGAAGGCTTGTGGATCCATGTCGCGGATTCCGCCTCGAGGCATGGATGTCCGGACACCACGCATGTCGGGTCAACAGGGGTGCCGGCGAGCTAGTAAATCTTGCCGGGCTCACCGATGCGGGTGCGGTAGGCGCCGGGCGGCTCCTGCGGACTGTCCACCGAACGCGGCGGAACCTGCACATTGGGGTCGGGCACCAGCAGCCGCCAGGCCTGCGACGGGTTGCGCGCGCCCCACCAAAGCCCGCCGAGACCTTGCGGGACGGCCTTGCGATCGGGCAGTTCGCCCGGCTGACGCCGCCCGCGGACGAGCACCTCGTCGAGTTCGGCCGGCAGCGGCGTGAACCACTCCGGCGGAGCAAGGAAATTGCGCAATGGGCCAAGCCGCAGGTCGAGGGTCCGGGGCGCCGGTGTTACCGCGCCCGGGGCGCCGGCCGGAGGATCCGCCGCCGGCGCCGCCATGGCGGCAACCGGAAGCCAGAACAGCCAGAGCGCAACCGGGTACCGCCAGAACATCAAGTATGAAAATGCGGAGGGGGGCGATACATTGCCCACCCCTTTGCCGCGAAACCGAGACACCGCCGTGCGTCGTAGCATCTTCCGTATCCTGCCGTCCGTCCGCCGCGCGCCGACCGCGCTGACCTTCTTCGCAGCCCTGCTCGCCGCACTGCTCGCAGCGCCCGCGGCACTCGCCGCCGACAAACCAGCGTCTGCGAAGACGGCCGCTGCAGCCGGGCTGGCACCACCCGAGAAAATCACGTCGGTCGAGGGTATCACGGAGTATCGGCTGGCCAACGGCCTGAAGGTCCTGCTGTTCCCGGACCCCTCCAAGTCCACCATCACCGTCAATATCACGTACCTCGTCGGCTCGCGCCACGAGGGCTACGGCGAAAGCGGCATGGCGCACCTGCTCGAGCACATGGTGTTCAAGGGCACGCCGCGCTTCCCCAACATCCCGCAGGAACTCACCGCGCGCGGCGCACGCCCGAACGGCACGACCTGGTACGACCGCACCAATTACTTCGAAACCTTCGCCGCCACCGACGACAACCTGCGCTGGGCGCTCGATCTCGAAAGCGACCGCATGATCAACTCCTTCATCAAGGAGGAAGACCTGCGCAGCGAGTTCTCGGTGGTGCGCAACGAGTTCGAGTCCGGCGAGAACGACCCTTCCGGCGTGCTGCTCGAGCGCGTCATGTCGACCGCCTATCTTTGGCACAACTACGGCAAGTCGACGATCGGGTCGCGCGAGGACATCGAGCGCGTGCCCATCGCCAACCTGCGAGGGTTCTACGAGAAGTACTACCAGCCCGACAACGCTGTGCTGACGATCGCCGGCAAGATCGACGAGCCGAAGACCATCGGCTGGGTCAACGAATTCTTCGGCAAGATTCCGCGGCCGACCCGCGTGCTGCAGCCGACCTACACCGTGGAGCCCGTGCAGGATGGCGAGCGCCACGTGGTGCTGCGCCGGGTCGGTGATGTGCAAGTCACCGCCGCCGGTTATCACATCCCGCCGGGTGGTCATCAGGACTTCGCCGCGGTGCAGGTGTTGGCCGACGTCCTCACCAACGAGCCCTCCGGGCGCCTCTACAAGGCCCTCGTCGAGAGCGGCAAGGCAAGCAGCGTGGGTGGCTTCGCCTTCGGTCTCAAGGACCCGGGCTACATGTATTTCGCTGCCGAGGTCCTCAAGGACAAGCCCGTGGCCGAGGCGACGCAGATCATGCTCGCGGTGCTCGACGGCATGAAGTCGCAGCCGGTTACCGACGAGGAAGTCCAGCGCGCACGCAACAAGTTCCTCAGGTTCTTCGAGCAGACCTACAACAACAGCGACCGGGTGGGTCTCGGCCTCTCCGAGTACATCGCCAAGGGTGACTGGCGGCTCTGGTTCCTGTCGCGCGACCAGATGGAGAGAGTCACGGCGGCCGACGTCAACCGGGCCGCCGCGGCCTACCTCAAGCCCGCGAATCGCACCACCGGTCTGTTCGTGCCCGATCCCGCGCCCGATCGCGCCGTCATCCCGCAGCCGCCGGATCCGGCGATCCTGCTCAAGGATTACAAGGGCAAGCAGGCGCTCAAGCAGGCCGAGGTGTTCGATCCCTCGCCCGCCAACATCGTCTCGCGGACGCGCTCTGAAACCTTCCCCGGGGGCGCGGCGTACAGTTTCCTCGCCAAGTCCACGCGTGGCGGTGCGGTGAATGCGACGATCACGCTGCGCGTCGGCAGTCTCGCCACGCTCGAGGGCAAGGCGACGACGGCGGAACTGACCGCGGCGATGCTGCGGCGCGGCACCAAGAACCGCACGCTGCAACAGGTCAACGACGAACTCGACAAGCTCAAGTCGTCGGTGAACATCGGCGGCAGCGGGCAGACCGTGACCGTGAACATCACCTCGACGCGCGAGAGCCTCGTGCCGACGCTCGAGATCGTCGGCGATCTGCTGCGCAACCCGGTGTTCCCGGATGCGGAGTTCGCCAAGCTGCGCGACGAAGTGCTGGCGGCCATCGAACAGCAGCGCAGCGACCCGCAGGCGATTGCAAGCCTGGAAGCGAACCGCGTCGGTTCGCCTTACCCTGCCAACGACTTCCGTCGCACGCTGGGCTTCGACGAACAGGTGGCGGCGACGAAGGCGATCAGCGCGGCGGATCTGCGCAAGTTCCACGCGGATTACTACGGCGCGAGCCGGGCGACTGCAGCCGTGGTCGGCGACTTCGACGAGACCGTGGTACGCGCCGCACTCGGCAGCATCCTCGCCGGATGGCAGCCCAGGGTCGAGTACGTGCGCGCGATCCTGCCGTACTTCAATGTCGCGCCCGTGGCCCGGAAGATCAACACGCCGGACAAGGCGAACGCCTTCATGATCGCCGGACTCAATCTGGCGCTGCGTGACGACGACCCGGACTATCCGGCGCTGGTGATCGCCAACTACATGCTGGGTGGTGGCTTCCTCAACTCGCGACTCGCCGTCCGGATCCGCCAGAAGGAGGGCATCAGCTACGGCGTAGCCTCGTTCCTTACCGCGGACCCACTCGACAAGCGCGGCACCTTCGGCACGTTCGCCATCTACAATCCGCAGAACTCCGCGCGCCTCGTCGCGGCCTACAAGGAAGAACTGGCGAAGATGCTCGGCGAAGGCTTCACCGAAGCAGAACTCAGGGACGCCAAGAACGGCTGGTTGCAGGGCCGCAACGTGAGCCGATCGCAGGATCGCGAACTCGTGGGACGCCTCGCGACGTATCTCTTCCTCGATCGCACGCTGGAGTGGGACGCAGACTTCGAGCAGCGTCTCGCGGCGCTCTCGGTCGCCGACGTCAACGCCGCGATCAAGCGCTGGATCACGCCCGATTCCATTACCATCGTCGAGGCGGGCGACTTCGAAAAGAAGGCTGCGCCGTAGCGATCGGACACCCGACCGGCGACCCGAAACACCGAACCACCGATTACAGGAGACCGACCATGGACAAGCGTCACGCACTGATCATCGCCGCCGTTGGCGGCCTCGTTGCGCTCGGCGTCGCCGAGGCGATGGGTCCGAAAGAAGGCACCGAGAAGTGCCACGGTATCGTCAAGGCTGGCAAGAACGACTGCGGCGCGAACGGTCACGGCTGTGCCGGCCAGGCCAAGGTCGACGGCGACAAGAACGAGTGGATTTCCCTGCCCAAGGGCACCTGCGAGCGCATCGTCGGCGGTAGCCTGACGCCGGGCGGCTGACGAACGACAGTCGATGGCAATGCGCAAACGCATCGTCGTCGCGGCCGCGCTGGCGGCTCTCGCGCTGGGCGGCGGCGTCTGGTTCGCGGGTCTCGACAAGGAGACTCGTGGACTGCTCGCCGCCCTGCCGACCAATCGGGATGTGCTGGGTTGGCGGCAAGATCAACGCGAAGCGGCCTTCCGGGCGATGGACCGAGTGCCCTTGCTCGCCAAGGCGGCGCCGATCACGGCATCGCCGACACCCCTTGCCCTGCCTGCCGGCCGGCCGCTCGTCATACCCGGCATCGACGAATACATGGCGACGCAGCAAACCGCCGGGCTCGTCATCGTGCAGGATGGCAAGGTCCGCTTCGAGCGCTATGGCCTCGGCTTCGACGCCGCGGGACGCTGGACCAGTTTTTCGGTCGCCAAATCCTTCACCTCAACACTCGTCGGTGCAGCGATTCAGGACGGCTACATCCAGAGCCTCGAGGACAAGGTCAGTCGTTACATCCCGGGACTGCGCGGCTCTGCCTATGACGACGTGAGCGTGCGGCAACTGCTCACGATGAGTTCCGGCGTGCGCTGGAACGAGGACTACGAAGACCCGAACGCCGACGTCGCGCAGTTCAACAATGCCAAACCCGAGCCGGGCATGGACGCAACGGTAAGCTACATGCGCAAGCTGCCGCGGGCGCACCCGCCGGGCGAGGTCTGGCACTACAACACCGGCGAAACCAACCTGATCGGCGTGCTGGTGTCCTCGGCCACGGGCAAGCCGCTCTCCAGATATCTCGAAGAGAAAATCTGGCATCCGGCGGGCATGCAGGCGGACGCCACCTGGCTGCTGGGCAAAACCGGACACGAGATCGCGGGTTGCTGCCTGCAGGCGTCGACGCGCGACTTTGCGCGCTTCGGGCTGTTCGTGCTGGCCAACGGTCAGGCGGGTGGCCGGCAGATCGTGCCCGCCGACTGGTTCGCCGCGGCGACGCAGAAACAGAAAGACATCGGCGAACCCGGCCGCGGCTACGGCTTCCAGTGGTGGACCTACGATGACGGTTCGGTCGCAGCCCAGGGCATCTTCGGCCAGGGCATCTTCATCGATCCGCAACGCCGGCTGGTCATCGCCAGCCACTCCAACTGGAGCCGTGCCTCGCTCGGGCCGGAGCCCGCGGCGCGGCAGGTCTTCTACGCGCGAGTACGCGCACTGCTCGACGCCGGCGGCTGACGCCGCGGCGCCGTGCGTCGGCGCTCTCCCCGGCTGCGGGGAAATCCCCTACTCTTTGGCGCATGAACAGCCAAGGAATCGTCCGATCGCCCCTGCGCGCCCTGCTGCTCGCAGGCGTTGCCACCCTCGCCTCGCTCGCCGGCCTGTCGTCGCCGGCACTCGCTGCGACAGCCGCTTCGCTGGCGCCCGAGACCGCCACGGCACTGCGCGAGCGGCGCATCTGGGCGCATCAGGCCTCCGACCTGCAGCCCGACGCGACAGTCACCTACGGCCAGCTGCCGAATGGACTCCGCTATGCGCTGATGCGCAACGCGCTGCCGAGCAAAACCGCGGCGGTACGGCTGCGGTTCGGGGTCGGCTCGCTCATGGAAGCGGACGACCAGCGCGGCCTCGCGCATTTCATCGAGCACATGGTGTTCAACGGCAGCCAGAACGTGCCCGAAGGCGAGATGGTGAAGCTGCTGGAGCGCTACGGACTCGCCTTCGGACCCGACACCAATGCCTATACGAGCTTCCTCGAAACGGTGTACCAGCTCGACCTGCCCGACACGCGCGACGAACTGCTCGACAAGGCGCTGATGCTGATGCGCGAGACGGCGGACCGGCTGCTGCTTTCCCCGGCAGCCATCGACCGTGAGCGCGGCATCATCCTTTCGGAGAAACGTACGCGCGAGTCGCCGCAATTCCGCGCCCTCGTCGCGAGACTCAACTTCTTCTATCCCGAGGGCCGTCTCGGCCAGCGCCTGCCGATCGGCACGGAAGAGGTCATCAGGACCGCGGATCGCGAGCGTTTCCTGCGTCTTTATCAGGGCTGGTACCGACCCGACAACGCGCTGCTGGTGGTGGTCGGCGATCTCGACCCGGCGGCGGTGGAGACACGCATCCGCGCCCAGTTCAGCGACTGGAAGCGGCCTGACACACCCATCGTCGCGCCCGAACTCGGTCGTCTGTCGCCGCCCGCGCTCGCTGCGGGTTACTTCCAGGACCCGACCATCCCCACCATCATCAGCTTTGGTCCGCAGCGACCGGCCGTGCTGCGCGCCGATACCACCGGTGAGCGGCGCGCGGACCTCGTGCGTGATCTTGGCTTCGCGATCCTCAGCCGTCGCTTCGACACGCTCACGCGCCAGCCCGGTGCCGTGCTGATCAACGGCAGCGCGTCTTACGCCGAGTCTTTCGACTTCGTCGAGGGTCCGTCGGTTTCGGTGGTTTCCAAACCGGAGAGCTGGCAGACCGTGCTCGCCATCGGCGAGCAGGAACTGCGCCGCGCGCTGCAGCACGGCTTCACCGATGCCGAACTCAAGGAACAGCTGAGCAACCTGCGGACCGCGTACCGCAACGCCGCCGAGGGTGCCGCCACGCGTCGCAATCGTGCGCTGGCGGACAACCTCGTGAGCGATTTCAACAACCGCTCCGTGTTCACGACGCCGGCCGATGACCTCAAGGTGTTCGAGGCCGCGGCGGCAGGCATCACGCGCGCCGAGGTCGAAGCCGCCTTCCGCGCGGCCTGGAGCGATGCGCCGCCGCGCATCTTCATGACGAGCTCGCTCACCCTCGAGAAGCCCGAGCAGCAGATCCTGGCCGCGTTCACGGCCAGCCGCACCGTCGCAGTGGCAGCGCCGGCGGTCGCGCAGGACGTGAGCTTTGCCTACGCGAACCCCGGCAAGCCCGCGGAGGTCGTGGAGCGCAACGTCGTGGCGGATCTCGACATCGTCACCGCGAAACTCGCCAACGGCGTGCTGCTGAACATCAAGCGTACGCCATACCAGAAGGACCGCGTCTCCTTGCAGGTCCG
>JBIKVA010000158.1:0-6771 GCA_044357085.1 Steroidobacteraceae bacterium | reverse complement strand
GTCAGCGGCTGCAATACTTTGGGCAGGTCGGACTTCATCCGCTTGCCCTGCCCGGCCGCCAGGATGACGATCGAAATGTTCAGTGCCCTGGCCCTCTGGCCCGGCCGGCCCGGTGTGCCGGCACCGCGGCGCGTCAGCCTTTGATCTTGCGCAGCTTCTGGATCATCTTGAGCTGGGCCGCCGCACGCGCGAGTTCGGCGAGCGCTTCGGCCTGCTCGATCTTGTCGATGTTGCCCTTGAGGGCTTCTTCGGCGCGCTGCTTGGCCTCGAGGGCCGCAGCCTCGTCCATGTCCTTGGCGCGTACCGCAGTGTCGGCCAGGACGGTGACTTTCTTTGGCTGCACCTCGAGCGCACCGCCGCCGACGAAGAAGAACTGCTCCTGGCCGTCGGGGGTCTCGACCCGCACTTCACCGGACTTGATCATGGTGAGCAGCGGCGCGTGGCGCGGCGCGATGCCGATCTCGCCCTGCATCGCCGGGACGAACACCATCTTCGCGGGCCCCGAGAAGATCTCGCCTTCGGCGCTGACGATGTCGCAGTGAATGGTGTGTTCGGCCATGTGCGTGTGTGTCCGTTGCTGCGCGCTGCGAGCAGACCTGCGTTACTGCAGCGTCTTCGCCTTCTCGACGGCCTCGTCGATCGAGCCGACCATGTAGAAGGCCTGCTCGGGGAGGTTGTCGTATTCGCCGGCGAGGATGCCCTTGAAGCCGCGGATGGTGTCCTTGAGGGAGACGATCTTGCCGTCCTGGCCGGTGAACACCTTGGCGACGTTGAAGGGCTGCGAGAGGAAGCGCTGGATCTTGCGCGCGCGGAACACGGTGAGCTTGTCCTCTTCGGAGAGCTCGTCCATGCCGAGGATCGCGATGATGTCCTGCAGTTCCTTGTAGCGCTGCAGCACGGCCTGCACGCCACGGGCGACGTTGTAGTGCTCTTCGCCCACGACCAGCGGATCGAGCTGGCGGCTGGTCGAGTCGAGCGGATCGACCGCCGGGTAGATGCCGAGCGCCGCGATCTGACGCGACAGCACGACCGTGGCGTCGAGGTGCGCGAAGGTGGTGGCGGGTGACGGGTCGGTGAGGTCGTCGGCCGGCACGTATACGGCCTGGATCGAGGTGATCGAGCCGGTCTTGGTGGAGGTGATGCGCTCCTGCAGCACGCCCATTTCTTCGGCAAGCGTCGGCTGGTAACCCACCGCCGACGGCATGCGGCCGAGCAACGCCGAGACTTCGGTGCCGGCGAGCGTGTAACGGTAGATATTGTCGACGAAGAACAGCACGTCGCGCCCCTTGCCGCCGTCTTCGCGCACTTCGTCACGGAAGTACTCGGCCATGGTGAGGCCGGTGAGCGCCACGCGCAGACGGTTGCCGGGCGGCTCGTTCATCTGGCCGTAAACCATCGCCACCTTCGAGTTCTCGAGCTTCTCGAGGTCGATGACGCCGGACTCGGCCATCTCGTGATAGAAGTCGTTGCCTTCGCGGGTACGCTCGCCGACGCCGGCGAACACCGACAGGCCGCTGTACTGCTTGGCGATGTTGTTGATGAGCTCGAGCATGTTGACGGTCTTGCCGACGCCGGCGCCGCCGAACAGGCCGACCTTGCCGCCCTTGGCGAAGGGGACGAGCAGGTCGATGACCTTGATGCCCGTGACCAGCAGGTCACGGCCGCCGGCCTGTTCGTCGTAGGACGGGGCGGGGCGGTGGATCGACCACTTCTCCTGGGAGGCGACGGGACCACGGTTGTCCTGCGGGGCGCCGAGGACGTCCATGATGCGACCGAGCGTCGCCTTGCCGACGGGCACGGAAATCGGCGCGCCGGTGGAGTCGACCGCCAGACCGCGCTTGAGTCCCTCGGAGGCACCCATCGCGATGGTGCGAACCACGCCGTCGCCGAGCTGCTGCTGCACCTCGAGCGTGAGATCGACGTCCTGCAGCTTCAGTGCTTCGTAGACCTTCGGGATCGACTCGCGCGGAAATTCCACGTCGATGACCGCGCCGATGATCTGCGTAATCTTGCCGGTTGCCATGTCGGTATCCTGTGCCTTGATCCGTTGTCTTGCCGTTTGCCTTGGCGGAGTGTCGCGCGCTGCGCGCCTCAGACCGCCGCTGCGCCGCCGACGATCTCCGCCAGCTCCTTGGTGATCGCCGCCTGCCGCGCCTTGTTGTAGATGAGCTGCAGGTCGCCGATGAGCTTGCCCGCGTTGTCGGAGGCCGCTTTCATGGCGACCATGCGCGCCGCCATTTCACAGGCGACGCTCTCCACCGCACCGCGATACACCTGCGATTCGATGTAGCGCATGAGCACGCCGTCGAGAATCTCTCCGGCGCTCGGCTCGTAGATGTAGTCCCAGTGCTCTTGCAGGTCGCCCGAGTCGAGCGTCTCGACCGGCAGCAGCTGCGTGACCACGGGCTTCTGCGTCATCGTGTTCAGGAACTGCGCGTTGATCAGGAACAGGCGATCGATGCTGCCGTCGCGATAGGCGTCGAGCATCACCTTGACCGAGCCGAGCAGGTCCTTGACGTGCGGCTTGTCGCCGAGCCCGCTGACGCTCGCAAGGATCGGCACACCGAGACGCCGAAAAAAGGCGACGCCCTTGCTGCCGAGAAGGCAGAGATTGACCTTCGCACCCTTGCCCTGCCATTCGCGCATGAGCAGCAGCGTGTTCTTGAACACGTTGGTGTTGAGCGCTCCGCAGAGACCGCGGTCGCTCGAGACGACGATGATGCCGATCGACTTCGGTTCGCGCTCGACGAGGAAGGGGTGCTTGTAGTCGGGGTTCGCCTTGTTCAGGTGCCCGATGACGACGCGGATCTTCTCGGCGTAGGGCCGCGACAGGCGCATGCGGTCCTGGGCGCGGCGCATCTTGCTCGCCGCGACCATCTCCATGGCCTTGGTGATCTTCTGAGTGCTCTTCACACTCGCGATCTTGGTGCGTATTTCCTTGGTGCCGGGCATGGCTCGCGTCGCTCGCCGTGGGTGACGGTCAGTAGGTGCCGGTGGCGAGGAAGTCTTCGCAGATCTTCTTCAGCGTGGCTTCGTGCTTCTTCAGCACGGGCTCGGCGTTGATGGCATCCAGCGACGCCTTGTGCGCGGACCGGGCGAAGGACTGAAGCGCGGCTTCGAAATCGACCACCTTCTTGCGATCGACCTTGTCCATGTAGCCGTTGTTGACCGCGTAGATGGACAGCGCCATCTCGGCGACCGACATCGGCGCGTACTGCTTCTGCTTCATCACCTCGGTGACGCGCTGGCCGCGCTCGAGCTGCCGGCGAGTGGCTTCGTCGAGGTCGGAAGCGAACTGCGAGAACGCCGCGAGCTCGCGGTACTGCGCAAGGGCGAGACGGATGCCGCCGCCAAGGCGCTTGATGATATCGGTCTGCGCTGCACCGCCGACGCGCGACACCGAGATGCCGGCGTTCATCGCGGGACGGATGCCGGCGTTGAACAGGTCGGTCTCGAGGAAGATCTGGCCGTCGGTGATGGAGATCACGTTGGTCGGCACGAAGGCGGTGACGTCACCGGCCTGGGTTTCGATGATGGGCAATCCGGTGAGCGAACCGGTCTTGCCCTTCACGGCACCCTTGGTGACCATCTCGACGTATTCCTCGTTGACGCGTGCGCTGCGCTCGAGCAGACGCGAGTGGAGATAGAACACGTCGCCGGGGAAAGCCTCGCGGCCCGGCGGGCGGCGCAGCAGCAGCGAGATCTGGCGGTAGGCGACGGCCTGCTTGGAGAGGTCGTCGTAAATGATGAGCGCGTCTTCGCCGTTGTCCATGAAGTACTCGCCCATGGTCACGCCGGCGTAGGCCGACAGGTACTGCATGGCGGCCGGCGTCGAGGCGGAGGCAGCGACGATGATGGTGTGATCCATCGCGCCGTTTTCTTCGAGCTTGCGCACCACGTTGGCGATCGAGGACTGCTTCTGTCCGATCGCGACGTAGATGCATTTGATGCCGGAAGTCTTCTGGTTGATGATCGTGTCGACGGCCATCGCGGTCTTGCCGGTCTGGCGGTCGCCGATGATCAGTTCGCGCTGGCCACGGCCCACCGGCACCATCGAGTCGACCGCCTTGTAGCCGGTCTGTACCGGCTGGCTCACCGACTTGCGGTAGATAACGCCCGGCGCCACGCGCTCGATCGGCGATGTACGCGTCGTCTTGAGAGGCCCCTTGCCGTCGATCGGGGTGCCGAGCGCATCGACGACGCGACCGAGCAGTTCCGGACCGACCGGCACCTCGAGGATGCGGCCCGTCGTCTTGACGGTGTCGCCTTCCTTGAGCGACTTGTAGTCGCCGAGCACCACCGAGCCGACCGAGTCCTGCTCGAGGTTGAGCGCGAGACCGAAGAGGTTCCCCGGGAATTCGATCATCTCGCCGTAACGGACGTCGGCAAGGCCGTGGATGCGGCAGATGCCGTCGGTGACCGACACGATCGTGCCGACATTGCGCGCCTCAGCCGCCGACTGGAACTTGTCGATGCGCTGCTTGATGAGATCGGAAATCTCGGATGCCTTGATGGACATGTGGGGTCCTCTGAAAATCCTTCGTTGACCGGCGCTTCAGGCGCCAGCCATGGTGTTGCCGAGCCGCTCGATGCGCCCGCGCAGCGAGCCGTCGACGACGAAATCGCCCGCCTGCACGATCGCGCCGCCGATGAGCGACGGATCGACCGTTGCCTCGAGGCGCACCGTGCGACGCAAGCGCCGGGTCAATGCGTCGGTCAGTTTGGCGGACTGCTCTGCGGTGAGCGGCATGGCCGAAGTGACGATCACGTCGACCGTGTTCTCGACCTCTGCGCGCAGGGCCGCGTACTGCGCCGCGATCTGCGACAGCAGCGCGAGCCGGCCGTTGTCGCCGAGCAGGCGGAAGAAATTGCCCGCGTTTGCGTCGCTGCCGGCGCCGGCAAGGTCGACGACGAACGCCACCAGTTCGGCCCGCTGCACGTGCGGGTTGCCGACCAGCGGCTGCACGCGCGGGTCGGCGAGCACGAGACTCGCACGCTCGAGCCACTCGCCCCAGGCGGCGAGCTGGCCGGCGGCGTGTGCGTGCTCGAACGCGGCGCGGGCGTACGGCCGGGCAATGGTTGCCTCGTCAGCCACGGGCGATCTCGTCAGCGAGCTTGTCGAGCAGCTGGGCGTGCGTCTTGGCGTCCACCTCGCGCTCGAGCAGCCGCGAGGCGCCGACGACCACCATCGAGCCGAATTCCCTGCGCAGCTGTTCGCGCGCACGGTTGGTCTCGGTGGCGGCCTCGTCTCGGGCGGCGGCGACGATGCGCGCCCCCTCGCCTTGCGCGGCCTGCTTGGCGGCCTCGATGGCTTCGCTGGAGCGACGCGCGGCCTGATCCTCGATCTGCTTGGCGCGCTCGCGCGCCTCGCGGACGACGGCATCGGCGCGGCTCGTCGCCTCGGCGAGATCCTTCTGGCCCTTGTCCGCCGCGGCGAGGCCGTCGGCGATCTGCTTCTGACGGGCTTCGATCGCGGCCATGATTTCAGGCCAGCCGAAGCGCATCACGAGCCAGGCCACCGCGAGGAACGCGAGGCCCTGGACCACCAGCGTGATGTTGATGCTCATGCTCTTGCTACCCCTGTTGCCGTTGTCGCCACCCGCGAGGGCGGCGGACGCGGAGCGTACTCAGCCGACGCCGAGCGCCGACAGGAACGGGTTGGCGAAGATGAGCAGCAGCGCGATGGCGACGCCGATGATCGGAACCGCGTCGAGCAGGCCGGCGACGATGAACATCTTGGTCTGCAGCATGTTGGTCAGCTCGGGCTGGCGGGCGGCGCCCTCGAGGAACTTGCCGCCGAGCAGCGCAAAACCGATGGCGGTACCGAGCGCGCCGAGACCGATGAGCAGGCCCGCGGCGATCACGGTCATGCTCATGACATCGGCGATCTGGGTGACGTTTTCCATTGCGAAATCTCCGTAATTGACGACGAACAGCAGAAACGTGTGGAAGGACTCAGTGCTCCTGCACGGCCATGCTCAGGTAGACGACCGTGAGGGTCATGAAGATGAAGGCCTGCAAGGTGATGACCAGGATATGGAACGCGGTCCACAGGAACCCGGCGACGAACTGCATCGGCGCCATCAGCCAGGTGATGCCGCTGGCGAGACCGGCGCCGAGCGTCATGCAGGCGATGAGGATGAAGATCAGTTCGCCGGCGTACATGTTGCCGAACAACCGCAGGCTGAGGGACAACGGCCGCACCAGCTCCTCGATGAGGCGCAGCAGCAGGTTGGCCGGCGCGAGCAGCACCTTGCCCACCGGACCATGCGCATGGAACGGCGCGGTGAACATCTCGGCGACGAACTTGCCGACGCCCTTGTGCTTGATGGCGTAGTACTGGATCAGCACGAACACGCAGAGCGCCATGCCGACGGTAGTGGAGAGGTCGGCGGTGGGTACCACGCGCAGGTAAGGGATGCCGGCGGCGTGCGCGGTGGCGGGCAGCAGGTCCACCGGGATCATGTCCATGAAGTTCATCAGGAACACGAGCGCGAAAATGGTGAGCGCGAGGGGCGCGATGAACTTGGTCTTGGCGGGGAAGGTGTCCTTGACGATGCCGTCGATGGCCTCGACCATCATTTCGATGGCGCATTGCAGCTTGCCGGGTACGCCGGCGGTGGCGCGCCGCGCGCAGCGGACGAAGACGACGAGGAAAACGGCCGCGAGCAGCAGCTTGAAGAAGATGCTGTCGACGTTGAGGGCCATGAACGGACCATCGCCCACCGACGCAGTCAGGTGATGGAGGTGGTGCTTGATATAGCCCGTCAT
>JBIKVA010000157.1:0-6818 GCA_044357085.1 Steroidobacteraceae bacterium | reverse complement strand
CATGTGGGAAGAGATGATCATTGCTGCCTTCGGTCCCGAGGGCCTCGGCAAGCGTACCCGAGCCCTGTCCCGCGAGGGCACAATGCTCGGCGTGTTCACGCCCGAGCGACAAAGACTATACGGTCTCGGCTGATTGCCGCGTTGCCCTCGACCGGCTCGGCGGTGGCGGCGCGGTACACGGCCGACAAGCGCCTCACCAATCGAGCAGTGATTCGCCGAGCAGACGGCCAAAGGTGAGTGCCGGCGTGAGCGACAGGCCGCCGACGAACGCATCGCCCGAGGTGCGTCCGAAACCGAGCACCTCGCCGGCGGCGTAGAGGTTGCGGATCGGACGGCCGTTGGCGCCGATCACCCGCAGCCGCCGATCCACCTGCAGACCGGCCGGGCTCAGCACGGTGAGACCCTGCGCCTTGATGCCGTAGAACGGCGGTTTCTCGATGCGGCGGATCAGGAACTGCTTGCCTTGACGGTGATCGACCCCGGCGTCGACCGCGGCGTTGTATTCGCGGACACTGCGCTCGAGGTTGATGGCGGGCACCTCGAGTTCGCGCGCGAGCGCGGCGATCGACGGCGCCCTGACGAAACCCGGGTGGTTGCCGAATTTCGCCCGGTACACGGAGGTCGGGTCGAGAGTCAGGGTCGCCGCGTTCTGCAAAATCGCGTGGTCGAAGACGATGTTCATGCGTGTGCCCGGCTGGCGCAGCAGGGAGCGCTCGCGGTAGTCGATGCTCGGATGGTCCTCCTGCATGAATCGTCGGCCGCGCGTGTCGACGAACATCTCCCAGACCTTGCGCGCGCCCGGCGACAGCAGCAGGAACACTCCCGACCTCGGGTCGGTGGGATCGTCCAGCACGCCTGCGAAAGTGCACAGGTACTTGTCGCTGCCGTCTACCGGCGCTCCTAGCGCCTGTGCCGCGACGATGCCGTCCCCGCGCGAATACGGATTCGCGTGGGAACAGAGCGGGAACTGCGGGGTGAGTTGCTTCCAGAGGTCGGGATTGGCCGCGTACCCGCCGGACGCCAGCACGACATTTCGACCCCGGAAGAGGACCTCGCCGTTTGGCGTCATGGCGCGTACGCCGCTGACGGCGCCTCGCGAATCCGCGAGCAGGGAAGTCATGCGGGTCTGCAGCCGCAGGTCGATGCTGCCGCTGCGTACCAGGCGATCGTGGGTCGGGCGCAGTGCCTCGAGGATGGAGAGCCCCTTGTTGGCGCCCCAAAGATATCGACGGGTCGAATAGGCCTCGTGGGCCTCGCCCGCCACCGGTGTCCCCGGCGCCGGAACGAATCCCAGGTCCATGAGCCAGTCGATCGTGGTGGCTGCATGATCGACGAAGAGACGCAGCGCCACGGGGTCGATGCGCCCGTGTGCGATGCGCTGGGCATCGCGGAAATGCTCGTCCGGGCTGTCTGCGATGCCTTGGGAGGCCTGCAAGCGGGTGCCGGCGGCGCTGATCTGGCCCGATGACCAGTGCAAGGTGCCACCGATCCGGTAGTCGGCCTCGAGCTGCAGCACCCTGGCCCCGCGTTCGGCGGCACGGATGGCAAGTGGCAGGCCCGCGGATCCGGCGCCGATGACGATGACATCGAAGTCGCTGGTCGGGGGCACAGGGCTCCGCGTGGTACCGGAGACGCGAGGGGTTCGTTCACGATTGCGCGAGGACATGGTGGCATTCTGGCATGCCTGCCACCGGCTCACCATTTGAGCCCGAAGGGTTCTATAGTGACCGTCTGCCTGGTGCGTGAGCCCCCTGTTGCGGGCGGCCTATTCGCCACCGGGCTCCGAGGCAGTGCAGTGGACGAATCCTGGCTTTATCTCTTGCTGTTCGTCGCGGGCGGTGGTGCAGGCGCCGCCCTCGGGGTGTTGTTCGCCCGGCAGCGGCCGTCTGCGAGCCACCTCGCCGAGGTTGCCCGCCTGCAGGAACGCGTCCTCGTGCTCACCGCGGAGAGTGCGGCACTGCAGGCGAAGCTTGCCGGTGAGCAAGCCGCGTCAGGCGAGAAAGTCGCGTTGCTCGATGCGGCACGCGAGCAGCTCGCCAACGTCTTCAAGGCCATCTCTGCCGAAGCCCTGCGCAGCAACAATCAGCAGTTCCTCGATCTTGCCCGCACACAACTCGAAAGCTTCCAGGCGCAGGCACGCACTGACCTCGACAACCGCCAGCAGCGGATCGACGACACGCTCAAGCCGATACGCGAGTCGATCGACAAGTTCGACGTCCAGGTCAAGGATCTCGAAAAAAACCGCGCCGTCGCTTATCAGTCGCTTACCGATCAGGTGGCGCAACTGCTGCGCGAGCAGATCGCGCTGCGAGGCGAAACCAGCAACCTCGTCGGCGCGCTGCGGCAGCCGACGGTCCGCGGTCGCTGGGGAGAGATCCAGTTGCGGCGCGTGGTCGAACTCGCCGGCATGCTGGCGCACTGCGACTTCCGCGAGCAGCAGTCGATCGACGCCGAGGAGGGTCGCCTGCGGCCCGACCTCATCATCCACCTGCCCCGTGGGCGCTGCGTGGTGGTGGACTCCAAGGTGCCGCTGGCCGGATACCTCAGTGCGCTCGAGGCGCGCGACGACGCCACGCGCAGCCTGCATCTGCAGGAACATGCCAAGGCCGTGAAGGCCCACATCGTCGCCTTGTCGCGCAAAGGCTACGCAGCCGAGGTCAGGGGGAGCGCCGAATTCGTGGTGCTGTTCCTGCCCGGCGAGGTCTTCTTCAGCGCGGCTCTGGAGCAGGACCCGTCCCTCATCGAGGCGGGTGTCGAACAGGGTGTGATGATCGCCACGCCGACTTCGCTCATCGCCTTGCTGCGGGCCGTCGCCTATGGCTGGCGCCAGGAGGAAATCGCGCGCAATGCCGAGAAGATCAGCATCCTCGGCAAGGATCTCTACGATCGGCTCGCAGTCATGGGCGACCACTGGGCGAAACTCGGCAAGAATCTCAAGCAGGCCGTCGACGGCTACAACTCGGCCATCAGTTCGCTGGAAAGCCGGGTACTGGTTACCGCAAGGCGCTTGCGCGATCTCGACCCTGCCCTCGATGCCTCGCGTCTGGAACCGATCGACCCGGTCGACGTGACCCCGCGGGGGTTGCGCGACGAGTCTGCCCGCCTGCCGCCGCCGGACGAAACCTAGCGACCTGCGGACGGGCGGGCATCGAACACCCGCGCCGCGCCGCGGCCGCGAGGATCGGCCGCCGCGCTGACCTTGCCAGCCGCATCGACATCGACCACCTGCATGTCACCGAACTCCCACGGACTCTTGCGGACGTCGTAGCCCAGCGCCTGCAGTTCGCCGAGTGTGCGCTCGTCGCCCAGTTTGCAGCACCGGCTGTAGACAATGAGTGTGGGAGGCAGCAACTGATGATGGAAGCGCGACGCGGACACGGCCTCTGCGGGGCTCATGCCGAAGTCGAGACGATTGACCAGCGTCTGGAACACCGATGTGAAGATGGTCGACCCGCCCGGCGTGCCGAGCACCATACGTATCCGGCCATCCGCGAGGAGCAGCGTCGGGGTCATCGAGGAGAGCATGCGTTTGCCGGGGGCGATTTCATTGGCGGTACCGCCGACGACGCCGTAAAGGTTGGGAATGCCGGGCTTGGTACTGAAATAGTCCATCTAGTTGTTGAGCAGGAACCCGGCGCCCTCGACCACCACGCCATTGCCGAAGCTGCCGTTCAGCGTGTAGGTCAGGGCAACGGCATTGCCGCGGGCATCCATGATCGAAAAGTGCGTGGTCTCGCGGCTCTCTGCGAGTCCTGGCCGGATTGCCGGCAGTTGCGAGATGGCATCCCTTCGTACCTCCGCGGCGCGACGCCGGGTGTAGGCGTCGTCGGTCAACTGCGATACCGGGACTTTGACGAAATCGGGATCGCCGAGGTATTCGGCACGATCGGCGAAGACGCGTTTCTCGATCTCCGCGATCAGATGCACGTAGCGCGCGGAGTTGTGCGCAACCCCGGCGAAATCTGTGGCGAGTGCGTCCTTCATGCGCAGCAGTTGCACGAGAGCGATACCCCCCGAACTCGGCGGCGGCGCCGATACGATGGTGTAGTCCCGCCAGCGAACGCGCAGTGGCTCCCGCCATGCGGGCCGGTAGGCTGCGAGGTCTTCGCGCGTGATCAGGCCGTTGCCGCGCTTCATCTCGGCGACGATGAGATCCGCCGTGCGCCCCGAGTAGAAACCCGCTGCACCCGCTCCGGCGATACGCTCCAGCACGCTGGCGAGCGCCGGCTGCCGGAACTTGCCCTTGCCGTCCGCGGCTTTCGCCGCCAGCGCACCGAACCAGGCAGCAAAGTTGGTCTTGCCTGCGTATTCGGGCAAGGACTCCGTCACCCGCTCGACCAGCTGAGGATGCGGGACGAAGCCATCGCGGGCGAGGCGGATGGCCGGCTGCAGCAGCTCGCGCCATGGCCTGCTGCCGAATCTTTGATGAACCTCCCAGAGACCCGCCACGGTTCCCGGCACGCCTGCCGCGCGGTGGCCGACGAGCGACGCGTCCGGGATGGGCTTGCCCTGCGCATCGAGATACATGTCGCGGGTGGCGGCTTGCGGCGCCACCTCGCGGAAGTCGAGGAAGGCCGTTTCGTCTCCCATCTTCAGGGTGATGAACCCGCCGCCGCCGAGATTGCCCGCCTCGGGATAAGTGACCGCCAGGGCGAACGCCGTGGCGACGGCCGCATCGACTGCGTTGCCACCGCCGCGAATGACCGCTTCGGCGACCTCCGCGCCGTGCTGGTCCGGTGCAGCAACGGCAGCAGTGCCGGTTGCAGGAAACGCGTCACTCGAGGGCTCTGCGGCCGGCAGCGGCGCGGATACGAGCGCCAGCAGCAACGACAACAGGACGAGGGCCATCGGTGCTGCCGAACGGGTCGAGAGCGTGTGGTGCGCGTTCATGCGCGGATGTTCTCACAGCGGATCGTACTCGGGCATGATGCGCGTCGGGGAGACGCCACGGATTGCGCAGGAGGGTTCCGATGTCCACGACATTGTCGCGTTGGGTGGCCGTGCTGGTGCTGCTTGCCATGACGGTTTGCACGACCGCGTGGGCGCAGGGCCAGGATTCCACGCCGGGGGAGCGCAACCTGCGGGTGATGGCCGAGTTGCTGCCGGGGTACTACGACAACGCCAACCAGAACTATTTCGACGCCCGCCGCAAGCTTGCTCCGGAAGATCGCCATCCGCGAATGTCAACCACGATCACGTCCGTCGATGCGCCGGCCTTCGGCCGTCACGTGTTCCTGTGGGTGAATCGAACCGAGACCGCGGGCGGCACCGAGGTGTCCTACCGCATCGCCACGCTGCAGCCGGGCCCCGGCGCTGATGAGGTGACCATGCGTCACTACCTGCGGATGCAGGGCGCCATCACCGCGACGGAGCTGCGCACCCTGCAGCCAACGGATCTGCGGCGCACCGAGGGCTGCGACTATGTGTTCAAACGACGGGCCGACCATTTTCGCGGCCTGCAGGGTCGAGAAGCCTGTCGCTTCGACTGGTCGGGTGCCGAGGTGTACACGGACAACGAGATCTCGTTGTCGCGCAGCAGTCTGTGGTTCCACGATCACAAGTGGCAGGTCAAGACCGGCAAGCGCATCACCGGCGTCGCCTCGGGAGAGCCGTTCTGGCTGGAGCGCGCGCGATTCTTCCACTGCTACGCCGATGTGCCTGGCGTCGGTGGCGGGGTCGACGTGCCGTTCACGCGCCATGACGACATGCTGCTACACGACAAGGGCGACACGCGCTGGTTCACAGCCAAGGCGGCCCCCGAGCGCAATATCCCGCAGCGCGAACTCGCGCTCAACCTGCGCGCCGTGACATGGCATGTGCTCAACGAGGCCAATGACTACTTCAACCGCAACTCGCTGGTGCTGTCGGTGCTCGAGCGGCTGCCGGACGGCGCCGTCAAGGAGCACGGCTACGCGTTCACCGATCCGGATGCAGACCGCATCGCACTCAACATGAAGTGGATCCTCGTCAACTGCGCAATCACGCCGCGCAATGAGGCGCGACCCGAGATGTAGGCGGATACGATCCCCGGTGACCCCGTTGTCAGGACTCAGTAATGCCTGATGAGCACCTTGCCCACATGGTCGCTGGCCTCCATCTCGCGAAATGCCGCGATGGCCTCGGAGAACGCGAATGTCTTGTCGATCACCGGCTGGATCCGGCCGGCGGCCAGCGCCGCGAGCAGGTCGGTGAACATGCGGCGACTGCCATTGCTGATGGCCTTGAGGGTCAGGTTCTTCTGATAGAAGCCGGGCATTTTCGGCAATTCTTTGGGTAGCGGTCCGGTGCCGATCATGACGATGGTGGCACCCGGCGCGCAGGCGTTCATGGACTCATCGAGAGTCGGGCGGCCGACGTTCTCCAGCACCACGTCCACTCCGCCGCCGGTGAGTTCGGCAACCCGGTTGCCCCATTGCGCAGTACTGCGGTAGTTGACGCCGAGATCGGCGCCGAGCCCGCGCATGCGTTCGAGCTTGTCGTCGCGTGACGAGGTGACCACCACACGCGCACCGGCGGCTTTCGCCAGCTGCAGGCCGATCGTCGAGACGCCGCCGGTTCCCAGCGTGAGCACCGTTTGCCCCGGGCGCAGCCGGGCCACCTCGAACAACGCATGCCAGGCGGTGACGCCCGAAGAGGCCAGTGTCGCTGCCGACTCGAAGCTCACCGCATCCGGCAGCACCACGATGCCGGAAGCGGGCAGCACCACCTTCTCGGCGAGCCAGCCATCGAACGTATTGCCGATGTCACGCTCGTAGACACCCGGGTTCCAGCGGCCATCGATCCAGTCTGGAAAGTGGCAGCTCGTCACGCGATCGCCG
>JBIKVA010000156.1:0-6834 GCA_044357085.1 Steroidobacteraceae bacterium | reverse complement strand
GGTCGTTGCCGCGCGAGCAGCCCGCCAGTGCCAGAGTCGCGACGGCAAGCGCCGCGTAACCAAAGAATTTCGGGGTCATGAGTCCGCACACGATACGCATCCCGGGGCCATGGCCGCCACCACGGTCACCCCTGCGACCATGGCCCGGCCAGACCAGTCTGGCGCAGCTCGTAACAGCGGTGAATATCGGTATTCCGCAGGAAATCGGGGGGCACGGTCGCCCGGCTCACGTCGGTGACCGAGTACCTGGACTCGAGTGCGGCATCGAGCCGGAAGCGCTGGGCGTTGGTCGAGAACACGAGCAAGCCCCCCGGGGCGAGCAGTGCCATGCAGGCGTCGATCAGGACCGGGTGATCGCGCTGGACATCGAGCACCCCCTGCATGCGCTTGCTGTTGGAGAACGTCGGCGGGTCGCAGAAGATGAGGTCATAGCGCTCGCGTCGCTGCGCTGCCGCCGTGAGCCATTCGCGCACGTCGGCGCGGACCAACTCGTGGGCGGGACCGGCGAGGTCGTTCAGCGCCAGATTGGCCGTCGCCCAATCGAGATAGGTCGCCGACAGATCGACCGTGGTGCTCGCCCTCGCACCGCCCGCCACCGCGTATACGGTGGCAGTTCCCGTGTAGGCGAACAGGTTGAGAAAGCGCTTGCCGGACGCCGCAGCCCGCAACCGCCCCCGCGTCATGCGATGGTCAAGAAAAAGGCCGGTGTCGAGGTAATCCTCGAAATTGACCTGGAAGCGCAGCCCGCCCTCGCCGACCACATGGAAATTGCCGCGCTCGTCGCGCTTGGTGTACTGGTCGCCGCGCCGCGTGCGCCGCCGGGTCCGCAGGTGCAGGTGATCGCCGGGGATGCCCGTGGCCGCAACCAGCCCGGCGAGCGCCTCGCTACGCCGCCGGCGCACCGTGTCCTCGGGGATCGCCGCCGGCGCCGCGTACTCCTGCACCACCAGCCAGCGTTCGGCGGACGTTTCCGCCGGTGACCCGGCCGTGCCGCTCGCGCCGGTGTAAACGTCGATGGCGAAGGCGTACTCGGGCATGTCGGCGTCGTAGAGGCGATAGCAACCGACGCCCTCGCGGGCGAGCCAGGAGCCGAGTTGGCGCTGGTTCTTGCGGACCCGGTTGGCGAACATCAGGGCGCCCGGCGTGGTCGCGAGCGACGCATCCACCTGCGTGCCCTGCCCCGGCCCGCCCTGCCGCGGCCGCAGGTCGCGCGTGGCTTCGCTGCCGACCTCGATGCGCAGCAGACGGCACTCGAGCGCGCCGTTCCAGATCGTGTGCACGCGATGCGCCCGCAGGCCGAGTTCCAGCCCCAGCGAGGCCTCGCCGGTGAGCACCGCGGCATGCCAGCCCGCGAAATGCTCGCGCAGCACGGCGCCGAGCTCACGGTGCACGGCGCGCGCGGCATCGACATCGCCGAGCCGCAGGCCCCACGGCGGGTTGGTGCACAGCAAGCCCTGCGCGGCCGCTGGCCGTGCCGCGACCAGCACGCCCTCCTCGAAGGCGGTGATCGAGCCCACCCCTGCGTGCGAGGCGTTCAGCCGCGCTTCGCGGAGCAGCCGCCGGTCGGTGTCGCGACCGGCCAGCAGCGCGCCCCGCGCCTCGCAGGCGGCGAGTCCCGCCACGGCACGTGCCTCGCCGGCCTCGACCAGCCGCTGCCAGAGAGCGGCGTCGTGTCCCTGCCAGCGCAGGAAGCCGAAGTATTTACGGCGATGGTTCGCGGGGATGTCGGCCGCGATCCGCGCGGCCTCGATCACCAGCGTGCCCGAGCCGCACATCGGATCGATGAAGGCGGCGCCGGCCGCTGCCAGTTTCGGCCAGCCGGCGCGAAGCAGGATCCCCGCAGCGATGTTCTCGCGCAGCGGCGCCTCGCCGGTGTCGCCGCGCCAACCGCGGCGATGCAAGCCCTCGCCGGAGAGATCGATCGACACCGTCACGGTGGTACCCACCGCATGCGCGTGCACGCGCACGCCGGGTTCGCTGGTGGCGATGTCAGGGCGCAAGCCGGTGGCCGCGCGCAGCGCGTCGCAGATCGCGTCCTTCAGGCGCAGGGTGCCGAAGTGCGTATTGGAGATCGCCGGGTGTCGCCCCGACCACTCGCAGGCCAGGGTCCCGGACGGGTCGACGTGCTGGCGCCAGTCTATGCCGCGCAACGCGGCGTAGATCGCCGCATCGTCGGCCGCCTCGAAACGCAGCACCTCGAGCAGGATGCGGCTCGCCACCCGCGACTCGAGGCAGGCCCGATAGGCAACCTCGAGCGGACCCGTGAAGGCCACGGAGTTGCCGCGCTCGCGCACATCGAAGGCCCCGAGCTCGCGCAGTTCCTGCGCCAGCAGATCGCCGAACCCCCGCGGCACGCTGGCAATGTACGAATAGAGCCGGCTCACCTTGACGACCATCCGCTCATCGTGACACCCGCCGGCCGCGAGCCGTCGCCGCCTGCGGCGGCCATGGCCGGATGTTGCGCAGGCCCGGCTTCAGGTACCTGCAAAGAATTCGATAGGTGTCGGCGTCGAAGCGGTCTTCGGCCGCCGGCGTCTCGTGACGACCGTCGGCGAGATCTTCCTCGGGCACGGTGCCGAGGTACTGCCAGCCGTCGACGAGATGCCAGTGCCGCATGCCGAGCGCGCTCGTCTCCTCGATCGCCACCGGCCCGTCGTGCGGCCATGCCCGCAGCTTGAGCGGTGCCAGCTGCAGTTTCAGTCGCAAGCCGTGTCGCAGCCGCGGCTCCGCACCGATGCAGGCACCGGCACAGCGACCGACCTGATAACCGAAGCAGGAGCCCGCGTCGCCCCCCTCGAGCCCGAGCACACGCAGACACAGGCGATGCTCGCGCGCCAGCGAGACGAGCGCAGTCTTCGCCTGCCGCGCGCTGCGGTAGAGGCCGAAGGCATCGACGCCGGCGGGCAGCGGACCGCAGAGCTCATGCACGCGTGGCGGGCCGCCCGCGTCGTCGATCAGCCAGGTGAAGGTCTCGCCGCCGCCGCGCAGACGCCGGTTGTAGACCGGTTGCAGCTCGCGCACCAGCTTCGACTCGAGCAGCAGCGCGCCGAGTTCCCCTGCGGTCTCGGTCCACTCGATGCGCCGTGTCTGTGCCGCGAGGCGCTGCGACTTGGCATCGCGGGTCGCGCCCATGAAATGCCCAAGCACGCGCTCGCGCAGGTTGTTCGCCTTGCCGACGTAGATGAGCGAATCACCCTCGCCAAAGAAACGATAGACCCCGGCAGCCTCGGGCAGGTCGTCGATGAGATCCGCGGAAAGGTGCGACGGCAGCGAGGGCCGCCGGCCGACGCGCTCGATCGCCGCATCCAGCGTCGCGGCAGGCCAGCTGGCGCGCAGGCCGCGCCACAACTGCGCCAGGACCTGCGCATCGGGCAACGCCCGGTGCCGCGTGCTGCACTCGAGTCCGTGCCGCGCGATGATCGCATCGAGGTTGTGGCGTCCGGCCTCCGGGTAGAGTTCGCGCGACAGGCGGACCGTGCAGGTCAGCGGCGCGCTGAAGTGCCGTCCGGCACGACGCATCTCGGCGCGCACGAAGCCGTAGTCGAAGCGCGCGTTGTGGGCAACGAAGCGCCGTCCGGCAAGCCGCGAACCGATCTCGTCCGCCAGTTCCGCGAATGGTCGCGCCGCGGCGACCATCTCGTTGTCGATGCCGGTGAGACGCTGGATCGACGGCGGGATGGACACGCCGGGGTTCACCAGCGTGCTCCACTCCCACTCGACCTCGCCCGCCTGCATGGCGACGATCGCGATCTCGGTGATGCGGTGCCACGCCGCGTGGCCGCCGGTCGTCTCGACGTCGACGAAAGCGATCGCACCGGCGGCAAGGTCTTGCGACGCTTCGCTCACCCGAGCTCGATCCAGGTCGTCTTCAGCTCGGTGTACTTGTCGAAGGCATGCAGCGACTTGTCGCGGCCGATCCCCGACTGCTTGTAGCCGCCGAAGGGCACCGTGATGTCATCGGCGTCATAGCAGTTGACGTACACCGTGCCGGCCCGCAGCCCGCGGGCCATGCGGTGGGCGGTGGAAATGTCCCGGCTCCAGACGGCCGCGGCGAGGCCGTACTCGCTGTCGTTGGCGATCCGCAGCGCCTCGGCCGGCTCGCGGAAGGCAATGCAGGAGAGCACCGGCCCGAAGATTTCCTCGCGCGCGATGCGCATCGTCGGCGCGACGCCATCGAACACCGTCGGCTCGACGTAGTAGCCGCCGCTCTCGCGCCGCACGCGCGCCCCCCCGACGCAGACGCGCGCGCCCTCCGCCCTGCCCGCGTCGATGTAGCCGAGCACGCGGTCCATCTGCACCTCGTCGACGATGGCACCGAGCCGCGTTGCCGGATCGAGCGGATCGCCCGGCACGAAGTCGCGCGCGATCGCCGCCACCTTCTCGAGCATCGCCTCGCGGATCGACTCGTGCACGAGCAGACGCGATCCGGCCGAACACATCTCGCCCTGGTTGAAGAAGATGGCGAAGGCTGCAGCCTTGGCCGCGGCGTCGAGATCCGGGCAATCGGCGAGCACGATGTTCGCCGACTTGCCGCCGCATTCGAGGCCGACACGTTTCATGTTCGACTGCGCGGCATACTGCATCACGGTCTTGCCGGTCGCGGTGGAACCGGTGAAGCCGATCGCGTCGACACCCATCGCCAGCGCGAGGGCCTTGCCCGCCGTGCCGCCGAAACCCGGCACCACGTTGAAGACACCCTCGGGCAGCCCGGCCTCCATCGCGATCTCGGCGAGGCGCAGTGCGCTCAACGGCGACTTCTCCGAGGGTTTGAGCACCAGCGAGTTGCCCGCCGCGAGTACCGGGCCGAGCTTCCACGCGGTCATGATGAGCGGGAAGTTCCACGGCACGATGGCCCCGACCACCCCTAGCGGCTCGCGCGTGATGGTCGCGAGCGCACCCGGACCGGTGGGCGCAACTTCGCCGTAGATCTTGTCGATCGCCTCCGCGTACCACTCGATGCAACGCGCCGTCGAGGGCACGTCGATCTTCAGCGAGTCACCGATCGGTTTGCCCATGTCGAGGGTCTCGAGCAGGGCGAGTTCTTCCTTGTGCTTGAGGATCAACTCGGCGAACCGTCGCAACACCCGCTTGCGCTGCGCGGGGCTGCGGTTTGCCCAGACGCCGGCGTCGAAGGCCTTGCGCGCGCTGGCGACGGCAAGTTCGACGTCCGCCGCGTCGCAAGCGGCCACCTGCGCGATCAGCCGGCCGTCGATCGGGCTGGCCTTGTCGAAGGTGGCGCCGCTCTGCGCGGGAACGAAACGACCGTCGATGAACGCCGCAGCAGACGGTTGCAGCGCCCAGGCCCGGTCGTGCCAGGGTGAAGTCTTGAGTTCGGACATAGGTTGGCTCGGGCGGCAAGCTGAGGAGGTGGCGGAGTTTATCAGTCGCTGCACTATTGCCCGGCGTGTTGGCCACCACGCGCACCAATTGGGTGCATCGAAGGCGCTAGAATCCGCCGAACAGCCCGGAAATCAGCCCGATCGGCATGGCACGGGCCTTGCTCTTTCGCAGTGACCCAATCCTTAACCCCCGAGGACCTTTGCTCATGAAAATCGCTCCCGCAATCGCCGTGATCGCACTCGGCGCAGCTGCGACAGCTGCCCAGGCCGAGGTGACCTCGACCATCACGCTGACCTCCGACTACGACTTCCGCGGCATCACCCAGACCGCGCGTGATCCGGCGTTGCAGGCCAGCCTCGACTGGACGACCGAATCGGGCTTTTACCTCGGCGCGTGGGCGAGCAACGTGGATTTCGGCAAGGCGGCCGATGCCGATGCGGAGATCGACGTCTACGCGGGGCTGCGCGGCAACTTCAGCGATGATCTCAGCTACGACATCGGCGCCGTGCAGTACATCTACAGCCCGGGTGGTGACAAGGTCGACTTCACCGAAGCCTATGCGGCGCTCAACTACAAGGCGGTCTCGGCCAAGCTTTGGTACGCCTGGGACTTCAGCAACACCGGCAAGGACGCGACTTATCTCGAACTCAACGGCTCGGTCCCGCTGCCCAACGACTTCAGCCTCGCCCTGCACGGCGGCTACAGCAGCGGCGACTACTGGAAGGGCACCGAGTACTTCGACTATTCGGTCGGCGTCTCGAAGTCGATCGGCAACTTTGCGATGACGCTCAAGTGGGTCGACGGCAGCGACCTGCAGTCGGCGCAGAAGACCCCCGACGACGTCTTCACTTCGGAGAACAAGGTGGTGTTCTCGGTGGCGACCACGTTGCCCTGGGGCAAGTAAACCGAGTACCGCACAGGCCGCGGACTCAAGATGACACCGCGGGTCTCGTGAGCCGAGACCCGCGGCGTCCGACATCAGACCCGTTCAGACAAGAGAGGAGCGGCGGACGCCGCGCAAAGCCGTCTCTGCAAGAACGCCCACCGCGACGTACATCGCGGTCGTCGTGAGATAACCCGGGAAATAACCGACGACAGCCGACGCGAACGCGCCCAAGGTGGGGGCCGAAGGCGACGGTGCCAGCAGGTACATGCCGGCGTTCGCCACGACGAACGTCACTGCACTGCCGCCCACCGTGGCGAGGGCAATCCGCGCGATGCCGCCTTCACTCGCCCAGCGTCCGGCGAGCCAGAGGGCACCATAGGCCGGAACGAGAAAGAGATAGGCGATCGAGTAGCAGTTGGTCGGCGTGCCGAGCGCGAAGGCGGCGAGGTCGGTGACCCACGCGAGCAGGAAAAAGCCCGGGAAGAGGCGCAGGTCGCGCAGCCACAGGCCGGCGAGCAGGAACACCGCCCAGGAGGCGTCGACCGGACCGCCGTATTCGCCGAAATGGCCGAGACGCGTCACCGCCATCACGACGGCGAGCGCCAGTG
>JBIKVA010000018.1:0-22785 GCA_044357085.1 Steroidobacteraceae bacterium | reverse complement strand
CGCGTAGGCCGCCGAGTGCGACTTGTTGAAGCCGTAGCCGGCGAACTTCTCCATCAGATCGAAGATATGCGCCGCCTGCGCTTCCGGCACGCCGCGAGCCTTCGAGCCGTCGACGAAGATGTCGCGCTGCTTGGCCATCTCCTCGGGCTTCTTCTTGCCCATGGCACGACGCAGCAGGTCGGCACCGCCCAGGCTGTAGCCGGCGA
Organism: Steroidobacteraceae bacterium; assembly: GCA_044357085.1. Taxonomy (GTDB): domain Bacteria; phylum Pseudomonadota; class Gammaproteobacteria; order Steroidobacterales; family Steroidobacteraceae; genus UBA964. The sequence continues at coordinate 22,579 of JBIKVA010000018.1, read as the reverse complement.
GCACCTGGGCAATCTGCATCACCTGTTCCTGATAGAGGATCACGCCGTAGGTCGGCTTCAGCACGCCCTCGAGCGACGGATGCAGGTAGTCGATCGGACCTTCGATGCGCCCATGCTTGCGGGCAATGAAATCGTCGACCATGCCCGACTGCAGCGGACCCGGACGGAACAGCGCGACCAGCGCGACGATGTCCTCGAAGCGGTCGGGCTGGAGCCGGCGCACCAGGTCCTTCATGCCGCGCGACTCGAGCTGGAACACCGCCGTGGTCTCGCAGTTCTTGAGCAACTGATACGTCGCCGCGTCGTCCATCGGCAATGTCGCGATGTCGAGCGGCGCATTGATGGTGCGTACGGCGTGCTCGATGATCGTCAGCGTACGCAGCCCGAGGAAGTCGAACTTGACGAGACCGGCCGCCTCGACGTCGTCCTTGTCGAATTGCGTGACGACGCCGCCGCCCCCCTCTTCGCAGTAGAGCGGGGCGAAGTCCTCCAGCACGGAGGGCGCGATCACCACGCCGCCGGCATGCTTGCCGGCGTTGCGCGTCAACCCCTCGAGCGACTTGGCGAGATCGATGAGGTTGCGCACCTCCTCGTCCGCTTCGTAGAGCTTGCGCAGCTCCGGCTCCTTCTCGAGCGCCGCATCGAGCGTGATGTCGAGCTCGAAGGGAATGAGCTTGGCGATCCTGTCGACGTAGCCGTAGCCGAAGCCGAGCACGCGCCCGACGTCGCGTACCACGGCCTTGGCCGCCATGGTGCCGTAGGTGATGATCTGCGATACGCGCTTGCGGCCATATTTCTCGGCCACGTACTCGATCACCCGGTCGCGGCCGTCCATGCAGAAGTCGACGTCGAAGTCGGGCATGGAGACGCGTTCGGGATTCAGGAAGCGCTCGAACAGCAGGTCGTACTGCAGCGGGTCGATGTCCGTGATGCCCAGCGAATAGGCGACCAGCGAACCGGCCCCCGAGCCGCGCCCCGGCCCCACCGGCACGCCGTTCTCGCGTGCCCAGCGGATGAAGTCGGCGACGATCAGGAAGTAGCCTGCGAACCCCATCGAGCAGATGACATCGAGCTCCGCGGCCAGACGCGTCTCGTAGGCATCGCGATCGGCCTGCGCAAGGCGCGCGAACCGGCTCTCGAGGCCGCGCGCCGCCTCGCTGCGCAGATGTCCCTCGGTGGTCTCGCCCTCGGGGACCGGGTACGCGGGCAGCCGGCTCTCGCCGAGCTGCAGCAGCAGGCTGCAACGCCGCGCGATCTGCACCGAGTTCTCGAGCGCCTCGGGCAGATCGGCGAACAGTTCGCCCATCTCCGCGGCGCTGCGCAGGTATTGCTGCGGGGTGTAACGCCGCGGTCGCGCCGGATCACCGAGCTGCATGCCCTCGTGGATGCACACCCGCGCCTCGTGCGACTCGAAGTCGCTCGCGGCGAGGAACCGCACATCGTTGGTCGCGACCACGGGCACGCCCTCGGCAAGGGCGAGCTCGACCGTGGCCGCCACGAGAGATTCCTCGCCCTCGCGCCCCATCCGGCTCACTTCGAGGTAATAGCGATCGCCGAGGAGTTCACGCCAGAACGCGAGGTGCCGCTGCGCCTCGGCCTGCCTGCCCGAGAGCAGCGCGCGGCCGACATCGCCCTCGGCGCCGCAGGACAGTGCGATCAGTCCGGCCGTGGTCTGCGCGTCGAGCCAGGCGCGCTCGATGCGCGCCACGCCGCGCTGCTGCCCCTCGAGATAGGCGCGGCTCACCAGTCGGGTGAGGTTGCGGTAACCGGCGTCGTTCTGGCAAAGAAAAGCGATGCGCGTCGGCGTCACGCGCTCGCCGGGTTCGGCGACCCACAGGTCGACGCCGACGATGGGCTTGACGCCTTTCGCCATCGCCGCCTTGTAGAACTTGACCATCGCGAACAGGTTGCTCTGGTCGGTGACGGCGACGGCCGGCATGTCCTGCGCCGCGACCTGGTCGATGAGATCGGTGATGCGCACCACGCTGTCGACCAGCGAGTACTCGGTGTGCAGGCGAAGGTGGACGAAGGTGTTCATCGCAACCGCGATCTTACCGGCGCGTAGCTGCGGCGGTGCACCGGGCTCGCCCCGAGCGCATCGAGCGCCGCCAGGTGCAGCGGCACCGGGTAACCCTTGTGGATCGCGAAACCGTATCCGGGATATCGCGTATCCAGTTGTTCCATAACGTGATCTCGCAGCGTCTTGGCGAGGATCGAAGCGGCGCTGATCGCCGCCACCTTGCTGTCGCCCTTGACGATCGCCAGCGCCGAGCGAACCCCCTGCAGACCCTCCAGCGAGGGCAGACGGTTGCCGTCCACCTCGAGATGCGTGGGACGCACCGCGAGGGCAAGCACCGCGCGGCGCATCGCCAGCATGGTCGCCTGCAGGATATTGATGGCGTCGATCTCGGCGGGACTCGCCATGCCGACGCCCCAGGCGATGGCATGCTGGCGTATGCGCGGCGCGAGCTGCGCCCGCGCTGCCGGCGTGAGCACCTTGGAGTCGGCGAGTCCGTCGATGGAGCGGGACGGATCGAGGATCACCGCAGCCGCCACGACCGGCCCCGCGAGCGGGCCGCGGCCCGCTTCATCGACCCCAGCAGTCCAGCCGTTCCCCCCGCTCATCGTCGATTTGACCCGGACCGCTCCTGCAGCAGCTCGAGCACCGCCTCCGCCGCAAGGCCGGCGCCGCCGCGTCGCAGGTCGCGGTGCACCGCCGCGAACGCCGTGCTCAACTCGGTGCGTGCCTGCGGCGCCTCCAGCCAGTGCAGCAGCGCGGCACCCAAGGCCGCGGGCGTCGCCGCTTCCTGAAAGAACTCTGGTACGACCTCGCGACCGACCAGCAGGTTCGGCTGCGAAAAATGCCGTACCTTCACCAGACGCAGGCGGCGCAACAGGAAGGCCGTGAGCGGCGCGAGCCGATACGCCACCACCATCGGCCGGCGTGTCAGCAAGGTCTCGAGCGTCGCCGTACCCGAAGCGACGAGGACGACATCGGCGGCAGCGAGCACCGCCCGCGACTGCCCCTCCAACACCTGGACAGGGACTCCCGCGCCCGCGGCGGCCGCTGCGCCGAGGGTCGCCTCGAAACACTCGCGGGTCGCGGCATTCGTGAGCGGCGCCACGAACTTCGCCGCAGGCCTGCGCGCGGCAAGCCAGGCCGCAGCACCGACGAACGGCTGCGCGAGTCGCGACACCTCGCCCATGCGGCTGCCGGGCAGCAGCGCCACCACCTCGTCGTCGGCGGCTAGACCGAGTGCGGCACGCGCCGACGCACGATCGGCCTCCAGGGGAAACTGATCGGCGAGCGGATGACCGACGAAGCGCGCCGTCACGCCGTGACGCGCGTAAAAGCCCGGCTCGAAAGGCAGCAGACAAAGAATCCGGTCGCAGGATGCGCCGATGCCGCGCACCCTGCCCTGCCGCCAGGCCCAGACCTGCGGACTGACGTACTGCACCGTCGGGATACCGGACTGCTTGAGCTTGCGCGCGAGACCCAGGTTGAACTCGGGCGCATCGATGCCGACGAACACTGCCGGCCGACGATGCCGCAACTCGCCGAGCAGACGCCGCCGCAAACGGATGAGTCGCGGCAGGTGGCGCAGGATCTCGGCCAGACCCATGAGCGCAAGTTCGTCGCTGGAGGCGAGCGCCTCGCAGCCGGCCTCGCGCATGCGCGGCCCGGGGACGCCAACGAAGCGCGCTCCGGGGACGCGCTCGCGGATGGCGGCGATCAGCGCCGCGCCAAGGTTGTCGCCGGAAGCCTCGCCGGCAACGAGTGCGATCAGCGGGGCGCCGGCCATCCCTGCATCGCTCAACGGATCAGGCTGCGGTTCGATCGCGGGAAGAAATCGACGAACGCCTGCAGCTCGGGCTGGTTGCGGGCCGCCTCGGTGATCGCGGCGATCGCCTGCTCGAGCGGCAGATCGGAGCGGTACAGCAGCCTGTAGGCGTTCTTGATGTTGCGCACCTGCTCGGCTGAAAAGCCGCGCCGCGAGATGCCGGTGGCATTGATCGAATGCGGCTCGGCCGGATGGCCGACCGCCATGACGTAGGGCGGCACGTCGCGGGTGACCGCCGTGTTGTTGGCAATGAAGGCGTGGACGCCGATCTTGCAGAACTGATGCACGCCGGTGAACCCGGCGAGGATCACCCAGTCGTCCACCTCCACGTGACCCGCCAGTGTCGCGAGATTGGCGAACACGCAGTGGCTGCCGACAATGCAGTCGTGCGCGACGTGCGAAGACGCCATGAACAGGTTGTCGTCGCCGACCGTGGTGACGCCCTTGTCCTTGGCCGTGCCGCGATTGACCGTCACATACTCGCGAAACGTGTTGCCCTCGCCGATCACCACCCGCGTCGGCTCGCCGGCGTATTTCTTGTCCTGCGGCGCATCGCCGATCGAGGCGAACTGGAACACGCGGTTGTTGGCGCCGAGCGTCGTGTGCCCCGTGATCACCACGTGCGGGCCGATGACGCATCCAGGTCCGATTTCGACGTCCGGGCCGATGATCGAGTAGGCGCCGATCTCGACGTCGGCCGCAAGCCGGGCACCGGGCGCAACGATCGCCCGCGGGTCGATCGCGCCCGCCATCACGCCTGGCCCTGCGCAGGCTTGCCGGTCTCGGGCGCGACCATCAGCTCGGCCGAGGCCACTTCCACGTCGCCCACGAGCGCAACCGCCTCGAACTTCCAGATGCCGCGCATCTGGCGCTGCAGACGCGCCGTCAGGATCAGCTGGTCACCCGGCTCGACCGGCCGCCGGAAGCGGGCCTTGTCGATCCCCACGAAATAGAAGCGCGTCTCCTCGTCAGGCATCACGCCGGCGGTGCGAAAGGCCAGGATGCCCGCCACCTGTGCAAGCGCCTCGATGATGATCACCCCCGGCATGACCGGGCGATAGGGGAAGTGCCCCGGGAAGTAGGGCTCGTTGTAGGTCACGTTCTTGAGCGCGCGGATGCTCTCCCCTTCGCGGCACTCGAGCACACGATCGACCAGCAGGAAGGGATAACGATGCGGCAACTGCCTGAGGATGGCGTTGATGTCGAGTACGGGTTCGCTCACGATCTGTCCTCTTCTTGGGCGTCTTCGCCGTTCCGTTCATTGCGCGCCGACTCGCGGGGGGCAGTCGACTCGCCGCGCTCCAGCGCGCCCACGCGCCGGGTCAGCACGTCGAGCCGCTTCAGCCGACCGACGATACGCCGCCACTCGACCGCCGGCTCGACCGGAATGCTGCCGCCCGAGTACACGCCGGGCTCGCGGATGTCGTTGGTCACGAAACTGGTCCCGGTCAGGGTGACGTCGTCGCAGATACTCAGATGCCCGGCGATGCCGACACCGCCGCCGATCCGGCAGCGTGCGCCGATGTGCGTGCTGCCGGCGAGACCGACGCAGCCGGCGAGCGCGGTGTGCGGACCGATGGTGCAGTTGTGACCCACCTGCACCAGATTGTCCATCTTCACCCCGTCACCGATGACGGTGTCCTCGAGGGCACCGCGGTCGATCGTGCTGTTGGCGCCGATGTCGACGTCTTCACCGACGCGCACCGTACCCACTTGCGGCACGGGGATCCAACGCTCGGCCTCCGGCGCATAACCGAAGCCCTCCGAGCCCACCACCGCACCGGGGTGCAACACCGAGCGCGCACCGATCTGTACGCGCTCGAGTACCGTGACCCGGGCCACCAGGCGTACATCGGCACCAAGCACGACATCCTCGCCCAGCAACGAGCCCGGGCCCACGAAGGTCCGGGCACCGATCCGGCTGCGGGCGCCGATCACCACCAGCGGCCCGACGTGTGCGCTGGGGTCGATGACGGCGTCGGCCGCGACGACCGCCGAGGGGTGCACGCCGGCGGGACCGGCGAGCGGCGGATGCAGCAGCGATGCGATGCGCGCGAAGCTCGCATGCGGGTTGTTGCTCAGAAGACAGTCGAGTCCGGTGGCCTCCTGCATCCCGGGGTGCAGGACGATTGCCGCGGCTTGCGCTGCGGCGAGCTGATCGACCAGCTTGGGGTTCGAGAAGAAGGCGAGACCCCGGGGTCCTGCTCCGGCGAGGCTGCCGACGTGCTCGATGACCCGGTCGGGGTCACCGCGCAGTGTCAGCCCGAAGCGGACCGCGAGTTCACCGAGCGTGACGGCCATGGAGTCCGCCCCGCGCAGCCCCGCCCGTCGCCGTCAGCGCGCGGCGGGCTTCGCCGGCGCGGCGGCACCCGGGCGCTGCTGCAGTCCAGCCAGCACGGCGGGGGTGATGTCGAGTGTCTGGGCGGCGTAGATCACGCCGTCCGTGACCACGAGGTCGAAATTCTGCGCCTTCGAGTAGGTGCGGACCTCCTCGATCAGGGTGCGCTGCAACTTGGACATCTCCTCGTTGCGACGGGCGTTGAAGTCGTCGTTGATCTCGGCCTGGCGGCGGGCAAGGTCACGCTCGCCATCGCGCAGTTCCTTCTCCGCCCGCGACACCTGTTCGGGCGCCATCGTGGCGCGGTCCTTCGCAAGCTTGTCGCGCTTGCCCTGCAGCGAGGTCGCCTGAGTCTGCAACTCGCGCTGCTTCGCCGCGGCTTCGCTGCGCAGCGACTCGATCAGCACTTTGCCCTGCGGGCTTTCGTCCATCAGGCGCCCGAAGTCGAGCACACCAACCTTGATCTCGGCCATTGCCGGGGTACCTGCGAGAGCCGCCACCGCCGCCATCGCCGCAATCATCGCCTTGGGAGAGATACGCATCGTCGAACCAACCTCTGGAATGTCGAAACGGCTCAGAACGCCTGGCCGATAGTGAACTGGAACCTTTCCTCTTCGTCAGCGAACCTGGTGCCGTCACCCCGGAAAGGGTTGAGCGGCAAGGCATAACTGAAACGGAAAACGCCGAGCGGCGCGAGCCACTGCACCGCGATACCCGTCGATTTCTTCAAATTATCATACTTGAACTTGTAGTCGACCGGGGTGATCCCGTCCGCCCCGGTGAACTGGTAGAAGCTGCGGGTCGAGAACACGTTGCCGATGTCGAAGAACACCGTCGCCCGCGCCGTGGTGCGCCACTTCTCGGGCGTCGGGATGATGAGTTCGGCACGCGCCGCCACCTTGAGATTGCCGCCATAGGGGTTGCCGAAGCTGTCCTTGGGGCCGAGGCGGCTCTCACGATAGCCGCGCACCGTGTCGGGACCGCCGGCAAAGAAATTGCGGTACGGCGGCGGAGCCGTGGTGTCGCCGAGCTCCTGGCTGTAGCCAAGGTCGGCGCCGAAGGCGATCGTCCAGCGCCCGAACAGCGGCACGAACTGCAGGTACTCGTAGTTGACCGCGGCGTACTGCACGTCGCTGAAGGGCAGCGTGTAGCTGAGCGAGAACGTATGACGCATGCCGCGGTCGGCAAACAGCGCCCGGTTGCGACTGTCGTAGCTCCAGCCGACGACAAGTTCGTAGGTGTCGAACTGCGTGGTGTCGAGCGAGGTGCCCGGCACGATGAAACCGTTGCCGTAATCCTGTTCGGGCACGATCTGCACGCGGTAATCGCCGTTGGTTCGCACCCAGCTGCGGGCCTGGTCGGCACTGCCGTCGCCGGTGATCAGCGATGAACGCTGCGCCGAGAGCCCCACGCGCAAACCCTGGAACTCCGTGATCGGGTAGCCGTAGTCGACGCCGAGGGCGAGCGACTCCGAGGAGAAGTCCGAGGAGGCGGACACGAACTGAGTCACGTCGCGGTAGGTGAAGGACAGCGTGCGCGCAACGCCGTCGATGTTCGTGTAGGGGTCGGTGTGCGAAATGCCGTACACCTTCGAGTAGCGACCCGAGTTCAGGTCGATGGCGATACGCTCGCCCGAACCCATGAAGTTGCTGTCGGCGTAGTTGCCGTTGAGGATGAACGACTGCGACTCCGAGTAGCCGACACCGCCGCCGAGCTGCGCCGAGGGGCCTTCCTTGATGTCGAACTCGACATCGACGAGATCGGCCGTGCCGGGCACCGGCTTGGTCTCGGACTCGACTTTCTCGATGAACGGCAAACGCTGGATGCGCTGCTTGGACCGCTCGACGAGGATGTTCGAAAGCCAGCCGCCTTCGAGTTGGCGCATCTCGCGGCGCAGCACCTCGTCGTTGATCTTGGTCACGTTGTTGAAGACGATGTGACGGACATAAACGCGGTTGCCCGGATCGATGAAGAAGGTCAGACCCACTTCCTTCTTGCCGTCATCGGGGGTCGGCACCGGATCGACCTTCGCGAAGGCATAACCGTCGAGGCCGAGGCGGTTCTGGATCAGTTCCTGGGTCGCCGTGATGTCCTTCTTGGAGTAGGTGTCACCGGGCTTTACCAGCAGGTAGTTCTTCAGCTCCGTCTCGGAGACCACGAAGGTACCGGCGAGCTTGACGTTGCCGAGCTTGAAGACCTCGCCTTCGTTGACGTTGACGGTGATGAAGATGTCGTCCTTCTCGGGAGCGATCGCCACCTGCGTCGACTCGATCTCGAAGTTCGCGTAGCCGCGGTCCATGTAGTAGGAGCGCAGTTTCTCGAGATCGCCCTGCAGCGACTCGCGCGAATACCGGTCGTCCTGCTTGTACCAGGAGAGCCAGTTCGGGGTCTTCAGCTCGAAATCTTCGAGCACGTCGTCCTGACCGAAGCGTTCGTTGCCGACCAGGTTGATCTGCCGGATCCGGGCGCGCTTGCCTTCCTTGATGTCGATCTTGATGCGCACGCGGTTGTCGGACGCTTCCTCGACCTGAGTGTCGATGCGCACGGCGTATTTGCCGCGGCTGTAGTACTGGTCGGTCAGGAACTGCTTGACGTCCTCGAGCACCGAGCGGTCAAAGGTCTTGCCGGTCGCCAGACCCACGTTGCGCAAGCTCTTGTTGAGATCCTCGGTCTTGATGTCCTTGTTGCCCTTGATCTCGAAACTCTCTATCGACGGGCGCTCGAGCACGGCGACGACCAGCGTGCCCTCCTCCCAGCGCAACTCGACGTCACGGAAGAAGCCGGTGTCATAGAGCGCGCGGATCGCCTCGCGCACCCGCTGCTCGGTGAGCCGGTCGCCGATGTTCACCGGCAGGTAGTTGTAGACCGTACCCTCGGAGACGCGCTGCAGACCCTCGACGCGGATGTTGTCGACGCGCAGCACCGGCGCCTGCGGCCGCGGTGGCGCCTCCGGGGCGGGCGGGCCGGCCTCTTGTGCGACGAGCGCAGGGGCGTAGAGAAACGGCGCAACAGACAGTGCCGCGACAACGGCGATGCGGGTCAGGGTGGTCAACCGAGCTGCCTCGTGAAATCGTTGAAAAGGGCCACGCCCATGAGCAGGAGCAGCAGCGCGATCCCGACCTGCTGGCCCAGCGCCTGCACCCGTTCGGAAAGCGGCGAACCGCGCAGCCACTCGACGAGCTGATAGACGATCTGGCCGCCGTCGAGAATCGGGATCGGCAGCAGGTTGAGGAAGCCGAGACTGAGCGAGATGACGATCAGGAAGCCGAGGAACTCGGTGAGACCGCTCTGCGCCGACTCGCCGGCGAACTCGGCGATGGACAATGGCCCGGAGAGGTTCTTGAGCGACACCTGACCGAACAGCATGCGCGCGAACATCTTCGCCTGCAGCACCGTCATGTCCCAGGCGCGCCCCGAAGCTGCCGAGAGTGACTCGAACGGACCATAGTCGCGATGGGTCACCATGCTTTCGGGCCAGGGCGGCGGCGGCGGCGTCTGCACGCGGATACGACCGACCTCGCGACCGTCGATCAGGTCTGCCGTGCTGCGCACCGTGAGCCGCCCGGCGCTGCCGCTGCGCAGGTATTCGATCACGATGTCACGGTTGGGCCGCACCGAGATCGCTTCGACGAGTGCGGGGAAATCGGCCACGGCCGTGCCGTCCACGGTGGTGATCCGATCGCCCGGCTGCAAGCCGGCGACGGCGGCGGGCCCGCCGGCATCGACCTTGCCGATCTCGGCCGGCACGGGCGGCGTCCAGAACCGCAGGCCTAGACCGGGCAGCAACGCCGCCGGTTCGGTGAGCGCTCGTCGTACCGCTTCGTCTTCGATGCGCAACTCGAGCTGGCGCACGCCGGAGCCGGGCCGGTTCACTTCGAGATCGACGCGGCCGTCATCGCTGATTGCCTCGACGAGGCCGAGCAGGACGTCCGAGTGGCTCGCCACCTCGCGACCCTCGATGCGCAGGAATTCGTCGTTCGCGCGCAGATCGGCGCGGGCCGCGATCGAGTCGGCCACCACACGCCCCACCACCGGCTTGACCTGCGGCTCGCCGCTGACCCAGAGGATCGCCCACAGCACCAGGATCGCGAACACGATGTTGAATGCCGGACCCGCGAGCAGCACGAGGATGCGCTGCCACGGCGCCTTGCGGGTGAACGAACGGGCAAGGTCCTCGGGCGGCACCGGACCCTCGCGCTCATCGAGCAGTTTCACGTAGCCGCCGAGCGGCAAGGCGGCGAAGACGTATTCGGTGCGATCGCGCCCTGCCACTCGCTGCCAGAGCGCCGGACCGAAACCGACCGAAAAACGCAGTACCTTGAAACCAAGCTTGCGTGCCACCCAGAAGTGACCGTATTCGTGCACGGTCACGAGCAGGCTCACGGCGACGATGAAGCCGGCGACGGTCCAGAGGAAGTCCATCAGTGTGCCTCGGCTCCCGATAGCCCGACGGGAGCGCCGCCCATCGCGACGAGGGCACGCAGTGCCGCATCGCGGGCCGCGCCATCGGCCGCGAGCACGCTCTCGAGATCGGTGGCCAAGCCGGCCGGCACGGCATTCATCACCGAGTCAATGACCGCCGGGATACCGCTGAAGTTCAAACGCCCCTCCAGGAAAGCCGCCACGGCGACCTCGTTGGCCGCATTGAGGATGGCAGGCGCCAACCCGCCCGCGACCGCTGCCTGCCGGGCAAGCCGCAGACAGGGGAAACGCCCCATGTCCGGAGGCTCGAACTGCAGCACGCCGGTACGGGCGAGATCGAGGAATTGTACACCGGAGTCGATCCGGTCCGGCCAACCAAGGGCGTGTGCGATCGGCGTCCGCATGTCGGGCGAACCGAGTTGCGCGAGCATCGAGCCGTCGACGTACTCGACCAGCGAGTGCACGAGGCTCTGTCGATGCACCACCACCTCCACCTGCTCACTCGGCAGCCCGTAGAGGATGCAGGCCTCGATCACCTCGAGGCCCTTGTTCATGAGCGTCGCCGAGTCCACCGAGATCTTGCGTCCCATCACCCATTTCGGGTGCTTGCAGGCCTGCTCCGGGGTTGCGCCGGCGATCTGCTCGACAGTCCAGTCCACGAAGGGTCCACCGGACGCCGTCAGCAGCACCCGCCGGACCCCCGGCGGCGCCCGTCCCGCTTCGGCTTGCGCGGGCCAGCACTGGAAGATCGCGTTGTGTTCGCTGTCGATCGGCAGCAGGGTCGCACCACCGCGCCGCGCCGCCTCGATCAGCATCGGGCCCGCCATCACCAGGGGTTCCTTGTTGGCGATCATCAGCCGCTTGCCTGCGCGAGCAGCGGCCAGCGACGAAGGCAACCCGGCGGCACCAACGATGCCTGCCATCACGTACGGAGCCTCGGGCATGGCCGCGATCTCGTCTAGCGCCGACTCGCCCACGAGCACGCGGGTCTCGAGGCCCGCCGCTCGCAGGTTGCGCTCCAACAGCCGCGCCGCATCGGTCTCCACCAGCGCCGCACAATCGGGGCGGAACTTCAGACACTGCGCGAGAAGCTTCCCGTGATCGCGGCGGGCGCCGAGGGCGACGATCCGGAACCGCTCAGGGTGCCGCGCCACGACGTCGAGGGTGTTGTCGCCGATCGTGCCGGTCGAGCCGAGCACGGCAACCCCGATAGGCGCGGTCACTGGAAGCCTCCGCCCGCCTGCCCGCTGATCAGGCCCGACTCGAGCAGGCCCAGCACGAACACGGGGATACCCGCCGACAGGCTGTCGAAGCGGTCGAGCACCCCGCCGTGTCCGGGGAAGAGATGCCCGCTGTCCTTGAGACCCGAGTGGCGCTTCATCAGGCTCTCGGTGAGATCGCCCACCACCGAGAACGCCGCCGCGACGATCGCAAGCAGCAGCAACGGCACCACCGGCCAGCCGAGCAGTGACGCGCCGACGGCCGCCACCAGCATCGAGGCCGCACAGCCGCCGAACACCCCTTCCCAGGTCTTGCCCGGGGACACCTGGGGTGCGAGCTTGGTGCGGCCGAACCGGTGTCCGGCGAAATAGGCGCCGATGTCGGCCGCCATCACCACGAGCAGGGCGAAGAGCAACAGCCATGCGCCGTTGTCCTCGAACCGCAGGCGCTGCAGGGCAACACCCGCCGGGATGAGCACGAGCAGGCCGGCAACCGCCGCCGCAACCGGGCCGCCGCGCTCGGGCGCGAACATCACCCAGCCTAGCGCCACCAGCCACCAGAGCGCCGCCGCGCCGAGCAACCATGACAGCGCAGCCGGCGTCCCGGTGTATTGCCAGGCAACGAAACAGCCGAGACCGACGAGCAGCATGTACGCGAAGCGCAGGTTGCGCCGCGGCGACTTCAGGAATGCAGCCCACTCCCAGGCACCGCCCAGCACGACGAGCGCCACGAGTTGTGTGGTGACAACGGGAGGCAGCGCGAACAGCACGACCAGCAACGCCACCGCAAGCACGACGGCCGTCAGCGCACGCTGCCGCAGCCCGGCATAACTGCTCACCGAAGCGACCCGCCCGCCTGCGCCCCGGTCAGACCGAAGCGGCGCTCGCGGCCGGCGAAGTCCTCGAGCGCCCGCTGCAGTTCGGCCTCGTCGAAATCGGGCCAGAGCAGGTCGGTGAAATAGAACTCGGCATAGGCGATGTTCCAGAGCAGGAAATTGCTCACCCGGTGATCTCCACCCGTGCGGATGAACAGGTCCGGGTCAGGCAGACCGGCGAGTTGCAGTTCGCGCGCGAACATCTCTTCGTCGATGTCGGCGGCACGGATCGCGCCACTTGCCGCCTGCGCCGCAAGCCGCCGCACCGCCTCGAGCACGTCCCAGCGGCCGCCGTAGCTCACCGCCACCTGCAGCTTGAGTCCGTCGTTGCCGGCGGTGAGCGCCTCGGCCTCCGCGATGCGCTGCTGCAGCCGTACCGCGAGCCGTTGCCGGTTGCCGATGACGCGCAGGCGGACGCGGTTGGCGTGCAACTCCTCGACCTCGCGCTCGAGGGTATCCATGAAGAGGCTCATCAGGGTCGCGACCTCGGCCTCGGGTCGACGCCAGTTCTCGCTGGAGAAAGCGAACAGTGTGAGCGCCTGGACGCCGAGGCGCGCGCACTCTCGGATGACCCCGCGGACGGGTTCGACCCCGGCGCGATGGCCCACGGCACGCGGCTCGCCACGGGCCTCGGCCCAGCGGCCGTTGCCGTCCATGACGATCGCGATGTGACGCGGCAGGGCCACGGTCTGACGGGGCCTGCAGGCCCTCAGACCTGCATGATCTCTTTTTCTTTGACGGCGAGCGCGGCTTCGATGTCGGCCACGTGCTTGTCCGTGAGCTTCTGGATCTCCTCCTGCGCCTTCTTTTCCTCGTCCTGGCTGATCATCTTTTCCTTGAGCGCTTCCTTCACGTCCTGCAGCACGTCGCGGCGGACGTTGCGCACGGCGACGCGGGCGTTCTCGGCATCGCCACGCACCACCTTGGTGATGTCGCGACGGCGTTCCTCGGTGAGCGGCGGCAGGGGCACGCGGATGACGGCGCCTGCGGTGTTCGGCGTGAGCCCGAGGTCGGACTTGTAGATCGCCTTCTCGACCGACTGCACCGCGCTCTTGTCCCAGGGCGTGATGACGAGCGTGCGCGCGTCCTCGACACTGATGTTGGCGAGCTGCGAGAGCGGCGACTCGGTGCCGTAGTAGTCGACCCTGAGGTTCTCGACCAGGCTGGGGTGAGCGCGCCCGGTGCGCAACTTCTTGAGGTCGGCCTGGAACTGCTGCACGCACTTGGCCATGCGTACGGTGGCATCTTTCTTGAAATCTTCGATCATCGTCCTCTACCTCAGGAATTCGTCACCACGGTACCGACGTCCTCGCCGCGCACGATGCGCAGCAGGTCACCGGCGTTGGTCAGGTTGTACACCTGCAGCGGCACCTTGTTGTCGCGGCACATCACGATCGCGGTCGCGTCCATGACGGCAAGCCGCTCGTCGAGCACCCGGTCGAAAGTCAGTCGAGGATAGCGCACCGCCGCCGGATCCTTCATCGGGTCGGCAGAATAGATGCCGTTGACCTTGGTTGCCTTGACGAGCAGCTCCGCCCCGACCTCGATGGCGCGCAGCGAAGCGGCGGTGTCGGTCGTGAAGAACGGGTTCCCGGTGCCCGCGGCGAACAGCACCACCCGGTTCTTCTCGAGGTGGCGGATGGCCCGGCGCCGGATGTAGTCCTCGCAGACCTCGTGGATGCGGATCGCCGACATCACCCGCGCGTAGCAACCGATGCCTTCGAGTGCATCCTGCATCGCGAGGCAGTTCATGACCGTGGCGAGCATGCCCATGTGGTCGCCGGTGACGCGATCCATCCCCGAACGGGCAAGGCCCTCGCCGCGGAAGATGTTGCCGCCGCCGATGACCACCGCGACCTGCACCCCGAGGGAGACGAGTTCCTGGATCTCGAGCGCGATGCGCTTGAGCACGACGGGATCGATGCCGTAATCGGCGTTGCCCATCAGGGCTTCGCCCGAAAGCTTCACGAGGATGCGCTTGTACCGAACGCCCGCTGCTGCCATTGCCCGACTCCCCTGAATGAAACCCGTTTCCCCGAGACGAAACCTGCTCCCCTTGAAGAAAACCCCGCCGAGGCGGGGTTTTCTGTGGCTCTCTGCGGCGGCTTACTTGCCGCTGCTTGCCTTGACCTGCGCCATCACCTCACCGACGAAGTCATCCTGCTTCTTTTCGATGCCGGCGCCGACTTCGAAGCGGCGGAACGCCTTCAACTCGGCCTTGGCCGCCTTAAGCAGCTTTTCGACCGTCTGGTCCGGGTCCTTGACGAAAGGCTGTCCGAGCAGCGCCTTTTCATTGAGCGTCTTGCGGATCCGGCCCTCGACCATCTTGGCGACGATCTCGGCGGGCTTGCCTTCTGCCAGGGCCTTCTCGGTCTCGATCTCGCGCTCCTTCGCGACCACGTCCGCCGGCACGTCGGCTGCGGAGAGGTACTCGGGATTGCTCGCCGCAACGTGCATGGCGAGATCGTGGGCGAGATCGGCCGTGCCGCCCTCGAGGGCAACCAGCGCACCGATGCGGGTGCCGTGCCGGTAGGCGCCGAGAACGCCCGATGAAACGAGGATGGTATGGCGACGCACCGAGATGTTCTCGCCGATCTTCGCGACCAGCGCGCGACGACGCTCGTCGACGCTCTCGCCGGAGGACATCTTGATGCCGTTCAGTGCCTCGAGTCCGGCCGGGTTGGCCGCGAGCGCGAGCTTCGCGACCTCGGCCGAGAAACCCTGGAAGTCCGCCTCGCGGGCGACGAAGTCGGTCTCGCAATTGACTTCGACCATGGCCGCGGACTTGCCATCGGCCGACTTCTCGAGGGCGATGACACCTTCGGCGGCGACGCGGGTCGCCTTCTTGTCGGCCTTGGCAAGACCCTGCTTGCGCATGAGTTCAGCGGCGGCATCAAGGTCGCCGTTGGTTTCGACCAGGGCCTTCTTGCATTCCATCATGCCCGCGCCGGTGCGCTCGCGGAGCTGTTTGACGGCTTCAGCAGTAATGCTCATCAGGTATCTCCGCAATCAACCGCGACGCCGCGGGGGGCCCGAGGCGGTCTTGCGGCGCGGCGCCGAGGCGCTGGTGGCCGGCGCGACTTCGCCTTCCGCAGCCTCCGGGATGTCCGTGCTCACGACCCCCTCGACCTCCGCAGGTGCGGGAGCGGCGACGGCGGGTTGCGGGCGACGACGCACCGGCGCGGCCGGCGCGGCACCGCGGCGAGCCCGCACGGTCGCTTCGCGGCGCGGCTTGCCGCCACGGGCGGCCTTCGGCTTCGGGTTGCCGCTCTCGTCGAGTTCGACGAATTCGTCCTCGGTCACGGCGAGCATCGGCGCCGCCGAGCGACCCTCGATGACGGCATCGGCGATGCCGGCCGCGTAAAGGTGGATGGCGCGCATGGCGTCGTCGTTGCCCGGCACGACGTAATCGACACCATCGGGCGTGCAGTTGGTGTCGACGATCGCGACCACCGGGATGCCGAGTTTGTTGGCCTCGTGGACGGCGATCTTCTCGTGCCCGACATCGACAACGAAGATTGCGTCAGGCAGCGACTCCATCGCCTTGATGCCGCCGAGGGAGCGCTCGAGCTTCTCGAGTTCGCGACGCAGCATCGTGCCTTCTTTCTTGCCGCGCTTGTCGAGCGCACCGTTCGCCTTCATTTCGGCGAGGTCGGCAAGCCGCTTGATCGACTGGCGCACGGTCTTGAAGTTGGTGAGCATGCCGCCGAGCCAGCGCTGGCTGACGAACGGCATGCCGGCGCGCGCGGCTTCCTTCTCGATGGGCTCGCGGGCCGAGCGCTTGGTGCCGACGAACAGCACGGTGCCGCCATCGGACGCCACCCCGTGAATGAACCTCGCAGCCTCGACGAACATCGGCTGCGTCTTCTCGAGGTTGATGATGTGGATCTTGTTGCGTTCGCCGAAGATGAACTCAGCCATCTTCGGGTTCCAGAAGCGGGTCTGATGTCCGAAGTGGACACCCGCTTCCAGCATCTGTCGCATGGACACGCTGGCCATAAAGCACTCCTTGTCGGGTTGGGCCTCCGCACATCCTCGGCTGCCATCCTGCGACCCGCGAGGGAAACAGGACACCCAGCAACCGATGCAACGATGTGCGTGTGGGGTTGTTTACGTTGCCAAAAAAGGCGGCGCTTTATACCATGCACGTCCCGTAAAAACAACGCTTTACGGCACTCCTTCCCAAGGGCGTCACGCCCGCCTCCCGCAGCCAGACGCCGCCACCCCCATGCCCGTCACTCTCAAGAGCCCCCAGGAACAGCAGAAGATGCGCGAGGCCGGCCGCCTGGCCGCCGAGGTGCTCGACATGATCGGCGAGCACGTACGCCCCGGTGTCACCACCGACGAACTCGACCGTCTCTGCCACGAGCACATCACGCAACTGCAGCGCGCGGTGCCGGCCAATCTCAACTACCGCGGGTTTCCGAAGACCATCTGCTCGTCGGTGAACCACGTCGTGTGCCACGGCATCCCGGGCGACAAGAAGCTCAAGGATGGCGACATCATCAACATCGACGTCACGGTCATCCGCGACGGCTTCCATGGCGACACCAGCCGCATGTACTACGTTGGCAAGCCGACGGTGCAGGCGCAGCGACTGGTCGACACCTGCTTCGAGGGCATGTGGCGCGGCATCCGGATGGTACGGCCGGGCGCGACGCTGGGCGACATCGGCCACGCCATCCAGACTCTAGTCGAGGCGCGCGGCTTCTCGGTGGTGCGCGAATACTGCGGCCATGGCATCGGCCGCATCTACCACGAAGATCCGCAGGTGCTGCATTACGGCGAAGCCGGCACCGGACTGAAGTTGCAGCCCGGCATGACCTTCACCATCGAGCCCATGGTCAATGCCGGCAAGCGTCACGTGAAACTGCTGCCGGACGGCTGGACGGTCGTCACCAAGGACCACTCGCTCTCGGCGCAGTGGGAACACACCGTCCTCGTCACCGATACCGGCTTCGAAGTCCTCACCATGGGTGCGCTGTCGCGCGAACCCGGAGCGCTGGAGGGCGCGGCCTGATGCCGACCCGGGCGCTGCTCGAAGCGCTGCCGGAGCGACTCGCCGCCGCCGGTCACACCGCGGAGGCCTACGCGCAGGTGCTGCGCCAGGGGCAGGCAGAGCTCAAGCAGCGCTTCGAAGCCGAAGAGCCCGTCGAAACCCTGGTACATGCGCGCGCGCAATTTCTCGACGGCGTACTGCGCGAGATCTGGCGCACCCGCCTGCCGGAGCACGATGCCGACTGGGCTCTGGTGGCCGTCGGCGGCTACGGACGCGGCGAACTGCACCCGTACTCCGACGTCGACATCCTCACCCTGGTGCCGGCGCCTCTCGATGATTCCGGCCGTGCCGCGCTCGAGCGCTTCGTCACCTTTCTCTGGGACATCGGCATCGAGATCGGGCACAGCGTGCGCACCATCGACGAGTGCCGCAGCGAGGCGGCGGGCGATGTCAGCGTCATGACCACACTGATCGAGGCGCGGCGTCTTGCCGGCTCGGCGCCCCTCGTGGAGGCCATGCTCGCGGCGCTGGCACCGACCCATCTCTGGCCGGTCAAGGAATTCTTCGAGGCCAAGGTGCGTGAACAGGCGGACCGCCACACCAAAGCCAACGACACCGCGTACAACCTCGAGCCCAACGTCAAGACGGGTCCGGGCGGGCTGCGCGACATCCAGACCATCGCCTGGGTCGCCAAACGCCACTTCGGCGTCGAGACGCTCGAGGAACTCGCCACACAGGGGTTCCTCACGCCTGCCGAGGCGCGTCGGCTGCAGGCCGCCCAGTCCTTTCTCTGGAAGGTGCGCTTTGCGCTGCACACGCTCACCGGGCGGCGCGAGGACCGTCTGCTCTTCGACCACCAGATGAAGCTCGCGCGGCTCTTCGGCTACGAGGATGCGACCTTCACGCTGGCGGTCGAGCAGCTGATGCAGCGCTATTACCGGACCGTACTCGACGTCAGCCTGCTGAACGAACTGCTGCTGCAGCTCTTCCGCGAGGCGATCCTCGACGAGAGCGCGACGCCGCAGCCGCTCAACCCGCGTTTCCAGGTAACCAACGGCTACCTCGAGGCGACCCACGACGACGCGTTCGTCCGTCAGCCAGCGACGCTGCTCGAAGTATTCGCGCTGCTGCAGCAGAACCCGGACATCCGCGGCGTGCGCGCCCACACCATCCGCGCCGTCGTGCAGAACCTCTGGCTGATCGACGAGGAATTCCGCCAGAACCCGCGCAACCACCGCCTCTTCCTCGAGATCCTGCGTGCGCCCGCAGGCGTCACCAACGAACTGCGGCGCATGAACACCTACGGCGTGCTCGGCCGCTACATCCCGTCCTTCGGCCGCATTGTCGGCCGCATGCAGTACGACCTCTTCCATGCCTACACCGTCGATGCCCACACGCTGTTCGTGGTCAGCAACCTGCGGCGCCTCGCGCTGCCGCGCTTCAACCACGAGCTGCCGAGCCTGTCGCTGATCATGCAGTCGCTGCCGCGTCCGGAAGTCGCCTACCTCGCGGCACTGTTCCACGATATCGCCAAGGGCCGCGGCGGCGATCACTCCGACCTCGGCGCCGTGGATGCCGAGTCGTTCTGCCTGGAGCAAGGCCTGTCGCGTTACGACGCGCGTCTCGTTGCCTGGCTGGTACGCAACCACCTGCAGCTGTCCCTGACCGCGCAGAAACAGGACATCTCCGATCCGCGGGTCATCAACGATTTCGCACGCTTCGTCGGCGACGAGGCCCACCTCGACTACCTCTACGTGCTCACCGCCGCGGACGTACGCGCCACCAACCCGCGTCTCTGGAACTCGTGGAAGGCATCGCTCTTCAGCGAGTTCCACGACCGCGTCAAGCGCGCCCTGCGGCGCGGCCTCGAGAGCCCCATCGACCAGGAAGAGCTGAAGCAGGAGAACCAGACCCAGGCCCGCGAACTGCTGGCTGCGGCCGGGGTTTCAGGCGCAGCGGTGAATACCGTGTGGGCGATGCTCTCGGATGCCTACTTCCTGCGCCACACGCCGCAGGAGATCGCGTGGCACACGCGGGTGCTCGCCGAGCGCGACCCCGACACGGATGACCCGGTGGTGTCGGTGCAGGCGGAAAGCGAGCGCGGCACCACCTCGATCATGATCTTCGCTCCGCACCGTCAGCATGGCTTCGCGCGCACGACGGCGGTTCTCGACCAGCTCGGCTTCAACATCGTCGATGCCCGGATCACCCCCACCGGCGACGGCAACAGCATCGACCTTTATCACGTGCTCGAGGAAGACGGGACCCCGATCGCCGACGTCGAGCGTCACGAGGAAATCGAACACGCGCTGCGCCGCTCGCTCGCCGCGCCGCGCGAGGCGGTGATGGCCGTATCGCGCCGCGCGCCCCGTCAGGTGCGCCTCTTCAACACGCGCACCCAGATCGTGGTGACTCCCGATGAACGCAACCAGCGCTCGGTGCTCGAGATCATCGCGGCAGACCGTCCGGGCCTGCTGTGCGATATCGGCAAGGTGATGATCGAAGAGCGCATCGACCTGCTCGGCGCCAAGATCATGACCGTCGGGGAACGTGCCGAAGACGTCTTCTACGTCAGCGATGCACGGCACGGACCGCTCGCCGAGGATCGCGCGCAGCGGCTCGTCACCCGACTCACCGAGGGGCTCGAGCAGCGTCGCGCGATCCCATGAACCGCGATCTCGACCGTCTGCAGGCCTACCCCTTCGAGCGTCTCGCCGCCCTCAAGGCCGGCGTCACGCCGCCGGTGGATCTCGCGCACATCGCGCTCTCGATCGGCGAACCGAAGCATGCACCGCCGGCTTTCGTTCTCGAGACGCTGCGCCAGTCCCTGGCCGGCGTCGGTGCCTATCCCGCAACCGCAGGGACGCCCGAACTCAAAACCGCCTGCGCGCGCTGGCTTGAGCGCCGCTTCGGGCTCGCCGCCGGATCGGTGGGATCAGCGCAGGTGCTGCCGGTCAACGGCACGCGTGAGGCCTTGTTCGCGTTCGCGCAGGCCGTGGTCGATCGCCGCACCGGCGAGGCACCGCTCGTGGCCATGCCGAATCCGTTCTACCAGATCTACGAGGGCGCGGCCCTGCTCGCCGGCGCGGAGCCTTTTTTCATTGATACTCCCGCGGCAAACGGTTTCCTGCCCGACCTCGCGTCTGTCCCGGACTCGGTCTGGAAGCGGGTCCAGCTGTTGTACCTCTGCAGCCCGGGAAACCCCGGTGGCGCCGTCATGGGCGTGGCGCAGTGGCAGCAGGCATTGGAACTCGCCTCGCGCCACGACTTCCTGATCGCGGCGGACGAATGCTATGCCGAACTCTACGCCGACGAGTCCTGCCCGCCGCCCTCACTGCTCAATGCCGCGCTCGCGAGCGGCCACCGCGGCTTCGAACGCTGCGTCGTCTTCCACAGTCTCTCGAAACGGTCGAGCTTGCCCGGCCTGCGCTCCGGCTTCGTGGCCGGCGATGCCCGGGTTCTCGAGCGCTTTCTGCTCTATCGGACCTACCACGGCTGCGCCATGCCGCTGCCGACGCAAACAGCAAGTGCCGCCGCCTGGAGCGACGAGGCGCATGTCGTCGAGAATCGCCGCCTGTATCGCGAAAAGTTCGCCAAGGTGGTGCCGATCCTCGCGCCGCACCTGCGCTTCGGAGTGCCGGACGGCGGTTTCTATCTTTGGGCGGATATCGGTAGCGACGACGAAGCCTGGACCCGCGAACTCTACGCGCGACAGAACGTGACCGTGCTGCCCGGCAGTTATCTTGCCCGTGCCGTCGACGGCACGAACCCCGGCGCAGGCCGGGTACGCATTTCGCTGGTGGCCACCATAGACGAGTGCGTCGAAGCCGCGCAGCGCATCGCCCGTTTCACCAAGGAAAAATCACCATGACCACCGCATCGAGCCACGATCACCCTGCCCTCAAGGCGATCATCGAAGCCGCCTTCGAGGACCGCGCCGAGATCAACCCGCGCAACGTGTCGCGCGAACTGAAGGTTGCTCTGGACGAAGCGCTCGACTTGCTCGACTCCGGCCGCGTGCGCGTCGCCGAGAAGCAGGACGGTCGCTGGGTGGTGAACGACTGGCTGAAGAAAGCCGTGCTGCTCTACTTCCGTGCCTGGGACAACCGGCTGATCGAGGGCGGGCACACCCGCTTCTTCGACAAGGTGCCGCTCAAATACGCAGCCATGGACGAGGCCTCGATCCGCGCGAGCGGCGCCCGTGTGGTGCCCGACGCCGTCGTCCGCAAGGGAGCCTACATCGGCCCCAATGTCGTGCTCATGCCTTCGTTCGTCAACATCGGGGCCTGGGTCGATTCAGGCACCATGGTCGACACCTGGGCGACCGTGGGCTCCTGTGCGCAGATCGGCAAGAACGTGCACCTGTCGGGTGGGGTCGGCATTGGTGGCGTGCTGGAGCCACTGCAGGCTTCGCCGACCATCATCGAGGATCATTGCTTCATCGGCGCGCGATCGGAGATCGTCGAGGGGGTCGTCGTCGAGGAAGGCGCCGTGATCTCCATGGGGGTGTACATCGGCCAGAGCACCCGCATCTACGATCGCGAGACCGGCCGCATCACCTACGGCCGCGTGCCGGCCGGCGCTGTCGTCGTCCCGGGCAGCCTGCCCGCAAAAGACGGCTCCCACTCGCTCTACTGCGCCGTGATCGTCAAGAAGGTCGACGCCCAGACCCGGGCGAAGACCTCCATCAACGAGCTGCTGCGCTCGGCTGACTAGCAGCGCTTGGCCGACCGTCAGCACTCGGCCGACTAGAAGCTCGTCGACACCGAGAACGAGAACTTTACACCCGCATCGTAGCGGTTGAAGTACACGCGATTGCCGCCGCGCTCCTGCGACTCCCGATAGTCGCGGCGAAGCAGGTTGCGGGCTTCGAACTTGAAGTC
>JBIKVA010000155.1:0-6858 GCA_044357085.1 Steroidobacteraceae bacterium | reverse complement strand
ACAACGCGCTTTGCGGACCCTTCACCACCTCCACGCGGGCGATGTCGACCAGCCGTGGATTGATCAGCAACGAACCACCGGCGACGCCCACGGCCTCGCTCGAGACGTCGATGCCATCGACCAGCGTGGCAACGTTGGGGCGCCCGCGCGTCGGCGAAAGTCCGCGGATGACGATGCGGGTGTCGTATGCGGCGATTCCCTTGTCGAAGCTCAGACTCGGGTCCCGTGCGGTGATGTCCTGGACATCTTTGACACCTTCGCGGCGCAAGGTCTCGGCACTGATCGCGGTCACCGCAATCGGCACGTCCTGCAGGTTTTCCTCGCGCTTGCGTGCCGTGACGACAACCTCTTCGATCACCGCGCCCTCGTCGGGCGCCTGCGCGTTCGCAGGCAGGCCGAGGCAAAGGGTAAGCGGCGCCACCCAAAGCCCATGGAGACTTCTGGAGTACTTCGACATTTTTCAACCCCCGTTCGAATGACTGGCCAAGTCATCCTTGTTGCCTCGGGACAACAAGCGATGCCCGGACGACGGCAGCGTGTACCCGCTGCTATAGGGGTTTTCTAACATCCCCTGCCGCTCGGACCGGCTCAACCGCCGCCCATTGTCCACTTGGTGGACAATGGGCCATCAGTCAACCGGGGATACGCGATCAACCGGGACCCGTTACCAAACGGGACCCGCAACCGACCGCGTCACCGACCTCAGACGAGGGAGACGGTCACCTTGCCGTCCGCGCCGATTGCCGACACGTCGACGGCGACGCCGAGCACCGCCGCATAGCCCTCGAGGCGGGCCTTCAGCCAATGCTCGTGCACTTCCTCGTCGGTCAGGTCGAACTGACCGATCCGACGCGAGATCGACAGCACGTGGCTGAACGGGAAGGTGAAGGTCCGCCGTCCGGGCGCCACCTCGAGATCGAGGCACAGCTGGTACAGACAGGTCGTGCGCTCGAACATCCCGACGAGGGCAACTTCCCGATCGCCCGTCCGTTCGATCTCGGCACGCATCCGTTGCAGCATCGGCTCCATGGCCTTGACGTCATGGGCCACGTACGCCGCCAGCAAACCCTTGTTCTTGGCGAACTGCACCGAGTTGAGGTGCATCTTCACCAGCGCGTCGTTCATCTCGTGCTGGTAAGGCATTGAATCCTTGAGGGTGCGGATGGCGAGCGACACAGCCTGGCCGAGCAACTCCTCCCTACCCTCGAAACCGCTGGCGGTCCCGGTCATGCCCTGACGGGCGCCGGCGGCTGGTTGAGCGGACACTGGACTTCCATTCATGGCACTTGCTGCGGCAGCCGCCGCACCTCCGTATTAATACTCGCCTGCGTAGGCGACCACACCGACGTCTACACTACCCTTACACGCTCCCGGAACTCACCACACCAGAACGTCCAAGCGGTGGACGGTCGACCCCCACCGCGCTAGGCTCGGCCCGGGGGAGTGTCGTAAAAGGGCGCCACTTTATTTTTGGGCGCTCGACTGACAGGGAGGTCAAGTCCGTGTACATCAATTTCTGGTACCCGGTGGTCAGGGCGGAGGATCTCGCCCAAACACCGCAGAAGGTTCGCATCCTCGGCCACGATTTCGTCGTTTTTCGCGACGGCGCGGGCAAACCGGCGGTGCTCGCGGATACCTGCGTCCACCGCGGCGCGTCGCTCTCCGGTGGCAAGTGCAAGGACGACGGCACGGTCCAGTGCCCTTACCACGGCTGGCGGTTCAACCGCGACGGCATCTGCACCCGGATTCCGTCGATCGGCAAGACCACCAAGCCGCCGCCGCGCGCCCGAGTCGACTCATACCCGGTCGAGGAGAGGTACGGCATCGTGTTCGCCTTCCTCGGCGACCTTCCCGAAGAACAGCGTCCGCCCATCATGCCGGTCGACGAGCATGGCACCGACGAATGGCGGTCCACGCTGGTCACCTTCGACATCAACTACCACTACGAACGTTCGATCGAGAACGGCCTCGACCCCGCGCACAACGAATACGTGCATCCGACGCACGGTTATCAGGGCGAGCGCGAAGATAGCTATCTCATGACGGAGTTGCGTCCCCACCAGAACAATCCTTGGGGCTACGGTTTCCTTTCCACCTTCGACGCACCGCCGCTCAAGAACCCCATCATGCGGCAGTTCCGCAAAGAGGGCGGCAAGATGGAAGCAGGCTCGGGCACCTACGGTCCCAACCACATGTGGACCTACATCAACTTCTCGCCCAAGACCGCCATGCACCAGTACATGTTCGAGGCGCCGATCGACCAGAACCGCACGCGCGTATTCCTTCTCAACCAGCGCAACATCGGCTTCTTCAAGGCGAGCAAGATGGGCGCAATCGGCAAACTCATCAAGCCGCGCATCAACGCCTGGCTCGACAAGAAGATCAACGAACGCAACATGTTCATCGCCTCGCAGGACATCAAGGTCATGAACAACGTGCAGCCGACACTCACGCCGCCATCGCGCGCGAAGGAACTCATGATGCCGGCGGACAAGGTCATCCTGCAGTACCGCGACAAGCTCGACGAATTCGAGGCGCGCGGCTGGAAGCTCGACCTCGACGCGATCAAGGCGGCCCGCGCCAAGGGTGACGTGATCTTCGCGATCCCCTGCCCGGCGCGACGCGAGACCAACGCCTGGGTGCTGGACGAGGCGCCGCGCCTGCCGGAGAAGTCGACATCGGCGCACGCAACGCTGCAGGCTGCGGGCGGCGGCTGACCGAAGCGTCCGCCGGCATGACGCGGACGGGCATCGCAGTGCAGGACATCGCGGTCGCCCCGCCCTTGCGGATCGGCCCATGGGAGCTCGTGCCGGGAGTCCGGCGCGGGCACTTCAATGCTCTGCTGGGTGCCTCCTTTTTCACCATCGGTCTCATGACCCTTGTGGGCAACCTCCAGCCCTACCTGTTCAATGCCGTGCTGCAGGTGCCGATCGGCGTACAGGGCAAGCTCAGCGGCAATCTGGCTTCGTTCAACGAGATCATCTTCCTGGCGGCGGCGAGCCTCGTCGGCGCGGCCTCGGACAAGGTGGGCCGCAGGCCGATCTACGCGCTCGGGTTCGTCATCATGGCGGCGGCCTACGTCCTCTATCCGCTGGCCACGGAGCCCGCGCAGTTGTTCGTTTTCAGGGGCATTTTCGCGCTGGGCGCCGCCTGCGTGTCGGCGATGCTCGCGGCCATCATCGCCGACTATGCCATGGAATCTTCCCGCGGCAGGCTGGTGGGCATCTGCTTCTTCCTTAACGGCATCGGTATCGCAACACTCGTCGTGTTCGGCGGTCGACTGCCGCGACTGATCGAATCAATGGGCGTCGAGCCGGTTTTGGCCGCCCGCTGCGCATACTGGACGGTGGCGGCGATGTGCTTCCTGCCGTTCCTGATCGTCGCCTTCGGACTACAGTCCGGTGCGCCGGCGCGCAGCGAAAAGAAAGAACCCCTGCTTGCCACCCTCCGTATCGGACTCGCAGCCGCCCGCGACCCACGGGTACTCCTCGCCTACTTCTCGGCAATGGTTTCGCGCGGCGACCTCGCAGTGCTCTCGACCTTCTTCCTGCTGTGGATCACCACCTACGGCATCGGGCAAGGTCTCTCGCCTGCGGAAGCGCAAGCCGCTGGCACCAAATTCTTCGGTCTGGCACAGATCGTGGCGACTCTCTGGGCGCTCGTCGTGATCTTCTTCATCGACAAGCTCGATCGAACACTGGCGATGGCCCTCGCCATGACGCTGG
Source organism: Steroidobacteraceae bacterium (assembly GCA_044357085.1). Classification (GTDB taxonomy): domain Bacteria; phylum Pseudomonadota; class Gammaproteobacteria; order Steroidobacterales; family Steroidobacteraceae; genus UBA964. Next base: position 3,133 of record JBIKVA010000155.1, on the reverse strand, counting down.
CATCGGCTTCGTATCTGCTCATCGGCTCGATCGACGACCCGCTTGGTACGGGGATGTACATCGCCGCAGCCTTCATGGGCATCGGCGAGATGAGCGCAATCCTCGCCTCGCAATCACTCGTCGGCCAGGTCGCCCAGGACCGCGGTCGCGGTGCGATCATCGGCGTGTTCAGCATGTTCGGAGCCGCAGGAATTCTCGCAGCAACATTCATCGGCGGCATCCTGTTCGACGCATGGAAGCCGTCGGCACCGTATGTCCTGGTCGGTGTCACCGACGGGATACTGGCCATCTTCGCTTTCGCGGTGTACTTCGCAGCGCGCCGCAGATCAGGCGTCGCGTGAAGGGCGGCGACACGACGCCGTGCAGCGAAGTGGAACGGGGCAGCGCACCAGAACGCGGCAGCGAACCAGAACGCGGCAGCACACCAGAACGCGGGAGCGGTACGGCCGCCGGACCGCACGTGTTGTTGCTGGCAGCCGGGGCCTCGCGGCGCTTCGGCTCGCCCAAAGCCCTCGCACCCTGGGGTGACAGGACCCTGATCGAACTGGCAGTCGAGCGTGCGCGCAGCGTTGTGGGCACCGATATAACGATCGTTCTCGGCGCTCATGCGGAAGCGATCCTTGCCCTTGTTTCAACGCAGGGCATTGCACTCTGCCGACACGAAGGGTGGGGACAGGGTCTTGCCGAGAGCCTCAAACACGGCGTGCAGGCCATTCCGGCCACTGCGCCGGCCGCGCTTGTCATGCTCGTCGACCAACCACTCGTCACTGCAGACGATCTGCAGTCCCTCATCGACGCGTGGCGGTCGAATCGCGAGCAACCTGCGGCGGCCGAGTACGCCGGCGACATCGGCGCACCCTGCATCCTGCCGCGCCATACGTTCCCTGCAGTGCTCGAGTTACGCGGCGATCGGGGTGCCAAGCCTTTGTTGCGAGCCATGCCCAAAGTTACCCGGGTCGCGATACCCAACGCGGCCTTCGATGTGGACACTCCTCGAGATCTCGAGAGGCTCGCGGATCCGGCCGTCAGGGAAGGCGAGACCTGCTGACGGCCGCACGCGCGGTGATCGGGACCCGCCCGGCCTCGAGACATAGCCTGGCGAACAGATCATCCGTCCAGAGTTTCATCAGTTCCGGCAGGATATAAGCCGAGGGCGGAAAGAACAGTTCACGACAGTAGGTAACCTCGAGGCTACCCACGACCAAGTCCTGCGAACTCAGGATGATCGGCTCGAAGACCAAGTGGACCCGGTCGGGACGCATCGTCTCGAGAACCGCACTACCCCATCTCTCCAGCCCCTCGACGTGACTGGCCGCTGTCGAGTATTCGCCTCCGAGCAGCGGCAACAACCCCCGTGCCAGGGACAACCGGATCGACATCTCTCCCGGTGGCTCCGCTCCGGCGACCCGAGCACTGGCAGACTCGGCGTCCATGGTCGTGATTGCAGCGGTGCGCGCGGCCTCGCTGGTCGCAATGCCGAGCAACTGCCGCGCAGTGGCAAGCTGGGCAAACTCGAGGATGCCGGAAGCGACAGGCAGCACGACCAGAACGACCGCCAGCGAAAATTCAATCATCGAGGAACCACGCTGTCTGTGATGCCTGCGAGTCGAACCGTGCCGTGACGTAGAGTCCCGTCGCCTGCGTGGAAGGACGAATTCATCGTCGCCGCAACTGGGCACGGTGCGATCGATGGACCCCGCAGCGGCATCGTTGCCGAGCGATACGCCGGGCTCGATACCGAGCGATACGCCGGGCTCGATACCGAGCGATACGCCGGGCTCGATACCGAGCGGCCCAGCCACGCCAGCGCGAAACTCGAAGACACTGCGCGCTGCGGGTTCGCGGGCGATACGCCATGGGCGAAGACGCGAGATCACGCGCAGCACTCGTCCTGCACCATCGACGAATACGACATCGATCGGCTCCAGCATGCCAAAGGTGTGCACGGCGTTGCAGCGCGGAAACTCGATGATGTCGACGGTGTGCCAGCGTGGACCGGGCCAGAATCCCGTGAATCGCGATACGAACGAGTCGGCTTTGCGCAGTAGCAACCCGCAGCGCCGGTCCGCAACCCGCAGTGAGGGCACGGGCCTAGGAACGCCAGATACTTCGGCTTTCATTGCAGGTCCTTCGGTCCTTACTGCGAGAGAAATCGCATCACGACCGGAAAAGCAAGAACGACGAAAGTGCAGGGAAAGATGCATAGCACGAGCGGTGCAAGCATGCGCACCGGCGCCTCCATGGCGCGCTTTTCAGCACGTGCGAAGCGCTCGTTAAGTCGCTGCTCGGACTGTGCCCGCAACACGTCGGCGAGACTGCCGCCGCTCGCGTCGGCTTGAACCAGAGCAGCCACCAACGGATTGATCGCCGGCATATCGAGCCGCTCGCCCAACGCGCGCAGCGCCTCCGCGCGAGACCGTCCCGCACGCAGGTCACCCTGTACCCGGATGAATGCTCGTCGCAGCACACTGTCCGCGGATCGCTCGGTCGCCACCCGAAGCGCGACGCTGAGGCTGCCACCCGCTTCGAGGGCGAGCGTCAGCATGTCGACGTAGACGGGCAACTCGCGAATTACCTCGTCGCGGCGGCTCGCAATGCGCTCGCGCAACCAGAGCCACGGGGCAGCGCCACCGACAAGGAATGCGGCGGTCGTCAGGACCAAAGAGACCCGGGTCGTCGCTGCAAGTCCGCCAAGCAGCCACATCAGGCTGAGTCCAAGCAGCAGAAACTGCGGCGGCGTCAGCGCCTCGTCGAGGCCGGCGCGCTTGAGTTGCTCCTGGACGCTGCCTCGGATGACGATGGGAACCCGGGGCCCCAGCCAATCCGCCGCAGGCGCGAACAGCGCAACGGGCAATCGTACCCAACTCGGGAGAATGTCCTCGGGAGCACCATCGACCCTTCCCAAGGCAGCTACCCGAGTGGAACTCTCGATAAGGACTCGCAGCACCAAGAAAAGCGCGATGGCGACAGCGGCGGCTGCCAACAACGCAATCAGCCACGGCAAGGTCTGAATCATGACAACACCCTCAAACCTCGATGTTGACGATGCGTCGGATGAGCACGAAGCCCACCGCCTCGAGGACGAGCACCAGACCGCAGACCGCCCAACCCGCCGGCTCGCTGAAGAGCCTTG
>JBIKVA010000154.1:0-6883 GCA_044357085.1 Steroidobacteraceae bacterium | reverse complement strand
GGTGGCCACACGCGCCTCCAGCCCCTGCAGCAGCGCCAGGAATTCGGTGAGCGAGACGGGGACGCCCGCCTCGCGCAGCTCGAAAAAGAAACGTACCAGCACGCCCGGGCGCCGCGCAGCCTGCGCTGCCGTCTCAGCGCACGCGACGGTTGAGGAACACGAGCTGCTCGAACAGATGCACGTCCTGCTCGTTCTTGAGCAGTGCGCCGTGAAGCAGCGGAATGGCTTTCTTGGGATCGTCGCTGCGCAACGCCTCGGGCGGCACGTCTTCGGCGAGCAGCAGCTTGATCCAGTCCAGGAGCTCCGAGGTCGACGGCTTCTTCTTGAGTCCCGGTGTGTCGCGCACCTTGTAGAAGGCGCCGAGCGCCTCGGCGAGCAGCTCGCGCTTCAACTTGGGGTAGTGCACGTCGACGATCCGCGTCATCGTCTCCGGATCCGGGAAACGGATGTAGTGGAAGAAACAGCGGCGCAGGAAGGCGTCGGGCAGCTCCTTCTCGTTGTTGCTGGTGATGATCATCAGCGGCCGATGGTGCGCGCGGACGAGTTCGCGGGTTTCGTGGACGTAGAACTCCATGCGGTCGAGTTCGCGCAGCAGGTCGTTCGGGAACTCGATGTCGGCCTTGTCGATCTCGTCGATCAGCAGCACCGGCTCCGTGGGCGACTCGAATGCCTCCCACAACTTGCCGCGGACGATGTAGTTGCGGATGTCGGCCACCCGCGCCTCGCCGAGTTGCGAGTCCCGCAGTCGCGACACGGCGTCGTACTCGTAGAGGCCGTGCTGCGCCTTGCTGGTCGATTTCACGTGCCACTCGAAGATCGGCCTGTCGAGCGCCTGCGCCACTTCCAGCGCGAGTTGGGTCTTGCCGGTCCCTGGCTCGCCCTTGATGAGCAGCGGCCGCGACAAAGTCAGCGCGGCATTCACGGCCATGCGCAGGTCGTCGGTGGCGATGTAGCGGTCGGTACCGGTGAAGCGTTGGGTCATGGCTGGGATGTTCCTGTCGGCCCTAGGGTCATTGGCGCGTCGCGCGATCGCCTGCGGCGGCCTCGATGACCAGTGTGTGCGCGGGCGGCCCCGGAAGGAAGGGGCGCATGCGGCCGCTCACCCAGTCCTCGAACCCAGCCCGGTAGAACGGCGACAGCGGGTGGGCGCTCGCACCTCCCGGCAATTGCAGATAGCCCTCGGACTCACGACCCGGGGATACCGCGAATCGCTCCGATGCCCCGAAACTCGCGTTGGACACGCGCGGCATGTTCAGGTCGCCCGCCAGCATCCGCGCCGGCATGTCGAGATAACGGCCGAGCGGACCCAGCGCCGGCGACAGGGGATGCCGGATCGCCGTCGTGTTGAAGGCGCCCCAGGTGCAGAGCGCGAGCGCACCGCAGGACTCCTCCGCTGATGCAATCACCGCGTCAGCCTGCTGCAGCAGCAAACTGCGCCAGTCCGCATGGTCACCGCTCAGAAGATGCGGCGGCTGCTCGCTCACGAGCCGCCACAGCGAGCCTTCGAAGAGCGGGAACGGCTGCGAGCCCTCGCCCGCACCCAACGAACGCGTGATCATCGTCCACACGGCTGCCCTGGTCCGCTCACGAAATTCGCGAACCAACCGGTAGCTGACGGAACCGACCGCAGCCCGCCCCTGCCAGTCGGCAGCAAGGCGTCGCAACTCGGCGCGCCTCGGCTGATTGCGTATCGCATCCTCATCGAGGGCGCCGAGCAGCAAGCGCTGCCAGCGCTCCAGCAGCAGCGCGCGATCATCGAGCTGTATGGCGAGCATGTCGGCAGGCGTGGCCGGCTGCTGCAGGGCGAGCAAACGGTCGCGAATCTGCCGCTGCCGCGCGCCCTTGTCATAGTGCATGCCGCCCTCGGCCTTCTGGTTGCCGAGCACGGCCTCGGCCGGGCCTTCGACATGCCGCGCATTGGCGCTCCAGATGCGGCCGATCTCCGGTTCGCGGATCACGGGTACTTCGCCGGGACCGCGCCACGCGACCGACGGCGACCCGTATGCCGGGAAGCCGTCGCGGGGAATGCGGCCGATGATGGTCCAGGCGATGCGACCCTCGCGATCGCCGATGACGAGGTTCTGGTGCGGCATGCCGACCTGCGGTGCGAGTCGCAACGCGGCATCGACATCGACGACCTGCTGCAGTTCGCGCGCAGCGAGCGTCGTGGCACCACGCTCGGTGATGAGCCAACGCGCAAGCCAGCAGGTCGACTGCATTGCGCCCGCAGCCGACTGCGGCGGATCCACCCGCAGAAGAACACCAAGCGGTGACTCGCGCACCTCGAGTGTCGCCGGTTCTCCGCGCGCCACCAGCAGCGTCTCGCGACGCAGCCGGAAGCGCCGTTCACCCTCGGCGGTGAAATAGACGTTGCGGGCTGGATCACAGCCGACCGGCTGCACGGCGCTCCAGTCGCCATAGCTGTTGGTGAACGACCATGCGACCCGCCCGTTGCTGCCGGCGACCAGCGCGCCGAGACCCGGCAGCGTGACGCCATTGAGATCGATCGCCCCGGACTCGCTGCGCGCCACCTGCAACCGCGCGCGGTACCAGGTCGCCGGAACGCGCAGGCCGAGATGCATGTCCCCGGCGATCAGTGCCGCGCCACCCTGCGCATGCTTGCCGGCCACCGCCCAGGCGTTGCTGCCGGGCAGGCCGGGTTCGCGCAGTACTGGCGCAACATCGCCCGCGACGCGTACGGCACGCAGGTCGAGCAGATCCGGCGAGGGCACCGCAGGCGCCGCGTAGGGCTCACCACCGTTGGCGGCAAGCTGCTCCGCGAAGGTCTGGAAGTTGGGCGTGTCCCACTCGTCGCCACGCGGAAACAGGAAACGCAGCACCTCGGCGGCCGGGCGTGCATCCGCTTCCTCGCGGGACGCGGCCGCGACCCGCTGCTCGACCCGAGCGGCAATCTCCTGCCGCGGGATGTCGTCCAGCAGAGTGTCGTACTGCAGGAACCACCACATCGAATGCACCACGAGGATCGAGTCCTCGGGCCGCCAGCGCTCGGGATCAGCGCGCAGCAGCAGGTACTCCCAAGGCCGTACGTCGAGCGACTCGAGACCCGCATTGACGCCGCGGGCATAGGCGTCGAGCCACGCCCGCTGCGCCGGCGTGGCATCGGCGATCACCCGACGCGCCACCGCCCGGAGGCGGAACAAGCGGGCACGGCGATCCTGCCCGACCACGCCTTCGCCGAGCAGGGCCGCGAGTTCGCCGGCGGCGAGACGCCTCGAGAGATCCATCTGGAAGAAGCGGTCCTGCGCGTGCGAGTAGCCAAGACCATAGGCGACGTCGTCGAAGGTCTCGCCACGGATCGTCGGGATACCCTCGGCATCGCGCTCGACGACTACCCGCGCCTGCGGCCCCTCGCTGCGGGCTGCCACGCTGCCGTCGAGCTGCGGCAATGATCCGCGCAGCGCCCACCAAGCCCCGCCAGCGATCGCCGTGGTCACCACGAGCAACGCGGCAGGCACGCCGATGATCCATTTCCTCACCGCCGGCAACTCAAATGCGGTGCACCGCTCAAATGCGATGCACCTTGAGGATCTGCAGCGAATTGGTGCCGCCCTGCACGCCGGTCAGTTCGCCCTTGGTGAGGATGATCTGGTCGCCCTCGTCGACCAGTCTGAGGTCGAGCAGCAGGTCGAAGATCCGCTGGAAGAGCGGTGTGCGATCGCCAGGGTGCACGTCGAAGGACACCGGGTAGACACCGCGGTACAGCGTGACCCGCCGCCGCGTTCCCTCATGGCGGGTGAAGGCATAGATCGGGATATCGGAGCGCAGTCGCGACATCCACAGCGTCGTCTCGCCGCTCTCGGTGAGCGCCACGATGGCGCGCACGTTGAGATGGTTCGCCGCGTACATCACGGCGTGCGCAATCGCTTCCTCGGTCTGCGTGAAGGTGATATCGGAGCGCTCGCGCGGTCCGGTTTGCGTCAGGTGGAAGGTCTCGGCGCCCTGAATGACTTCGGCCATCGCGGCGACCGCCTTCACCGGGTACTTGCCGGCCGCGGTCTCCGCCGAGAGCATCACGGCATCCGTGCCGTCGAGCACCGCGTTGGCGACGTCGCTGACTTCCGCGCGCGTGGGCACCGGGTTCTGGATCATCGATTCCATCATCTGCGTCGCGGTGATGGCGACGCGGTTGCGCATGCGCGTCTCGTGGATGATCGTCTTCTGCAGGCCCGTGAGGGCGGCGTGGCCCATCTCGACGCCGAGGTCGCCGCGGGCGACCATGACGACGTCGGTGGCGTCGATGATGCCCGCCAGTTGCGCCACCGCTTCGTGGCGTTCGATCTTCGCGACGATGCGCGTGTACGCCCCGCCCGCCTCGCGCAGCAGCTCGCGCGCCTGATGGATGTCCGCCGCATCGCGCACGAAGGACAGCGCGAGGTAATCGAGGCCGTGCGCAGCCGCGAAACGGATGTCTTCGCGATCCTTGTCGGTGAGCGCCGGCGCCGAGATGCCGCCGCCCTTGCGGTTGACGCCCTTGCGGTTCGACAACTCGCCGCCCGACACCACACGCGTGTCGATGCGCGTGCCCTTCACGGCGAGCACCTCGAGCACGATCAGGCCGTCGTTGAGCAGCAGCGTGTCGCCTGCCACCACGTCGATGACCAGTTCCTTGTAGGCGACGCCCACCTCGCGCTCGTTGCCGGCGTTCTTCTCGAGCGCGGTATCGAGCGCGAAGGCCTGCCCGTCACGCAGCATGACAGGGCCGGCAGCGAAACTCTCGATGCGGATCTTGGGGCCGGCGAGATCGCCGAGCACGGCGACGTAGCGGCCGGCACGACGCGACGCCTCGCGCAGCAGGTCGATACGGCGCAGGTGGTCCTGCTGTCCGCCGTGCGAGAAGTTGACCCGCGCGACGTCGAGTCCGGAGCGACACATCTCGACCAGCGTGTCCAGGTCGTCGGTGGCCGGCCCGAGGGTCGCGACGATCTTGGTCCTGCGCAGCATGCTCATGTCTGCGCCCTCCCGGCCGACGCGGCACGCGCCGCCAGTGCGGCGACTGCGGGCAGTGTCTTGCCCTCGACGAACTCCAGGAACGCGCCGCCGCCGGTGGAGATGTAGGAAATGCCGCTCTCGACACCGTATTTCTCGATCGCCGCGAGGGTGTCGCCGCCGCCGGCAAGCGAGAATGCGGGACTGGCGGCGATGGCCTCGGCGATCACGCGTGTGCCGGAGCCGAACTGGTCGAACTCGAATACGCCGACCGGCCCGTTCCAGAGAATCGTCCCCGCCGTCTGCAGGATCGCCGCGAAACCAGCGGCGGTGCGCGGACCGATGTCGAGGATCAGTTCCCCGGCGCCGACTTCCGCGACGCCGCGCACCGAAGCGGGCGCAGACGCGGAGAACTCGGAAGCCACGACGACATCGACGGGCAGCGGAATCTCGGCGCCGCGCGCGCGCGCCTGCTCGAGCAGACGGCGGGCGGTGCCCAACATGTCGGGTTCGTGCAGGGACTTGCCCACCGCGACCCCGGTGGCCGCAAGGAACGTGTTGGCGATCCCGCCGCCGACGATGAGCTTGTCGACCTTGGCGAGCAGCGACTCGAGCACCGTGAGCTTGGTAGACACCTTGGAGCCGGCCACGATCGCCACCAGCGGCCTCGCGGGCCGCGCGAGTGCGCGCTCGAGCGCCTCGAGCTCACCCACGAGCAGCGGCCCGGCGCAGGCCACGGGCGCGAAGCGCGCCACGCCGTGGGTGCTCGCCTCCGCGCGGTGCGCGGTGCCGAAGGCATCCATCACGAACACGTCGCAGAGCGCGGCCATGCGGCGCGACAGCGATTCATCGTCCTTCTTCTCGCCCTTGTTGAAGCGGACATTTTCACAAAGCACGACCTCGCCCGGTTCGCAGGCGACACCGTCGAGCCAGTCCGTCTCGAGGCGCACGGGCTGGCCGAGCAGTTCCTGCAGGCGCCGGGCCACCGGCGCCAGCGAGTTCTCGGCGGAGAACTCCCCTTCCTTCGGGCGCCCGAGGTGCGAGAGGACGATGACCCGGGCGCGCTTCTCGAGCGCCGCGCGCAGCGTCGGCAGCGCGGCACGGATGCGCGCATCGCTGGTGATGGCGCCGCTTTCGACCGGGACGTTCAGGTCCTCGCGGATCATCACCCGCTTGCCGGCGAGATCGAGGTCGAGCATGCGCAGCACATTCATGGTCGGCGTCTCGCTCAAGACGCGTTCGCCCAGGCGAGCGTGGTGTCGAGCATCCGGTTGGAGAAGCCCCACTCGTTGTCGTACCACGCGCAGACCTTGACGAGATTGCCGCCGATCACCTTGGTCATGGTCGCGTCGTAGGTGGACGAATGCGCATCGTGGTTGTAGTCGATCGACACCAGCGGCTCCTCGGTGTACGCCAGCACGCCGGCGAGCGGCCCGGCAGCGGCGGCCTTCATCAGCGCATTGATCTCCGCGACGGAGGTCGCGCGCTTCGGCGTCAAGGTGAGATCGACCAGCGACACGTTGATGGTCGGCACGCGTACCGCAAAACCGTCGAACTTGCCCTTGAGCTCGGGCAGCACGAGGCCCACCGCAGCGGCGGCACCGGTCTTGGTGGGGATCATCGACATGGTCGCCGAGCGCGCGCGGCGCAGATCCGAGTGATAGACGTCCGTGAGCACCTGGTCGTTGGTGTAGGCGTGCACCGTGGTCATCAGCCCGCTCTCGATGCCGATGTTCTCGTGCAGCACCTTGGCAACGGGCGCGAGGCAGTTGGTGGTGCAGGACGCGTTGGAGATCACCGTGAACGACGACTTGAGCACCTGATGGTTCACGCCATAGACGACCGTCGCATCGACGTCATCGCCGCCCGGCGCCGAGATCACCACCTTCTTGGCGCCGCCCGCGAGGTGCGCGCCGGCCTTCGCCTTGCTGGTGAA
>JBIKVA010000153.1:0-6914 GCA_044357085.1 Steroidobacteraceae bacterium | reverse complement strand
CGGTCACGGCTGGACCATACGAGTTCGCCGGCGTAATAGATGGCGATCAGCAGCGGGATGATGGTGAACGCGCCGCGCAGCGTTTCGATCATGACGCGCGTGACCGGCAGCGTGGCCGTGCCGTAGCCCTCGTCGGCAAACCACAGCGCACCGCCCGCATTGACGCAGCCGATGAACACCAGCACCAGATAGCCGGGGTGGCGGAAAGTCGCCAGCATGTCGTGGCGCACCAGCGCCAGCAGCGCCGCGAGGCTGCGCCGCCACGCCGGCAGATCGCGCGGCGGCGCGGCGGTAGCGCGGGGTGACACGGTGGTCACACCGGCCGCGACGGCGGAGCCGGCGACGGTCTTGGCCTCGGCCTTGGTGGCAGGTGCAGCGGCCGGAGAAATGCGGAAGAAGCGCATGGCGATCGCGAGCACCACCACCGTGGCGCCGATCCAGATGAGCCGGTTCCAGAGCAGCGCGCCCTCGAGGGCCGGCATCAGCGTGTTGCGCTCGATGGCCGTCCAATATTTCGTGAGGATGCCGAGTGCCGCGAGACCGAAGGGATCGAGCAAGGTGATCACCGGCTCGAAACGCGGATCGCTGAGCAGGCCGACCGCCACCAGATAGGCGACGAGCAACACCATGCCGAAGACATAGGTCATGGCCATGGAACGGGTGAAGAGCGCCACCGCATAGAGGATCGCCGAGGTGATCAGCAACGTGGGGCCGCAGAGCGCGATCCAGGCGTAGAGATACCATTGCGCACGGAACGGCCCGACCGTCTCCGGATCGAGCCACGGCATGGCGGCGCCGAGCGCGTTGCCGAGCGGCACGCTGGCGAGCGCCAGCATGCCGGTGAGCCATGCGCCGGCAAAGCGCCCGAGCAGGTAGTCGCGCACCGGCAAGCGGGTGCTGTGTAGGATGCTGCCGAAGCGGGTCTCGTCGTCGCGCACCAGCGAGTTGGCGACGAACGCCGCGGCGACGAAGAGACCGAACAGCGACATGAGCAGCGTCGTCTGCGCGATCACGAACGGCGCATTGACGAAGACGTTGCCGCCCTTGCCGCCGATGCTCAGCTGGTCGGACGCCGCAGCGCCGAAGGTCATCAGCAGGAAAACCAGGAAGGTCACCCAGAACGCCGGCGAGCGCAGCTGATAACGCAGCTCGAAGGCAGCGACATGGCGGAACACGGCGGCGACCTCAGGCCGCCCGCCGCTGTGCGGCGAGCGTGGCGAAGTAGACGTCCTCGAGATCGGGGGAAGCGACCACGAAGCCCTCGCCCGGCGGCGCGTCGGCGAGCACATGCACGGACGTGCGCCCGCCGAGCAGCCGCGTGGCGATGACCTGGTGGCTGGCGCGCAGGGCGTCGAGGTCTTCCTTGGCGATGCTCTTGCGCCAGATCCGGCCTTGCAATGTGTCGACGAGCTGCGCGGGCGCGCCCTCGGCGACGATACGTCCGGAGGCGAGGATGGCCATGCGCGGGCAGAGTTCGGCGACGTCCTCGACGATGTGTGTGGAGAGGATCACCACCACCTGCTCGCCGATCTCGGCGAGCAGATTGAGGAAGCGGTTGCGCTCCTCGGGGTCGAGACCGGCAGTGGGTTCATCGACGATGATCAGGCGCGGATCGCCGAGCAGCGCCTGGGCGATGCCGAAACGCTGGCGCATGCCGCCCGAGAAGCCGGCCACCGCCTTGCGCCGCACCTCCCAAAGATTGACCTGCCGCAGCAGGCGCTCGACGGCATCACGACGCTCGCCGCGCGCCGCGTAGCCCTTGAGCACGGCGAGGTGATCCAGCATGTCCAGCGCCGACACGCGCGGATAGACGCCGAAGTCCTGCGGCAGGTAACCGAGCAGCCGGCGCAGCGCCGGCGGGTCGGCCAGCACGTCGATGCCGTCGAAGCGGATGCTGCCCGCGGTCGGCACCTGCAGCGTGGCGAGGCAGCGCATCAGCGTGCTCTTGCCGGCGCCGTTCGGCCCGAGCAGACCGAACATGCCCGGGGCAAGGTCCAGCGTGACGCCGTCGAGGGCCCGCGTGCCGTTCGGATAAACGTAGGTGAGGTCGCGAATGCTCAGCATGACCGAACTCCGTTATTTGGTGTGCTAGTTATATAAAACACCTAACCGCAAGTCAAGTCAGCCGAGAATGGCCTCTCTTTCGTACAGCCTGCCCGCAAACCAGCAAAGCACCAGCCCGAGCAGCAGGCTCGAGGCCGCCGACATCAGCACGTTGCCGGCAGCCGGTACCTCGCCGCGCAGCACCTGCATCATCAGGAAATGCTGACTCAGCGACGGCATCGCATAGATCAGCGGCGAGGGGTCGATGCGCATCAGTCCGACGAACGCCAGCGGCAAGGTCGGCACGCTGATCGCGAACGACAGGTAGCTCTGTGCTTCACGGAAACTGCGCGTGAATGACGCGATCACCGTGAGCAGGCCCGCGCCGAACAGTGCCATGGGCGCGGCGACGCCGATCAGTTGCAACGACACCAGCGGCCCCATCGACACGCTCATGCCGAATTCCTCGAGCCGTGCGTACTGCAGCATGACCGCGCAGCCGACGACCGTCAGCGTCAAGGAAATCAGCATGTATGTCGTCGTGGCGAGGATCTTGCCGTAGATCAGGTGGCGTCGCGGCATCGGCGCGGTGAGCAGCGACTCCAGCGAACCGCGTTCGCGCTCTCCAGCTGTCGAGTCGATGGCGAGGTACATGCCGCCGAGCAGCAACGCGAAGATGACGAGATAGCTCATCATCCCGAGCGTGAATGCCGCGCGACTCACCGGCGTGGAGACGTCCACGTCCTGCACCGCGATCGCCACGGTGCTGGTGGGGTCGACACCCCGCAGCAACAGGCGTTGCTGACCCACCTGTCGCCCCCAGTTCTCGACCGCGCGACTGACCCGTCGCGCGTCCGTCTGGCCGCCGAACTGGTCGGAACCGTCGGCGAAGAGTTGCAGCGCAGCGGGCTTCGAGTCCGCCCAGCGCGCGGCGAATTCCTCGGGTATCCGCAGCACCACGGTTGCCTGCCGCTGCTGGATGGCCGCCCGGATCTGCGTCTCGTCGAGCGACTTGCGCTCGGCCTTGATGTTCTGCGCTTCGAGCGTGGCCATCAGGTTGGGCGCGTACTGCGCGCCGACCACGGTGATGGTCAACGGCTTCTCCGTTGCCGACTCGCCCTGCGAGACCATGAACTGCAACAGCAGCATGAGCATCACGGGCCCGAACACCGGACCGAACACCAGTGCCGAGAGCAGGATGCGCCGATCGCGCAGGTTCTCGAAAAACTCCTTGCGGAAGACCGTGAGAATGCCGCGCATCAGTTGAGCCCCTCTGCCGTACCGATCAGTTTGACGAAGGCGTCCTCGAGGGTCGCCTCGCCGGCCTCTGCACGCAGCGCATCGACGCTGCCCTGCGCCACCACCCGCCCTTGCGCGATCACGACCACCGTGTCGCACAGCAGACCCACTTCCTGCATGACGTGACTCGAGAACAGGATGCAGTGGCCCTCGTCACGCAGGCGTCCGAGCAGCGCGCGCAGGTTGCGTACCGCCATCACGTCGAGCCCGTTGGTCGGCTCGTCGAGGATCAGGTTGCGCGGCGCGTGCACGAGGGCGCGGGCGAGTGCCGTCTTCAACCGCTGGCCTTGCGAAAATCCCTTGGTCTTGCGGTCGAGGACGTCGCCGAGATCGAGCAGCTGCGCCAGCTCCGCGATGCGCGCTGCCAGCGACGCTCCGGCAAGCCCGTGCAACTCGCCGAAGTAGGCGATGTTCTCGCGCGCCGTCAGCTGCGGGTACAGACCGCTGGCATGCGACAGCACCCCCATGCGGCGACGGGCACCGATGGGATCGGTGGTGACCGAGATACCGTCGACGGTGGCATCCCCGGAATCTGCGCGCAGCAGCGTCGCCAGCATGCGCAGCGTGGTGGACTTGCCGGCGCCGTTCGGCCCGAGGAGTCCTGTGATGCGGCCATCGGCTGCGGCGAAGCCGACGTTCCTGACCGCCTCGACCTTGCCGAAGCGTTTGCTGAGTCGATCGACCGTGATCATGGCGAGGGCCCCGCGAGAGTGATCCAGAATGGCATCTGCCGGCGACGCTCGAGGCAGGAAGTGTCGAGCGCGCGCGGATCAGCCTTGTTGAAGAATTCGGCCAGCACCCGGTCCATGCACGGTACATCGACCTGGCCGTGGCCGGCACCCTCCAGTTTCAGGTGCCTGACGTTGCGCAGGCTCTTTGCGACGCGATCGGCGTCGCCCGGCGGCGTCACCGGGTCGAGCGTACCGGAGAGCAGCAGCGTGGGCACCGTAACCGCAAGCGGCGCGTGAAAATCGGCATCGACCTCGCCACGCGGCCACTTCTCGCAGCTGCTGCGTATCGCCTCGAACATGGACGCACCCATGTAGGTGGCCTCGAGCGCCTTGCGGTCGACGGCCGCCGCATCGACGCGCGGCAGGTCCTCGCTGCACACCACGGAGTTGTGCATGCCGACCGCGACCGCCTCGACCAGGCTCGAGGTGGTCAGCAAATAGAGCGTCGCCAGCGGACGGAAGTCCCCGCGCGCGGCCAGATGCACCACGAGCGGCAACATCGCGGCGAAAGACGCCTGATAGCTGCCGAAACGCAGCACCATGGCGAGGTGCTGCGCGCCGAAGTCGATGCTCTCGATCGCCCCGGTGCGCGGATGGGCGATCTGCACACGCTGCGGCTGCCGCTGCAGCGCGGCCTGCAGCTGCCTCGTCCGCCCGTCGACATCGCCAAACGCCTCGCGGCAGCTTCTGTCGGCGGCACAGCGCTTCCAGGTACCGTCGAGCGCGAGCTGCGCATCAAGCGCAATCCGCGGTCCGAGCACGGTTCCCGGCGCCACCACACCGTCGAGCACCATGCTGCGCACGCGCTCGGGATGACGCCGGGCGTAGTGCTGCGCGACGCGGGTGCCATAGGAGACGGCATAGAGGTTCAGCGCCTCGTAGCCAAGCAGTGCCCGGACGGCATCGAGGTCACGCACGGCGCGGCTCGTCGTGTACGCGCGCAGGTCGTGCCCGGCGGCGAGAGCGTCGCGACACGTGTCGACGAGCTTCACGAAGCTTTCGACGTCGAACGCCGTCCCGCCGCCCGCGAGCGGGTCATCGAGATCGCCTTCGCAGTTCAGCGGCGCCGAACCGCCGGTACCGCGCTGGTCGAGCAGCAGGATGTCGCGGTCGCGCCGCGCCCTGGCAAAGGCCGCGGCGGTGGAGGTGTACATGAGCTGCGCACCCATGCCGGGGCCGCCGGCGAGGATCACGAGCGGATCGCCCTTGCGCTTGTGGTTGACCGCCGGGATGCGGGCCAGTGACAGGCTGATACGTCGGCTGCCCGGCGCATCCGTCTCGGCGATCTCCACCGTCGCGCACTCGCCCTCTATGGAGTTGAGCTGCGACGGGTCGGTGAGGCGGCAGGGCGCAAACGGACGGGAAAGCCGCGGTCCGGACCGATCGGTGACGGCGCCGGACGCGGATGCAGGCGTGGACGTCCCGCTGGCGGCAGTGAGAGGAGCTCCGGCCAGTGTCGCCGTCGCGGACAACACGAGAAGCAAGATCGACAATCGCATGACATCGCCCCCAGATGAACGGGTATACGATGAATGCTATATTGTATTAATGCTATCCGTCAAGCCGGACGAACGGATCAGACGGCGCGCAACACCTTATGCATCTGTGCCTTGGTGACCAGATGGTCAGAGGGGTGGGCGACGTTGACGATGCGGTATTCCATGACCGCCGTATCGCGCAGCACGGGGGTTGGAAGCGGGCGCTTAGGCCCCTCCGCGATCGAAACCACGAACGGCGAGGTGATCACGGAGCCCCGGCGGATGACCACGCCCTGCTCGCCGTTGGCCAGATTCACCACGCAGCCGGGAGGGAAGATGCCCATTTCCTTGACGAGCGCCGCGGCGTACGCGTTGCGGTTCTCGTCGACGAAGATCTGGCGCAGCAACTGGTCGGGTGCGAGTTGCCCGGGGCCGGTGTGTTCGTGCAGTCCGGTGACGAAGGTGTCGGCGCAGCGCACCAGGCCGGCGAGCTCGGCAACGTCCGTTATCCCGCCGGGGAAACCGCTGCCGTCGCTGCGTTCGTGGTGTTGCTCCACGGCACGCAGCAGCTCGCGGTCGGCCACCCCGGATTCCTGCAGCATCTCGCGGCTGCGCACCGGATGCGCCTTGATGGTCGCGCGTTCCTCCGCCTTGGGCTCGGCGCGCCGCAGGGCGAGACTGCCGAGCAGCCTGAAGATCGACACGTTCATGGCGAGAGCCGTCTTGCCCGCCCGCGTCACGTCGCCGCTGGACCAGTTGAGCCGCGCGGCGATGAGCATCGACACCACCGCCGCGTGCATGGAGTGCATGATTCCGTAGGTGCGCCGGTCGTCGAGTCCGTTGCGAACCGCGTTCACGATCGCCAGATCGGGATCACGGCGGATCATGATCTCAAGCGGTTCGCAGGCGACGCCCAGTGTCTCTCCGAAGCGCTCGAGCGGCTGGTTCTGGATCAGCGAGACAATGCGTTCGCCGACGGCACGCCACAGGTCGGGGAGCATTTCCGCCGGCACGTACGCAGCGACATCGATGCGATCGGGGACCTCGGCGATGTCGATCTGCACGGCGCGGCTGACCAGTGCATCGATCTGCGTCGAGGTATCGACATTGGTTTCGCGCGACAGCAGCAAAGAACCGTCGACGTCGTAGACGTTGAAGTTGAGCGGCTTACCGACCTCGAGCCGATGGCGAACGGCAGCAAGTGGAGCGAACCTCATGCGGCGCTCCCCTCATGGCCGCGCCGGCCCGACGACCTGTCGGACATCGGAACCGTCCGATCGATCTTGGGTCGGGTCTGCACGGGGCGGACGTTAGGAGTTCGAATGAACGATGTCAATCGGTAAAACCCGTAAGCCATTGTTGA
>JBIKVA010000304.1:0-2908 GCA_044357085.1 Steroidobacteraceae bacterium | reverse complement strand
TCGTCCCGCGCCCACTCGATCAGTTCGCGTCGGGCGATCCTGACGATCATGCCGACTTCCTCATGTGCTCGAGGTAGATGGACTCCAGTTCGTTCGGGGCAACGCTGCTGGCTGCCCGGTATTCGATCAATCGTCCACGCTTCATTATTCCGATATGCGTGGCCACTTCGCGCGCCCGGAACAGATCATGAGTGGTCATCAGCACTGCGACTCCGTTCCCCGAGACCTCTCTAAGCGTTTGCGAAAACTCGTTGGCTGCCTGCGGGTCGAGGCCGGAGAGGGGCTCGTCCATCAACAGCACCTTCGCACCTCGCGCCAGTGCGATTGCAAGTCCCAACTTCTGTCGCATGCCCTTGGAGAAACTTCCGAGTCTTTGGCGGAGTTGACCCGCAGTCAGGCCGACTTTGGCTGCGCCTGAAATCAACTCGTCTGTCGACCGCCGCAGATTCGCGAGGGCTGCGAAGTACTGCAGATTTTCAAGTCCGGTGAGCGTCGGATAGAGATTGACGATCTCGGGGATATAGGCAAGCAACGCTTTGGTTTCAAGAGGATGTTCGCAGACATCGTGGCCGCAGATCAGCGCCCGGCCACTGGTACGCGGCACGAAATCCAGAAACAGATGGATCGTCGTTGTCTTGCCCGCGCCGTTGGCTCCCAGAAGACAGCAAATCTCCCCCGGTCCAACGGTAAGGTTGAGCTGCTCGAGTGCGATGAGTTCACCGTAGCGTTTATGCAGATCGATGGCTTGCAGCATGGGAGGTCCCGTAATGGCTATCGGTCGAGATGTGAGGTCGAATGGCGGGCCAGGTAATGGAGGCGTCAGGGCGGCCTGTTCGTTTTGATGAGGGCGATGCATCCTTCGTGATTCGCGCCGCGTACGCTGTCGAGTGCGTGCTCTATTGCGACGGTGACGGAAAACGCGTGCTGGCTGGCGGGCTTTGCTTTTCGCACTCAACCAACCAGCTCGGAGGTTATAGTATAACTATCCGCGATAGGGTGCCATCGACGTCCCCCCGATATTGAGTAGCGATCCGGCTCATGCCTCTGACTTTGGCGATATTGCCGCCGCGTAGCGACTGCTTCCCGGTCCACCGGAATCGGCTGGATTATCGGCGACTCCCGGCAACCCCTGCGGTCAGATGTCTCCCGACGACGGCAGCTTCCAGTCGAATCGCAGCGCGAGTCCGCGAAGGCCCGTGGTCACTATCGCGCAGCTCGCCAATGACAGCCACGCGGGTGATCCGAAGGTGGTCGCGATCACGTAAGTCGTGCCACCCGCTGCGGCGCAGAGTGCGTAAGGCCGATGATCGCTGAATAGTTCCGGGATCTCGTTGCAGACGAGATCGCGCAGGACGCCGCCAAAGGTTCCGGTGATGACGCCCATGAGGATGGCGACCGTGGCCGGCTGGCCCATCGTCCACGACAGGTGTGTCCCAGTGGCGCAGAAGAGACCCAAGCCGATCGCATCGGGAATCTGCAGCCAACGCTGCCCGCGCTCGAGGCGGCGCTGGCTGATCACCGTGGCACAACCGACGGCGATCGCGATCACCGCAAGCAGGACGGACTGGTTATCCACCCAGAAAAAAGGACGACGGTCGAGCAGTACATCTCGCAGCGTGCCGCCACCGAACGCTGCCAGGAAACCGCAGGCGCAGATTCCGACGACGTCCATGCGCTTGCGCCGGGCGGCGAGGGCTCCCGACACGGCGAATGCCATGGTTGCGATGAGTTCGAGGGCGCCGAGTGATTGTTGGCCCAGTTCGTGGAGTGCATCCATGCCGTCGGCATTTGACGCTACCGGCCCAGGGTGGTGCAACAAGGGCCCGATTAAATTCCCGCGGGAGGTTCTATCGGTACGATTAACGCAGCCGAGATCGCATCGACGTAGCCGACATCAATGCAAGGCTGCCGTACCGACCGGTCACAGCAACTCATCACTGTGGTCGACGAGGTAGTCGGCGAACTCCAGCGGCGCCGGCAGGGCCGGCCGGCCGACATTGGTGTTCATGATCACGACCGCGGCGACGTCGTCCTCGAACCGCAGTCTCAGGTTCGCGTTGATCCCCGGGTCGCTGCCACCGTGGCCCCAGAGCAGCGGCTTGCCGGCGCGATAGTGCGCGTTCCAGCACAGGCCCATCGCCCGGGCATCGTCGCCCGCCTCGACTCGGAACATCCGCCGTATCGTCGATGCTTGCAGCAAGGGTCGGCCGCCGCCTTTCGCGGCAGCGAGATAGGCTCGGGCGTAGTTCGCGAGCTGGCTCACGCTGCTGCGCAGGAAGCCATCCGGGAAGTTCGGATGGTTGTACAGGCAGTTGACGGCGTAGTCGCCGTCGACACGGCTGGCGGCCGTGGGATCGCCGATCACCGCAGGCGGCAATCCGCCCCATGAAGGCCCGCGAACCTCGCCGCCGCTGACCCAGCTGTACGGGATGGAATGGCGGCTGCGGTCGATATCGCGCAGATACCAGGAAGTCTCGCGCATTCCGAGCGGCGCGAAGATCCGCTCGCGGCAGTAATCCGCGAACGGCACGCCCGACAAGCGCTCGACGATGAGCCCAAGCATGCCGTACGGGACGTTCGCGTAGGAGAACATGCCACCGGGCGCCCAGGCGTGGAAGTTCCGTGACGCATCGTAGAAGCGTCCACCCGGCACCAGATACGCACGCAGCCAGTCCTCGAGCGACAGGTCCGGATCGCCGCAGACATAGGCGTTTGCGTAGGCCGGGCCATCGGCGATTGCCGAACAGTGGGAGAGCAGGTGTCGGATGGTGATCGGCTGCGCGCCATGCGCGGGGTGGACGACCTTGAAACCGAGGTGGAGGTTCACGTCGTCGTCAAGGCCGAGCTTGCCGGCATCGAACAACTGCATCACCGCGGTTGCGGTGAAGGTCTTCGACACCGAACCGAT
>JBIKVA010000152.1:0-6966 GCA_044357085.1 Steroidobacteraceae bacterium | reverse complement strand
GTGAGGCACCGCTATCGAGCGCCTCGGCCACACTGCAACGCAGCACGCCGCTTTCATGAAGCAGGGCGGTAATCCGCTCCACGGCTGCCGCGTGAATGTCGCGCCAGTCGGCGCCGGGACGGGCGAGGTCGCAAAGACCCAACTGCAACTGGTCCATTGCGGTCACGAGATCCGCGAAATCACCGGTTTCGGCCGCCGTCGTCCGCGTGATGTCGCTGCCGTAGCCCGCAAAGCTTGCGCCCGCGTCGAGCAACAGCGAGCGGTGACAGTCCGGGCGCGTTCGGCGTAGCACCTGATAGTGCAGCACCGAGGCCGCCTCGTTCAGCGCGACGATCGCGTTGTACGGCAATTCTTGCTCGCGCTGACCGCAGGCCGAGGCAAAAGCCTGATGAATCTCGTATTCGGACCCGCCCCCGTGGAAGCAGCGCTCGGCGGCCGCGTGGCCGAGGGCCCCGATACGATTGGCTTCGGCGAGACAGGCGATTTCATAGGGCGTCTTGCACGCGCGGGTGAAATCGAGACGCCGGCTCAGGTCCGGGGGGTTGATCGAACCCACCCCCCACCCCAGCAGATCCGGCAGCGCGTCGCCGATCCAGGCAGTTTTGCCGAGATCACGGGGCAGAGCCGCGCGAGCCTGATCCTTGGAGTTGACGATCACCACCTCGAACTGGCCCGGCCACCAACTCTGCGGCAGCGTCGCCGGCTGGTACCAGAAGTCCGTTTCAACATGAAAAACCAGCTGCGGACGCGAGCCCGGGCGGAAATGGATCATCGACCCGGGGGCGTCGAGCAGGGGTGCCCACCATTTGAACGGCGGGTGGGCCTTGAACGGGTAATGCTGATCATCGAGGAACAGCCCGATGGGGCTCCCGGCGTGAACGATCAGGGCCTCCAGACCGCTGCGCGCCAGAGCGTCGGCCGTGCGGCGCACCACCTCTGCAATGTGTTCGGGGTAGAGGCGGTGGAGTTCCTGCTGCAGCATACTTGTCCTCCGGGCGGGGCCGAGGGGGCGGCGTGGGTATCCGCTGAACTCTCGATTGTACGGCCCACGTGCTGCGTACGGGGCGTGCAGACTGTCTTACCAGGTTGACGTCAATGTTTCGTTCCGAGCCGACGGGCCCCGTGGAGCCGGGCAAAGCCGCAGCGGCCGGCTTGTCGGAGGCGTGCAGGTCATTCCAAAAGAGCGGGAAAGCCTATAGAATTCCGCCGCGATTTTCAGTCGCCAGACAAACTAGCTAGGTTGTTTGATTTTTTTATCTGTCTCTACTTTTTGGGGTAAATGCAAAATGAAGACGAAGCTCGCTCTCAGCGCTCTTCTCGCTGCGCTCGCTCTGACCGCTTGCGGTGGCAAGCCTGCCGAAGCTCCGGCCGAGGCTGCTCCGGCCGCCGAGGCTGCTCCGGCTGCCGAAGCTCCGGCTGCCGAGGCTGCTCCGGCTGTTGATGCCGCTGCTGCTCCGGCTGACGCCGCTGCCGCTCCGGCTGCTGACGCCGCTGCCGCTCCGGCTGCTCCGGCCGAGCCTGCCAAGTAATTTCCTGACGGAAATTTTTGGTTGGGAGTCTTGAACTCCCGAATGAACCCGGGTTGATGGCTCGCCATCGCCCGGGTTCTTTTTTTGGTGATCCACTCGCCACGAGGGTTTCCCCGGATGCCCGTCGCTCTCCGCGATCCGCGAAGTTCAGCGCGTACGCGATCCTGGCTTGAAGCGGCCTACCGCGAATGGCTGATGGAAATCGGCGCATCCACCGAAGAAGTGGCGGCGGCGGGCCGGCAACTGGCTGCACTGTTGTCAGCGCCCCGGAACGAAGCGGCGGTCTTCGAGCGCGATCAAGAACTCGCCGGCTTCGCTTTGCTGCGCCGGGAACCGGGAGCCGGCAACGTGACGCGCCATGTGCTGCTGGATTTCTTCGTCGTCCCGCGTATGCGGCGCCTCGGTGTCGGCGGCGAGGCGGCCCGGTTGCTGTTCGACCGCTTCGTCGGCCAGTGGGAGATATCGGCTCTGACCAGCGACGTGGCGGCGCTCGCATTCTGGCGGCGCGTCCTTTCCCGTTACGCCCCCGCTCGCAACACCGAGTCTCGCGAAGCAGGCAGGGTTCGTCAGTGCTTCGACAACAGGGGTCCGAGATAGCGGCCCGTGTGAGAGGCCTCGACGCAGCTGATCTGCTCGGGTGTCCCGCAGGCAATGATCTCGCCACCTGCAGCGCCCCCCTCGGGTCCGAGGTCGATGACCCAGTCCGCCGTCTTGATGACGTCGAGGTTGTGTTCGATCACCACAACGGTGTTGCCTTCGTCACGCAACCGCCGCAGCACACCTAGCAATTGCGCGACATCGTGGAAGTGCAGGCCGGTGGTCGGTTCATCGAGAACGTACAAAGTGCGCCCCGTGGCTCGCTTGGCGAGTTCACGCGCGAGTTTCACCCGTTGCGCCTCGCCGCCCGAGAGCGTGGTCGCGTTCTGACCCAGCTTCAGGTAACCCAGCCCGACGTCGAGAAGCGTCTGCAGCTTCGGCTGCACGGCCGGAATGTTCTGGAAAAACTTCGTGGCATCCTCGACGGTCATCTCCAGGATGTCGTGGATGCTCTGGCCGCGGTAGCGGATCTCCAGCGTTTCGCGGTTGTAGCGACGCCCCCGACACACGTCGCAGGGCACGTAGACGTCCGGCAGGAAGTGCATCTCCACCCGCATCACACCGTCGCCCTGACAGGCCTCGCAGCGTCCCCCTTTGACGTTGAAGCTGAAGCGGCCCGCGTCGTAGCCGCGGCTGCGCGCCTCCGGCACCTGTGCGAACAGTTCGCGCAGACCGGTGAAGACGCCGGTGTAGGTGGCGGGGTTGGAGCGCGGTGTGCGGCCGAGCGGACTCTGGTCGATGTCGATGACCCGATCGATGTGTTCGAGCCCCCGCAGTCCGCGGCAGGGAGCAGCGTCGTTCGGGCCGCCGCCGAGTTCCGCGAGGGCACGGCGCAGCAAGGTGTCGTTGATCAGAGTGCTTTTGCCCGAACCTGACACACCGGTGACGCAGGTGAACAGCCCCACCGGGATGTCGACATCTATGTCCTTCAGGTTGTTGCCGCTGGCGCCGCGAATCTGGATGACCCGCGAAGACTGCCGCGGCGTACGCGACCTGGGCACGGCAATCTGCAACGTCCCCGCGAGGTAGCGTCCGGTCAGCGATAGGGGATTGTCGCGGATGGCTGCCGGCTCGCCCTGGGCGACGATCGCCCCGCCGTGGACGCCGGCACCCGGCCCGAGGTCGATGACATGATCCGCGGTCAGGATCGCTTCCTCGTCATGTTCGACCACGATGACCGTATTGCCGAGGTCCCGCAGCCGATGCAGGGTCGCCAGCAGGCGCGCGTTGTCGCGCTGATGGAGACCGATCGACGGCTCATCGAGCACGTACATGACGCCGGTCAGTCCCGAGCCGATCTGGCTTGCAAGGCGGATGCGCTGCGCCTCGCCACCCGACAGCGAGTCGGCGCCGCGCTCGAGCGTGAGGTAGCCGAGGCCCACGTCGACGAGAAACCGCAGCCGGTCCTGTACCTCGCCGACCACCTTGGCGGCCACTTCGCCGCGCCATCCCGGCAGCGTCAGCTGACCAAAGAATTGTGCCGCGTCTGCCACGGCGAGGCCGGTGATTTCGGGCAGTGAACGCCCTGCGACCCTGACGTGCCGCGCAGTGCGGTTCAGGCGGCTCCCGATGCAGTCAGGACAACTGCGCCAGCCCCGGTAGCGGGCGAGTTCCTCGCGGACCGCAGGCGAGTCGGTCTCGCGGTAGCGGCGTTCGATGTTGCGCAGCATGCCCTCGAACGGGTGTCGGCGCTTGGTCACCTTGCTGCGACCGACTACGTAGGAGAACTCCAGCTCTTCCTCGCCGCTGCCGTATAGCAGGATGTCCCGGACACGCTCCGGCAGTTCCTGCCAGGGCTCCTCGATGTCGAAGCCGTAGTGCGTCGCCAGAGTCTCGATGAGACGCAGATAGTGCGCGTTGTGACGATCCCAGCCGCGCACCGCGCCGCCCGCGAGGGACAGCTGCGGAAACGCGACGACACGGGCCGGGTCGAAGAACTCCTGCTGGCCGAGCCCGTCGCAGGTTTCGCAGGCGCCGGCCGGACTGTTGAAACTGAACATCTTCGGCTCGAGCAGCGGCACGCTGTAGCCGCACTCCGGGCAGGCATGCCGGTTCGAGAACAGCATGCCCGCGTCCTCCTCGCCGCCGTCCATTCGCACCACCCGCGCCGTGCCGCCGGAGAGCCGCAGCGCGGTCTCGAAGGACTCGGCCAGGCGCTGCGCCGCATCGGGTCGAACCCGCAGCCGGTCGACCACGGCTTCGATGTCGTGCTTGCGTCGCGCATCCAGCCGCGGCGGCGGGTCCAGTTCCTGGATCTTGCCGTCGATGCGCACCCTCACGAAGCCTTGCGACTGCAGGTCCTGCAGCACCGTGTCGTGTTCCCCCTTGCGCTGCTGGACGAGCGGCGCAAGCAACAGTGCCGGGGTTCCTTCCTCGAGCCGCAGCACCTGGTCGACCATCTGGCTCACCGTCTGCGCCTCGAGCGCGATCGCATGGTCCGGGCAGTGGGGCAGGCCGGCACGCGCGTACAGGAGCCGAAGATAGTCCTGAATTTCGGTGACAGTGCCGACGGTCGAGCGCGGGTTATGCGATGCGGCCTTTTGCTCGATCGCGATGGCCGGTGCGAGCCCCTCGATGTGGTCGACGTCCGGTTTGTCCATCACCGACAGGAACTGCCGGGCATAGGCGGACAAGGATTCGACGTACCGACGCTGACCCTCGGCATACAGGGTGTCGAACGCGAGGGACGACTTGCCCGACCCGGACAGCCCGGTAATCACCACCAGGCGATTGCGGGGGATGTCGAGGTCCAGGTTGCGCAGGTTGTGGGTACGGGCCCCGCGTATCCGGATGGGCAGCATGAGCTGGCGTTTTCCAGAAAAAACAGCCGGTTAGTGTACCCCGGGATCCGCCCTTCCGCCGTTTTTCGGGGCTCCCCGGGCAGATATTCACGATGCAGGGTCGCCGCGCGACGATTAAAATAGCGGTTCGATTTCACCGCCCTCCGCTGACCGCCCCGACCATCGCACCAGGGTCAAGAGCACTGGCTCCGCCCTGCCGAAGGTTTCCTGCCCTCACGGGTCGGGGCAAACCAGCCGGGGGGTCCAACGAAAGAGGGGTTTCACCATGGCGCGTGGCATCAACAAGGTCATTCTCGTCGGCAACCTCGGACAAGATCCCGACACCAAGGCCATGCCCTCCGGCATGACCGTTTGCAATCTGCGCATCGCCACCTCCGAAAGCTGGAAGGACAAACAGTCCGGCGAGATGAAGGAGCAGACCGAGTGGCACAGCGTTGCCATGTTCGGGCGCCTCGCAGAGATCGCCGGCGAATACCTGCGCAAGGGTTCGCAGGTCTACATCGAAGGCCGTTTGCGCACCCGCAAGTGGCAGGACAAGAGCGGCAACGACCGCTACACCACCGAGATCGTCGCCAACGACATGCAAATGCTCGGCGGCGGTGCGGGGCGCGGCATGGGCGGCGGCGAAGGTCGCGCCGAGGGTCGCGGCCAGTCGGCGCGTGCGACGGGTGGCGAAGCCGGCTACGGCGAGCCGGTACGCAGCAGCACCGAAAAGGACGAGTTCGACGACGACATCCCCTTCTGAGCCACGAAATCACCCGACGTGCGCTCCCGACTCATGGACGATTCCCCAACCCTCCCGACCGGCCGGTACTACATCAAGACCTACGGTTGCCAGATGAACGAGTACGACTCGTCGCGCATGGGCGACGTGCTCGAGGTCGGGATCGGGCTGCGCCCGACCGACGACCCCGCTCAGGCGGACGTCCTGCTGGTCAACACCTGTTCCGTTCGCGAGAAAGCCGAATCGAAGGTTTTTTCGCTCCTCGGCGAGTGGAAGCAGATCAAGGACGCGCGCCCCGGCGTGATCATCGGGGTCGGTGGTTGCGTGGCCAGCCAGGAGGGCGATCAGCTGGTGAAGGCCGCGCCGCAGGTGGACCTGGTCTTCGGTCCGCAGACGGTCCACCGCTTGCCACAGATGATCGCCGCGTTGCGCGAGCGGGGCCGGGCGGTCATCGACATCAGCTTTCCCGAAATAGAGAAGTTCGACCACCTGCCCGCGCCGCGTGCCGAGGGGCCGACGGCGTTCGTGTCCATCATGGAAGGGTGCAGCAAGTACTGCAGTTTTTGCGTGGTGCCTTACACGCGTGGCGACGAGGTCAGTCGACCGCTGGAGTCCGTGATCGACGAAGTGTCGCGGCTCGCGGCGCAGGGTGTGCGCGAAGTCACTCTGCTCGGGCAAAACGTGAACGCATATCGGGGGCCGATGTCCGACGGCGCGCTGGTCGATCTGGCCACGCTGCTGCATCACGTCGCCGCGATCGACGGCATCGAGCGTATCCGCTTCACCACATCCCATCCACTCGACTTCGACGACAGCCTCATAGAGGCTTACGCCAGCATCCCCGAGCTCGCCAACCATCTGCACCTTCCCGTGCAGTCCGGGTCGGATCGCATCCTTTCGCTGATGAAGCGCGGCTACACCGCACTCGAATTCAAGTCGCAGATCCGCAAGTTGCGCGCCGTTCGGCCTGACATCTCCGTCACCTCCGATTTCATAGTCGGTTTCCCCGGCGAGAGCGAGCGCGATTTCGCGGCGACCATGTCCCTGGTACGCGATCTCGGCATCGACCAGTCGTTCAGTTTTCTCTACAGCCGCCGGCCCGGGACGCCGGCCGCAGCGTTGCCTGACGACGTGCCGCCCGCCGAAAAGCAGGCGCGGCTCGTGCGGTTGCAGGCGCTGCTCGAGGACAATGCGCAGGCTCGCAGCCGCTCCATGATCGGCAGCGCGCAGCGCGTGCTGGTGGAGCGACCTTCACGCAAGGACGAGGCGGAACTCGCCGGGCGGACCGAAGACAACCGTTGGGTCAACTTCCCTG
>JBIKVA010000016.1:0-23251 GCA_044357085.1 Steroidobacteraceae bacterium | reverse complement strand
GCCGCGGCGAGCCAGCTGGTGAAGCGCACGCCCTCGGCGCCGTCGATCACGCGATGGTCGTAGGAGAGCGACAGCGGCAGCGTCAACCGCGGCACGAAGGCGTCATCACGCCACACCGGTTTCATCACCGCACGGGACACGCCGAGGATGGCGACCTCGGGCGCATTGATGATGGGAGTGAACGCGGTGCCGCCGATCCCGCCGAGGCTGGAGACCGTGAAGCACCCACCCTGCATGTCGGCGGCGGCAAGCTTGCCCGTGCGGGCCCGCTCGGCGAGCGTCGCCAGATCGGCTGCGATGGCGAAGACGTCCTTGCGGTCGGCATCGCGGATCACCGGCACCAGCAGGCCGTTGGGCGTGTCCGCCGCAAAGCCGAGATGGAAATATTTTTTGAGGACGAGGTTCTGGCCGCCGTCGTCGAGCGACGCATTGAAGTTCGGGAATTCGGCGATGGCCCGCACGCATGCGGCAACGATGAACGCCAGCGGCGTGAGCTTGACGCCGCGGGCCGTTGCCTCGCCCTTGAGGGAATTGCGCAATGTTTCCAGTTCGTCGATGTCGGCCTCGTCGAACTGCGTGACGTGCGGGATATTGACCCAGGACGCGTGCAGCCGCGGCCCCGAAATCCGGCGCACGCGACTGAGGGGCCGCGTCTCGATCGGCCCGAAGGCCGCGTGGTCGACCGACGGCACTTTGGGCAGCGAAGCCGCGGCGGGCGCGAACGCACCCTGGAGCGCCTGCTTCACCCAGGCTTTGACGTCCTCGTGGGTGATGCGCGCCTTGACCCCGGAGCCTCGGACGCGCGCCAGATCGACGCCGAGTTCCCGGGCGAGACGACGAACCGACGGACCTGCGTGCGCGCGGGAGAATCCGGCCTCCTGGATCGGCGCGAGATCCGCGCGCGCACCCGGAATCGCTTGCGCCGGCGTCACGGCAGCTGCATTTGCAGGTGCAGCAGCTGCAGAGTGCGCCGCGGCGACGGCCGCTGACGTGACCGGCACAGTGGTCTTTGCGGGAGCGGGAGCCGAAGCCGGAGCTTGAGCCGTTGCCGGAGCCGGCACCGGGACTGCACCCGTCTCTACGTCCACCTTGGCGACGAGGTCGCCCGAGTTCACCTTGGCGCCGCGCTCGATGTGCAGCGAGCGCAGCACGCCGGCGACCGGCGACGGCACGTCCATGGTGGCCTTCTCGGTTTCGAGCGTGGCGATGGGCGCGTCGACTTCGAGCGCATCGCCGGGCTTGACGAGGATTTCTATGACCACCACGTCCTTGAAGGACCCGAGGTCGGGTACGTGGATATCCTTGAGTGCCATGGATCGGGAGTTCCGTCAGGAATTGAGCGGGTTCGGCTTGGCGGCGTCGATGCCCAGCGCGACGATCGCGCGCTGCACGACGTCGAGTCCGAGCCTGCCTTCATCGGCCAGCGCGCGCAGAGTCGCCAGCGCGATGAACCGACGGTCGACTTCGAAGTGGTGTCTGAGTGCTTCGCGGGCATCGGATCGTCCGTAGCCGTCGGTGCCGAGCACCACGTAGCGGCCCGGCACCCACTGGCGGATCTGCTCGGGCACATTGCGCACGTAGTCGCTGGCGGCGACGAAGGGACCGGCACGCCCCGCCAGCGTGGTTGCCACATGCGGCGCCCGCGGAGTCTCGCCCGGGTGCAGCAGGTTCCAGCGCTCGCAGTCGAGCGCCTCGCGGCGCAACTCGTTCCAGCTGGGGGCCGAGAGCACTTCGCTCTCGATGCCGTAATCTTTGGCGAGCAGTTCCGCCGCAGCGATGACCTCGCGGAGAATGGTGCCGGAGCCGAGCAGCGTCGCCTTCAGCGCGTGACCGGCAGCGACTTCCGGCCGGTAACGGGCGAACGGGTAGAGCCCCTTGAGGATGCCGTGCTCGACGCCCGCCGGCATGGCGGGCATCGCGTAGTTCTCGTTCATCACCGTGACGTAGTAGAAGATCGGCTCGGCATCGACATACATGCGCCGCAGGCCGTCGTGGATGATGACCGCGAGTTCATAGGCGAAGGTCGGGTCGTAGGAGCGGCAATTCGGCACCGTCGCGGCCAGCAACTGGCTGTGGCCGTCCTGGTGCTGCAGACCCTCGCCGGCCAGCGTCGTGCGGCCCGCAGTCGCACCGAGCAGGAAACCGCGCGTCTGCAGGTCGCCGGCCGCCCAGATGAAGTCGCCCACGCGCTGGAAACCGAACATCGAGTAGAAAATGTAGAACGGCACCATGTTGATGCCGTGATTCGCATACGCGGTGCCTGCAGCCATCCAGGAGCACATCGCGCCGGCCTCGTTGATGCCTTCCTCGAGGATCTGGCCTTTCTTGTCTTCGCGATAGGACATCAGCTGGTCGGCGTCCTGTGGCGTGTACAACTGGCCCATCGAGGAATAGATGCCGACCTGCCGGAAGAGGCCCTCCATGCCGAAGGTGCGTGCCTCGTCGGGAACGATCGGCACGATGTGCTTGCCGATTTGCCGGTCCTTGAGCAGCGTCGTCAGCAGGCGCACGAAGGCCATGGTGGTGGAAATCCCGCGCCCCTCGCTGCTCTCGAGCAGCGGCTTGAACGCCTCGAGCGGCGGCACTTCGAGCGCCGGCGCGCTGCGTCGCCGTGTCGGCAGGTAACCGCCGAGCGAGATGCGCCGGGCGCGCAGGTAGCGCATCTCCTCGCTGTCCTCGTCCGGCCTGCAGAACGGCAGACGCGCGAGTTCCTCGTCGGAGACCGGGATGTTGAAACGATCGCGGAACTGGCGCAGGTCGTCGTCGGAGAGCTTTTTCTGCTGGTGCGAGATCATCTGGCCCTCGCCGGCCTTGCCCATGCCGAAGCCCTTGACGGTCTTGGCGAGGATGACCGTCGGCTGACCCTTGTGTTGCACGGCCGCAGCATACGCGGCGTACACCTTGCGCGGATCGTGGCCGCCGCGGTTCAGACGCCAGATTTCGTCGTCCGACATGTTGGCGACCATCGCCTTCAGTTCGGGGAACTTGCCGAAGAAATGCTCGCGCGTGTACGCGCCGCCCTTGGCCTTGAAGTTCTGGTACTCGCCGTCGACGGATTCTTCCATGACGCGACGCAGCTGGCCGAGGTTGTCCTTGGCGAGCAGCGGATCCCAGCGCGAACCCCACAGCACCTTGATGACGTTCCAGCCGGCGCCGAGGAAGGCGGCTTCGAGCTCCTGGATGATCTTGCCGTTGCCGCGCACCGGTCCGTCGAGCCGCTGCAGGTTGCAGTTGATGACGAAGACGAGGTTGTCGAGTTTCTCGCGCACCGGCATGGTGAGCGCGCCCATCGACTCGGGTTCGTCCATCTCGCCGTCGCCGAGGAAGGCCCAGATCTTGCGGTCGGACGCCGGCACCAGTCCGCGATGCTCGAGGTAGCGCTGGAAGCGCGCCTGGAAGATCGCCTGCATCGGCCCGAGACCCATCGACACGGTGGGGAACTGCCAGAAGTCCGGCATGAGCCACGGGTGCGGGTAGGACGAGAGTCCGTCACCGGCGACCTCCTGACGGAAGTGCCGCAACTGGTCCTCGGTAAGGCGTCCCTCGAGGTAGGCGCGCGCGTAGATGCCGGGCGAGGCATGGCCCTGCACGTAGATCATGTCGCCTGGGTGCCGATCCGTCGGGGCCCGCCAGAAATGATTGAAGCCGACTTCGTAGAGCGTGGCGGCCGATGCGTAGGTCGAGATGTGACCGCCGTATTCAGAGGAAATGCGGTTCGCCTGCACCACCATCGCCATCGCG
The DNA here is from genome assembly GCA_044357085.1 of Steroidobacteraceae bacterium. Taxonomy (GTDB): domain Bacteria; phylum Pseudomonadota; class Gammaproteobacteria; order Steroidobacterales; family Steroidobacteraceae; genus UBA964. Next base: position 19,510 of record JBIKVA010000016.1, on the reverse strand, counting down.
TTCCAGCGGATGTAGGCCTCCGTGCGACGCTCGAGTTCGCGGTTGCCCGGATAGTCGGGCTGCTGGCCGGTGGAGATGCTGTTGAGATAGGCCGTGTTCGGCTTGAACGGCAGATAGGCGCCGGAGCGCCGCGTGTAGTCGATGAGCCGCTCCAGAAGATAGTGGGCGCGCTCTGGCCCGCAGGCCTTCAGGACCGAGTCGATCGACTCCAGCCACTCGCGGGTCTCGTTCGGATCGACATCCACTTGCGGACTATCGGACATACCCCCGTCCTGCCTGTCGTGCGTGTGAAAAAGCATATGTTAACTTGTCGCGCCGCGACGGGGCGAACAATCGCCGTGTGTTAGCATCGCGGCCCGCATGAGCGCAGAAATCATCCTGCGTCGTCCCGACGACTGGCACTTGCACCTGCGCGACGGCGCCGCCCTCGCCGCAGTGTTGCCGCATACGGCGCGGCAGTTCGCGCGCGCCATTGTCATGCCCAATCTCAAGCCGCCGGTGACAACCACGGCACTCGCGGCGCAGTACCGCGAGCGGATTCTCGCCGCGCGACCAACGGGCTCCGATTTCCAGCCGCTGATGACGCTCTACCTCAACGACCGCATGGCCGTCCACGAGATCGACCTTGCCCGTGACAGCGGCTTCGTGGCCGGCTGCAAACTCTACCCCGCGGGTGCCACCACGCACTCCGACGCGGGCGTCACCGACATCCGTCACATCGAAGCCGTGCTCGCGCGGATGGCCGAGACCGGACTCGTGCTGCAGGTGCACGGCGAAGTGACCCATGAACACGTTGACATCTTCGACCGCGAGCAGCGCTTCATCGACGACGTGCTGGCACCCCTCGTCGAGCGACACAGCCGGCTCAAGGTTGTGTTCGAGCACATCACCACCCGCGCCGCTGTGGATTTCGTGAGCGGTGCGCGCGACGGCGTCGCCGCGACCATCACGCCGCAGCACCTGCTCTACAACCGCAACGAGATCTTCCGCGGCGGCATCCGCCCGCACTTCTACTGCCTGCCGGTCCTCAAGACCGAGCCCGACCGACAGGCACTCATCGCCGCCGCTACCGGCGGCTCGCCGCGGTTCTTTCTCGGGACCGACAGTGCCCCGCACGGCCGCCAGACCAAGGAAGCAGCCTGCGGTTGCGCGGGGATGTATTCCGCACACGCGGCGCTGGAACTCTATGCAGAGGCCTTCGAGGACGCCGGCGCGCTCGACAAGCTCGAGGGCTTCGCGTCGGTTTACGGACCCGACTTCTACGGTTTGCCGCGCAATGCCGGGACGGTGACACTCCGCCGTGAGGAGTGGCCGGTGCCGCCAGCCTATGCCTTTGGCGGCGATGTGATGGTCCCGATGCGGGCGAACGAGCGGCTGCGCTGGCGGATGCTGTCGGAGTGAACGCGGCCGTACCCAGTCTCGCCCGCCGGTTCCGTGGCTTCCTGCCCGTGGTGATCGATGTCGAAACCGGCGGCCTCAACGCAGCCACCGATGCACTGCTGGAAATCGCCGCGGTGCTCATCGAGATCACCCCCGATGGCGTGCTGCAGCGCGGCGAGACGCACGCGTATCACGTCAAGCCCTTCGAAGGCTCGAAGATCGAGCCCGCCTCGCTCGCGGTGACCGGCATCGACCCCTTCCACCCGTTGCGCCCGGCGATCGACGAGCGTGATGCGCTGACCCGGATCTTCAAGGAGGTTCGCGAGGCAATGCGCCGTCACGGTTGCAAGCGCGCCATCCTCGTCGGTCACAATGCCTCGTTCGACCTCGGTTTTCTCAATGCCGCGGTCAACCGTGCCGCCATCAAGCGCAATCCGTTCCACCCGTTCTCGAGTTTTGACACGGTGACGCTCGCAGGAGCGGCACTCGGCCAGACGGTACTGGCCAAGGCGATGCTGGCGAGCGGCCAGGAATGGGACTCATCGGCAGCACACGCTGCCGCCTACGACGCTGAACGGACGGCCGAACTCTTCTGCAAGGTCTGCAACTTTTGCCATCCGAGCTTTCTGGAGGCGGAGCAGCGCGCCCGCAGCCTGGGCTGGCTGGATGAGCCGAGCGTCGACAACAACGGCAGCAGCGGCGTGGACCCGACCTCGCCGGTCGCCGAAGAAAACGGGATCTAGGCGGTCGCGCCGGCTTCGTCGAGCACTTTCTTGAGTTCGCCGCTGCGGTACATGTCGAGTGCGATGTCGCAGCCACCGAGCAGCTCGCCGTTGACGTAGAGCTGGGGATAGGTGGGCCAGTTCGAGTAGCGCTTGAGCGCTTCGCGCAGTTCGGGATCCTCGAATATGTTGACGTGCTGGAAACGCGCGCCGCATGCACGCAGTGCGCCCACCGTCTGCGCGGAGAAGCCGCACTGCGGGAAGTCGGGCGTACCCTTCATGAACAGCACCACCGGCGAAGCGGCGAGTTGCGACTTGATTCGATCGTTGACATCCATCGATGTAACCCTCTTCAGACAACCGGCCGCGGCGTGCGCACGATGCGACGCCGTTCAAGCTCACGCAACAATTCCCACTGCGCCTCGGGCGTCATGCGGATCCAGGTGGCGATCTCGTCGCGCGTCCGCAGGCAGCCGGAGCAATGGCCGCTGGAATCGAGCGCACAGATGCTGATGCAGGGCGACATGGGCCGCGCACGGCGAGGCTCCCCGGCGTTGTCCGCCATGATCCCGTCCTTGGGTATTCGAACCAGTGAGATTCGTTGAATTATGGGGTTTCGTCCCCTATTCTTCAAACCCGTTTTCTTCCCTCACCTGCCGGAGACACGACGCAAATGAAGAATCCACTGGACAGTGTCGGCGCGACGGTCACGCTGGGCGTGCTGTTCGCGATCATCGTGATGGTGCTGCCGCAAACGCCGGGCGGTGAGTTCAACCAGCTGGGCCTCGGCCGCTGGGCGCACATCGTCACCGGCATTTTCTGGATCGGGCTCCTCTACTACTTCAACGTCGCGCAGATTCCGGCGCTCGCGGCAGCCAACGCCGACAAGGGCGGCCCGGGTGGCGCGGGCATCGTGAAGTACGTCGCACCGCGTGCGCTGCTCTGGTTCCGCTGGATGGCGGTGGCGACCTGGCTCACCGGTGGCTGGCTGCTCGGCGGGCGCTTCATGGATGCCTTCACGCTGCAGGAAGGCAGCGTGGTCATCGGCATCGGCGTCTGGCTCGGTACCATCATGCTGTTCAACGTCTGGGTCCTGATCTGGCCGAACCAGAAGAAGGTCATCGGCGTCGTCCCGGCGACTGACGAAGAGAAGGCCAAGGCCCGTCGCACCGCGACGCTCACCTCGCGCGTGAACTTCCTGCTGTCCTTCCCCATGCTGCTGTGCATGGGCGGCTCCGCGCACGGCCTGCCGTTCTGAACCCTCGGGCGCGGCGGACCGTCGGTTCGTCGCGCCCGCCTTGTTTGCCGCCGTCGGCGGTCAGGGCCTGAGCCCCGCAGGGGCCGGATAGCGAATCACCTTCCCGGGGTTGCCGCGAGCCACGCAGTCCGCGGCGGGCGGTCCGCTCACCAGATACCACCGATCGTCGCTGGACTCGCCGGCGAAGCGCTTCTGCGCACCGGCGAAGCAGCGTTCAATGAAATGACCGGGCACGAGCAGCACCCGGTCCGCTCCGCCGGCGAGCCAGCGCGCGGCGTCGAAAGCCTCCGCATCGCCCTCGCGCCAGCGGGCGTGGCCGAAATTCACCGTTTCCCGATCCAGATAGAGCAGGAACTGCTCCTTGTAGGCAACAAGACCAAGCTCCTTGCCCTGCGGCACCTGCGCCAGCATCTGCCGCATGAAGGTGGATGCCGAGCGCTCGCCGTTGATCTGCGGCGCGATACCGAAACCCCACGTCACCGTCAGGCATGCGAGCACCGCCGGCCAGGCGATGATCGGGTGACGGCGCCAGGCGCCGATCCACGCCAGGACCGCGAACAGGGCGAACGCGTGCACCGGCAGCAGCGAACCCACGCCGCTGTCTGCAACCAGCCGATCCACGGCGTTCACACCGAGCAGCGCCCCTGCCGAGAGCAGCACGCCAGGAACGAGCAGTACCGAGGCGAGCACCAGCGACAGCCGCTGCACCCCTCGCCGCGCGTAAAGCAGCGCCAGATGCGGCGCGGCGGCGATGGCGAGGGCGGGCAGCGCGGGCAGCACGTACACGCCGCGCTTGCCGGTGCTCAGGCTGAAGAACAGCACGACGAACAACACCCAGAGCAGCGGCAGCCAGGTGGCGGCGCGTTGCGCCTGCCAGTCGCTGCGCCAGCGCATCACCAGCCAAGGCAGCAGCGCACTCAAGGGCAGCCACAGCACGGGGATGACTTCGACGAGGAAGTAGTACCACGGCCGGATGTGATGCCAGGCCTGCGCGTAGCGGGTGACGGTCTGCTGGAACAGCAGTTCGTCGCGGTAGGCTTCGAGGGTGGGCGACCCTGAAGCTGCAACGTGCAGCAGCATCGGCACCAGCCAGAGCGCAATGGTGGCGGCAAAGACGACACCCACTGTCACCCAGGTCCGTGCCGCGATGCGCGGAATGCCGAGCCGGCGCGAACACAGCGCCGCGAGCGGCAGCAGCGCGAGGGCGAGGAAACCCACCGCCTTGTCGATCACCCCGAGCCCCGCGCCGAAGGCGCCGAGCGCGGCGTATGCCAGCGGCGCGCCGAGCAGGACGTGGCGCAGCAGACCGTAGAGACCGAGCGTGCAGAAAAAAATCAGTGTCGCGTCGATCTGCGCCCCGCGCGTGGTCAGCACGAAGTGGACGCAGCAGGCCAGCGTCAGTGCGGCGAGCAAACCCGCTTCGCGACCGTGCAGGCGCCGCACGAGGTCATAGACGAGCAGCACCGTACCGAGCGACGCCAGCATCGAGGGCAGCAGGAACCCGAGCCGCACCGAGCCGGTCAGCAGGTACCCCACGGTCATCATCCAGAAATGCAGCGGGGGCTTGTCCTGATAGAGGTCGCCGCCGATGTGCGGAATGAGCCAATTGCCGCTGCGCAGCATCTCCAGTGCGACGCCAGCAAAGCGCGGCTCGTCCGCCGGCCACGGCTCGCGCAGCCCGAACCCGGCGAGGATCAGCAGAGCGAACCAGAGACTGATCCAGCCGAGATCGACCAGGATGTCCCGCGTGTCGCGAGTCAAGCGTCGGCCTTCTGCCGTCCGGTGCGGATCAGGTACAGGTTGCGCAGGTAGACGAAGAGACCGAGGCCCTGCCCGGCGATGAACACCGGATCGCGCTTGTGGATGGCGTAGGCGAGCAGCGTCGCGCCGCCGGCGAGACTGAAGTACCAGAAGGCGTTCGGGATGATGCTGCGCTTGAGGCGCTCGCTCGCGAGCCACTGCACGACGAAACGCATGGAAAAGAGCGCCTGGCCGACGAAGCCGACGATGACCCAGACCAATGTATCGGTATTCTGCATGTTGTTTACCCGGAGGCAGTTCGACCGCTGGGGTCGTCGAGGAATTGGGATGGCGAGGCAGATCGCGCGCAACGCGGGCGCGTCACTCCTCGCGGACCTGCAGGCCCGCACGGAAACGACGGCGCAGCCACATGACACCGAAGATATCGACGATGCCGACCCACAACCGGTCGAACAATCCGTACTTCGAGGTGCCGCGCTCGCGCGGCCGATGCGACACCGGAACCGACACCACCCGTGCGCCGGCGCGCAGGAACAGCGCAGGCAGGAAACGGTGCATGTGGTCGAAGCGCGGCAGATCCATGAACACGTCGCGGCGCATGACCTTGATGCCGCAGCCCGTATCCGGCGTACCGTCACCGAGCAACCGGCCGCGCACGCCGTTGGCGACGCGCGACTGCACATGGCGCAACCAGGTGTCGCGGCGCCGCGTGCGGTTGCCCATCACGAGCTCCGCCTGCTTGCGCGCCTCGAAGAGCGCCGGAATGTCCGCCGGATCGTTCTGTCCGTCGCCATCGAGGGTGGCGATCCAGGCTGCCCGCGCGTGCCGCACGCCGGAACAGACGGCGGCGCTCTGCCCGCTGCGGAACGAATGTCGCAGCACCCGCAGTTGCGGGATGGAGACGCGCAGGGTCCGCAGCGCGTCGGCGGTGCCATCGGTGCTGCCGTCATCGACGAAGAGGATCTCGAAGGCGCGCCCTTGCAGCGCGGCAACGATCTCGCGGGCGAGCGGCCCGACATTGTCTGCCTCGTTGCAGACGGGGATGACCACCGAAATTTCCGGGGTCGCGGCCTCTGGAGCGTCGGACATGGGCGTCAATTGTCCGCGATGACCATGACAGTCACAAGGACGACTCCCGCCGCGATGCATCACCGGGACGACGCAACCGCCAGCGCTTGTGTGACCACGGCCAGTCTGCAGGGGCTTGGTGGATCTGCCGTTCGACACGCCGCGCATAGCGTTCGGTGAGTTCCCCGGGGGCAAGCGCTTCGCCCGCTGCCCGCAACAATTCGAACGAGGCGAGGTATCGCCCCCGACCCGTGCGCTCGATGGCCACGAAGAAGACCGGATAGCCGAGACTCGTGGCGATGACGTCGGCACCCATGAAGAAGGCCGTCTCGCGGTTGAGGAAACGCGTCCAGTGACGCCTGTCGCTCGCCACGGGCTCCTGGTCGGCCACGAGCGCAATCAGCCGCGGCACGCTACGGCGCGAAATCAGGTCGCGCATCACCCGCTCGGCGGGAATCATGCGGGCTCCGAAGCGACTGCGCAGCGCCAGCATCTCGCGGTCCGCCCAGGCGTTCTTGAGAGGCTTGTAGGCCGCGTCCACCGGGAAGCCCAGATTCCGCGACAGACCAAGCAGGATCCACTCCCAGTTGCACTGGTGCGCCGCAAGCAGCACCACCGGCCCGTCCGCGGCGATTGCAGCGCGCAGCGTGGCGAGGTTGCCGAAACGCATCCGTTCGTCGAGTACACGACCGTCGATCGACGCCGACTTGATGATCTCGACCATCACGTCGCCGTAGCCGCGGTAGAAATCGCGCCGCAAGGCTTCGCGCTCGGCGACGCTGCGTTCGGGGAACGCCTTGGTGAGACTGTCGCGAACCACCCGCGCTTCATACGGAAAAACCCGCCATGCGAGCCATGCGAACAGCCGCGACAAGGCGTGCAGGATCGGCAAGGGCAGCGCGGCCAACGCCCTCACCCACCACGCTGGCCGGGGCACGGATTGGTCGTGGCGTGTCATGCGGCGACGATGTTACGCGGCGTAGAATCTTCGCTCAACGCAGCCCGGGCCGCCCGCCCGGTACAAGGTATCCGGCCACCGCCATCCGATCCATGAGCACGATCCATCTCATTCGCCACGGACAGGCCTCCTTCGGCGCTGCCGACTACGATCGGCTTTCCAGTCTGGGCGAGCGGCAGGTGCAGCACCTGCGCGAACACCACGCTCGCAGCGGCCAGCACGTCGACGCCGTCTACAGCGGCACGCTGCGCAGACAGCGTACGACCGCGGCGATTCTCGTCGGTCCGGACCGCGCGGACGATGCCGTCCGCTGCCATGACGGCTTCGACGAATACGATGCCCATGTGCTGCTGCGTGTGCACGCCGAGATCACGGGAGCGCCCATTGCCGGCCTCCAGGGTGCAGGCGCAATGCCCGATGCGCGCGCCTTCCAGCGACGTCTCGAGGAGGCGGGGCTGGCATGGGTCGCCGGTTCGCTGGCGCGGCCCGGGGTCGAATCGTGGCGTGAGTTCCGCGCGCGCGTCGCGGCGGGGCTCGACGACGTGATGCGTAACGAGGGGCGCTCGAAGCAGGTGTTGGTGTGCACGTCGGCGGGTGCGATCGGTGCGGCCGTGGGTCACGTGCTCGGGCTCGACGACGAGGCTGCGCTGCGGCTGTCGTGGTCGGTGTTCAACGCCTCGGTCACGCGCATCCGCTACGACGGCTACCGCTGCAGCCTGGAATCGTTCAATGCGGTACCCCATCTCGAGACACAGCCTGATCCGCGGCGGCTCCTGACCTATCGCTGACCGGCGGGCGCTGCATCAGCCATACGCAGGGCAGCAGCACTGCCGGCATGATGGCGAGGATCACGTACTGGTTCGAGTAGGCGATCACCAGCGCTTCCCGATACACCGAGTGCAGCGCCCAGGACACCGACATCGGGTCGTCGGCCGTCACCCCGCGGGCGATCTCTCGCAACCGGTCGGCGTTGGCTGTGGCATCGACGGAAATCCCCCGCACCAGCATCGCGACCCCGATGCTGCTGCCGAGGTTGCGGGCCAGCACCATCAGCGAGGCTCCATCGGTGCGATGGATCGCAGGCAAGGTAGTGAAAGTCAGCGTGTTGAGCGGCACGAAGATGAGGCCCAACCCGGCACCCTGCAACAACAGCCATCCCGTCAGCACGTCGGCCGGGACATCGGCCGGCAGCCAGGCGAAAGCGAGCAGTCCGATGGCGTTGATGACGCAACCGAAGGTGAAAGCCGCTCGCAGATCGACGGCGCCACCGATGCGGCTCAGGACGAGCATCGAGAGAATCAGGCCGACGCCCCGCGGCGCCATCAGCATGCCCGCGTCGACCACCGAATAGCCCTGCACTTCCTGAAGGAACTGCGGCAGCAGCACCATCGAGCCCATGAAGGGCCAGCCAACCAGCACCGACATCCCCACACCCATAACGAGGTTGCGGTCCCGCAGCAAGGCCCCGGGAAACAGCGGCCGGGCGCTCGTCGCCGAATGCACCACGAACATGTAGCCGGCGAGCACCCCCAGGAACACCTCGATGACGATCTCCGGCGAGTCGAACCAGTCGAGTTGCTGGCCGCGGTCGACCGCCAGCTGCAGCATGAGGATGCACAGGGCCAGCAGCCCGAAGCCAAGACGGTCGAAGCGCCGGGGGCTCTGCTGGGGCGTGCCGCGCAGCGTGGCCGTGAGCCCGGCCAGCGCCAGCGCCACCACCGGCATGTTGATGTAGAACACGGCACGCCAGCCGAAGTTGTCGGTGAGCCAGCCGCCGAGCCATGGCCCGATCACCGGCCCGACCATGACGCCCATGCCAAAGAATGCGAATACCTTGGACAACTGGCCGGCCGGATAGGCACCCTGCATCGCCGTCTGGCTGAGGGGCAGGAGCCCCGCGCCACAGAAGCCCTGCAGAAAGCGCGCTACGACCAAGGTCTCGATGTTGGGCGCGAGTCCGCACAAGACCGAGGCGATGCCGAAGCCGGCAACCGCGAGGATGAAGCTGCGCCGCAGCCCGAGACGGGCTTCGATGGCCCCGAGCGCCGGCAAGGCGACCGCGCTTGCGATCAGGTAGGAGGTCAGCACCCAGGCGATCTGCTCGCGCGTGGCGGCGAGGCTGCCCTGCATCACGGGCAGCGCGACGTTCGCCACCGTGGTGTCGATGGCATAGAGCAGCACGGCGAGCATCGTGCTCACCGACAGCAGCGCGCGGTTGGCCGGCGCCGCGACCGCTGTCATCAGTGCCGTCCGAGAAAACGGCTCAGGCGATTGCCCGATTGCGGGTCGACCTCGACCACGGCGCTGGTGCCGGCGCGCAGCGGCAGCTCGGCCGGACCCGTGTCGATGGCGATGCGTACGGCGATACGCTGCACCACCTTGACCCAGTTGCCGGACGCGTTCTGCGGCGGCAGCACGGCGAATTCGGCGCCGCTGGCCGGCGAGATGGTGTCGACGTGGCCGCGCCAGAGGGCACCGGGGTAGCTGTCGATGGTGATGTTCACCCGTTGGCCGGCGCGCAGCAGACCGAGCTGGGTTTCTTTGAAGTTGGCCTCGATCCAGAGGTCATCCGAGCGAACCAGCGTCAGCAGGCTCGCACCGCGGCGCGCCATCTCGCCGCGCCTCGGCACCTTGACGACACGCCCGCCTTCCGGGGCGGTGATGACGGCGCGGCGCAAGCGCAAGCGTACCGCCTCGAGATCGGCCTTCGCCTCGGCCACGCGCGGATGCGCAGCAGCGTTGCCGTCGAGCGCAGGACCGAGACGCACCCGCAGCTCGGCTATGCCCTGCTCGACGACCTGCAGCTTGCCCCTGGCCTGAAGTGCCTCGTGCTCGGCAGCATCGAACCGCGAAGTCGGCACCATCTTCGCTGCCACGAGTTCGCGCTGTCGCGCGAGCTCGCGATCCGCATAGCGGATCTGCTCCGCGGCGAGCGAGCGCTCGTCGATACGCTGCTCGAGCTGGCGCCGTGCAGCCACGATTTCCTCGCGCACCGCGATGAGTCTGGCCTCGGCGCGTCGCACGTCGATCTCGGCAGACTCGGGGTCGAGCTTGACCAGAACCTGCCCGGCTTCCACACGGGTGTTCTCCGCCACCGGGACCTCGGTTACCTGTGCCTCGATCTCGGGATGGATGGGGACGATGTCAGCCTTGACGTATGCGTTGTCGGTCTCGATGTAGCGGCCACCGAAAGCCCACACGGCAAGCCCGACGATCAACGCCGCAACCGGCACGCCCCACAGCAGCACGGAGCGCAACAGCGACCTGGAAGCGTCCGTTTCGGTCATCGTCGATCCTCCTGGTCGGTCTTGTCCTGATCGAACTTCTGCATGCCGGCCGAAACCTGCATGAGGCACCGGACGAGATCGCGGCGTGCGGCGGTGCTCATGTCCGTTGCGGCATCGGCAACGATGTCATCGAGCACCCGCCAGATGCGCTCGGCGGCTGCCTCGCCGGGCTTGCTGAGGAACAACTGCAGCGCCCGGCGGTCGTCGGGGTCGGTCTCGCGCCGCAGCAGCTTGCGATCTTCGAGCCCGTCGATGACGCGCAGCACCGACATCGGCCGGACCTCTAGCGCCGTGGCCAGCGCCTTCAGGCTCGCGCCCGGGCGGAGGCCGAGGAACACCAGGCAACGCGCCTGTGCTGGCGTGAGGTCGAAACGCGCTGCACGCCGCCCGAACTCGAGGCGCAGCCGCTTGGCGACGTCGTGGATGAGAAACGCCAGATGCTCCCGGGGGTTGTCGGCAACCATGCCGGGAGTCTATCGGAAGCCAGGCTGATAGAAAGCCTTGCTTACTATTTTTTCGCTGGGGAACCGCCTGCCGGCTCAGGCGGCTGCGCCGACGCCCTCCAGACGATCCTCGATGTCGGCATGCAGACCTTGCAGCCGCTGCAGGGTGGCGTCATCCGCCTTCCACATGCCGCGGCCGTTGGCTTCGATGAGCCGGCTGATGGCATTGCGCGCGGCCTGCGGGTTCACCGCCTCGAGGCGCCGCCGCATCGCGTCATCGAGCACGAAGGTCCGGGCTGCATCGTCGAACATCCAGTCCTCCGCGCTGCCGAGAGCCCCCCAGCCGACGAGATGCGTGAAGCGGTTGCCGATCTCGGCTGCACCGCTGTGTCCGTGCGCAAGCATCGACTCGTACCAGCGCGGATTGAGCAGCTTGGCGCGTGTCTCCACCTGCAGCATCTGCTTCGAGCCGTTCAGCTTGACGTCGCCGGTGAAGGTCTCGGCGTAGCTGAGCGACACTTCGCTGCCACGAGCGCGGCTCGCGGCGAGCTGCATGGCGCCGCTGTGCCCGTAGTAGTGGGTCATGTCGGTCAAGCCGTATTCGACCGAGTCGATCGCCTGGAACACGTGGTCGACGGTCCCGAGCAGGCCCTTCAGCACCTGTGGTGCTGCCGCGCCATTGCGACCGCCACCGGCGGTGTAGCCGTTGCGACGCTGGTAGAGGTCGGCCAATTGGTTCGTGTCATCCCACTGGCTCTCCTCGATGACTTCATCGACACCGGTCCCGTAGAGCCCGGGGGCCTGCGTGAAGATACGGGCGGTCGCCTCCTCGACGCTGCGACCCTGCGCGATCAGCGCATCGGCGTTGGCGCGCAAATAGTTGAGCTCCGCGGGCTCATCGGCGCGCGCTGCGCGACGGAACAGGTCATCGAGCAGATCGAGGCTCATCTGGAAGGTGTCGCGGAAGATCGACGACACGTCGAGCAGGACGTCGATGCGCGGTCGCTCGAGCTTTTCGAGCGGCGTCAGCGCGTAGCGGAAGATCTTGCCCTGGCCGTCGCGCTCGGGCTCTGCGCCCACCAGTGCCAACACCACGCCGAGGCCCTCGCCCTCGCTCTTGATCGTGTCCATGGCCCACAGCGCCTGCGCCACCGTGCGCGGCCAGACGCCATGCTCGGCGCGATGCCGCTCGAGCAGCAGCCCCGCCATCTGCCGGCCGCGCTCGAGGGCGAGGTCCGTCGGCAAGCGCCACGGATCGATGCCGTGGATGTTGCGGCCGCTCGGCAGGGCCGCGGCGCCGGAACGCACCGGGTCGGCACCGTAGGCTGGCCGCAAGTAGCCGCCCTCGAGCACATGCACCAGCGCGTCGAGCTCTTCGCCGCAACGACCGAGGCCGCCGACGATGCCGCGCCCCTCGGCGATGTGCCCGGCGAGTTCTGCAGGCGCCTTCGAACCCACGATCTCGAACCACACGCGCGCCGGGTCTTCACGGCCGAAGATGCTGCGATCGATGAGCGCCGTGCGCAGGCCGCGCGCACGCTCGACGGGTATGCCGAGTGCCTCGACCTGTTGACGCAGGCCGGCGACGCCGCGGCGCGGCACGTCCATCGCGGCGTCGACGAGCGCGCGCGCACGCTGCCGCTCGGGTGATGTGCCAAGCACGTGCAGACCGTCGACGATCAGCCGCTCCTCGAGTTCATCGAGCCGTTGCGCCACCCGCTCGCGGTAGCCTGCATGCGTTTCGCTCGACTCACGCACGAGTTCGGGCAGCGCCCCGTCCAGCGCGTCCTGCGGATCGTCGAGCCGGGTGCGGGCCTGTGCCAATTGTTTGTACAGACCGGCGCGTGCATAGGGCGGAATCGCGTGGCTGATGACCGTGGCGTAACCGCGGCGCCGCGCGATCGCCGCCTCGGCCGGGTTGTTGAGCGGGTAGACGTAGAGTTGCGGCAGGCTGCCGAGCAGCAGGTCGGGCCAGCAATCCCCGGTGAGCGCCGCCTGCAGACCGGGCATCCATTCGGCCGTGCCGTGCATGCCGACGTGGATCACGGCGTCGGCCTTGAAGCCGTGCTTGAGCCACGCGTAGAACGCGGCGTACTGGTGATGCGGCGTGAAACTGCGATCGAACAGCAGCTTCATCGGATCGCCGGGCACACCCATCGGCGGCTGCAGCCCGATGACCACGTTGCCGAATTCGAGCGCATCGAGCCGGATCGCCTCGCGCCCTGCAGGCGCGATGTCGCCAGGCGCTGCACCCCAGTAATCGTCGATGCGCCCCGCCGCGCGCGGACCCATCCAGCGCCGGAAATCGGCCACGCTGACGGCGCGCGAGCCCTCGCCACGATCGATGCCTTCGAGCCGCTGCATCAGTTCGGCCGACTCGAGCGGGGCGCGGCCCGTCGCATAGCCTTCCTGCTTGAGGCGTCGCAGCAGTTGCGTCACGGAGGCGGGCACATCGAGCAGCGCGGCAGTCGCGGTCTTGCCGAGACCCGGTGGGAAGTTGTACACGACGATGGCAATGCGCTTGTCGGCGGCACGCAGGCGCCTCAGGCGCACCCACCCATCGACCTGATCGACGGCGCGCTGCACGCGATCGGCAACCGTGACAAGCTCACCGTCGCGGATCGCCCCGAGTGCGACCGTGCTTGCCGCACCGTCCATCTCGGGCAGGTCGTACATCACCACCGATTGCATGGAGTGCACACCACGCTCGCGCCACTCCGTCTCGTCCTGCATCAGCAGCGGCTGCGCGACGAGATAAGGCACATCGAGCTTGGCGAGCAGATCGGCCGCCGTGTCGTGATAGTGCCCGGGCTTGGTCGAGGACGCAGGCCCGCCGACCACCGAGAATCCCATCGTGGAGACGAAGGCGTCGATGGGCAGGTCGGCGAGCCACTCGCGCACAGCGACGTGCGCCTCGATGCCCGAGACGAATATCGGCAGCACGGCGAAGCCGCGCGCCTCGAGGCCCGCGGTCAACTCCTGCAGGTATTTGAGCCGCTGCACGACGTGCTTGCGCATGCCGAGGACAGCCACCAGCGGCTGGCCCTTGCGGTAACGGCCGTTCTTGGTGGCCCACTTGAGGTATTCATTGGGGTTGGCGAACAGTTCGCCCGACGGCGGATCGAAGCAGCCCATGGTCGGGATGATCGCGACCGGAGCCACCTCGAGGGCTTGCCCGAAGACATCGCGAACGATGAGCTTGACCATCTGCGTGATGTTGGCGGCGTCGGGCTGGTTCCAGTACAGGTTCACGCCGAGCCAGGCGCGGAAGCCGGCCATCTTCTGCGGGATCAGCGGCAGCATCCGCGCCGCGACCTTGACCAGCTTCGTGTAGGTGTAGAGCGCATCCTCGTCGCGGCCGCGGGTCATGAGCTTCATCAATACTTTGATGATTTTCGGCGCCTCGGCCTTGCGCTCCTTGAAGCGATGCTCGATCACCCGGGTCAGCGCCATCACCTCCGGCATGCTCTCGTAGGCAAAGATTGCCGTGGCGGACGCGCCTGCCAGGCGGGCGGCGAGCCAGTCCGCCTGGGAGCGCAGGTTGATGAGGCTCATGAAGACGACATCGGAACTCGCGATCGCCTGCTCCAGTGCGGGGTCCGCTCGATCGACATGGGCGTCGTTGAACCGATGCAGGCACACCTGCACCCTCTCCTTCGAGAGCTGACGCTCGACCTCATCCCAGACACCGGCGTTGAAGCGTTCGATGCCGACAATGAAGGTGATGTTGATCATGACGACCCCGGTTGACACCTTATGGTGTATTGTTATGTTGACACCTGATGGTACGCATCAAGGACGCCGTGCCGCAACCAACAGGACTTCGTTGCCAGCGGGATGATTGGTGACGCCGTCCGGGATGGCCGGAGGCCGAACTTGTCGAGCAATGCGAATTTCCCCTTCGCCGCAATCGTCGGCCAGCAGGAACTCAAACTCGCGATCACTTTGGCGGTCGTCGATCCGGCGATCGGCGGCGTGCTGATCACAGGTCATCGCGGCACGGCGAAGAGCACCGCGGTTCGCGCACTTGCGCAGCTGCTGCCACCCATGAGCGTCGTGGACGGCTGCCCTTATCAGTGCGATCCGTCCGCGCCCTCTTCAAGCTGCCCGCATTGCGGCGACGGCAGCAGCACCCCGCGCGCGGTCAAGCGTCCGGTGCCGGTGATCGACCTGCCGCTCGGGGCCACCGAGGACCGCGTCGCCGGCTCAGTAGACATCGAACGCGCACTGGTCGACGGCGTGCAGGCCTTCTCGCCCGGCCTGCTGGCGGCGGCCAACCGCGGCTTCCTGTATATCGACGAAGTCAATCTGCTCGAGGACCACCTCGTCGATCTGCTGCTCGATGTCGCCGCGAGCGGCGTCAACGTGGTCGAGCGCGAAGGACTGAGCATCCGTCATCCCGCACGCTTCGTGCTGGTGGGCTCAGGCAACCCGGAAGAAGGCGATCTGCGGCCGCAGCTGCTCGACCGCTTCGGTCTGCATGCGCGCATCCGCACCCTGCAGGATGTCGAACAGCGGGTAGAGGTGGTGCGCCGCCGCCTCGCCTTCGAAGCCGACCCGATTGCCTTCGCCAAGCGCCATGCCCGCGCGCAGGCGCGCATGCGTGCGCAGATTGCCGCGGCGATCGCACTTCGGCCGCAGGTCAAGTTGGGTGACGCGGCGCTTGCACTCGCCGCCACCCTTTGCGACCGCCTCGCCATCGACGGCCATCGCGGCGAACTCGCCATCTGTCGGGCTGCGGTCGCGCTCGCGGCATTCGAGGCCGCGACCGAGGCGGGGCGGGAGCATGTCGCTCGGGTGGCCTCGCTTGCCCTCGCCCACCGGCTGCGCAAGGATCCGCTCGAGCCGGCAGCCGACGACGAGCGCGTGCAACGCGTGCTCGGCGAGATCCTCGCCTGAGCGGGACGCTGCCGCTGCCGGCGCTGGTCGGGCTCGACACGCCCCGACTCGCGCTGCTGTTGCTCGCGGTCGAACCGCGGCTGCGCGGTATCGCGCTCGCGGCACCGGCGGGCAGCGGCAAGAGCGCGCTCATCGAGGGCTACCGCCAGCTGCTGCCGCAGCAACCGCTGGTCGAACTGCCGGCTGCCGCCGACGAAGAGGCCCTCGTCGGCGGACTCGATCTCGAAGCGACGCTGGCTTGCGGCGAGCGGGTGCTGCGCGCCGGCGTACTCGAGCGCGCGCACGGTGGCGCGCTCGTCATCGAATCATTGAACCTGCTGCCCGAGGCGACCGCCAACCCGCTGCTCGCGGTCCTCGACGAGGGCGTGCTGCGGGTCGAGCGCGACGGCCTGAGCCGCCGCGCCGAGTGCCGCTTCGCCACCCTCGCCGGCTACGACCCCGCCGAGGGTGCACCGCGTGCGCATTTCATCGACCGGCTCGGATTGATCGTCAACCTGCCGCGGATACAGGTGGCGACTGCGCGCGCAACGATCATCGCGCGACATCTTCGGGACAGCGACGAATCCTGGCAGGAGGAACTCGCGATGCTGCGCGAACTGGTCGATGTCGCGCGCGACATGCTCCCGGAAGTGCAGATCGAACCACGCCAGATCGCGGAGATCGCCGCGGCCGCCATCGCGCTCGGCGTACAGGGGCATCGTGCGGACGTGTTCGCGGTGCTCGCCGCGCGGGCAAGCGCAGCGGTCGCACTGCGTGACCGCGTCGAGGAGTCCGATCTCGAGACGGCCGTGCGTTTCGTGCTCGCACCGCGCGCCACCCGCGCGCCAGCGACGGAAAGCGCGCCGCCTGCCCCCGAAGAAGCCATGACAGACGCGGACAACGACGACGCCCAGCCTCCCAGCGACCCGGAACAGCTGGAACTCGGCGAGGAGGTACTGGAGGCCATCGCCACCGAGTTGCCCGGCCTGCTCGATACCTTGCCTTTTGCGAACGCGCGCCAGGGTCCGTCGGGGTCGCGCGGCAGCACCTCGGGCACACGGGGCCGGCACATCGCCAGCGATCCGGGCAGCCCGCGCGAGGGACGCATCGACGTACTCGCCACCCTGCGCAGCGCGGCGCGCTGGCAGCGGCTGCGGCCGAGGCGGCATCGCCGGGTCGAGATCCGCCGCGATGACGTGCGCATCAAGCGCTATCGAAGCAAGGCCGGGGCACTGTTCGTGTTCGCGGTGGACGCCAGCGGCAGCATGGCCCTCAACCGCATGCGTCAAGCCAAGGGGGCCGTGCACGCCCTCCTTGCGCAGGCCTACGTCAATCGCGACCGTGTGGCGCTGCTGTCGTTCCGTGGCGATGCCGCCGAACTGCTGTTGCCACCCACCGGCAGCGTCGAACTGCTGCGCCGCGCGGTGGACCAGATCCCCACGGGGGGCGGCACACCGATCGCTGCGGCACTGGTGCGCTGCCTCGAAGTGGCGATGCAGGCGCGGCGGCGCGGCATCCGCAACATCGTGCTCGTGCTGCTGACCGACGCGCGCGCCAACGTCGGCTTGCGCGCCGAGCGCGCCGGGGTGGAGGCCGAACTCAAGGTGATTGCGGCGGGCGTTGCCGCCGCGGGCGTGCGCAGCCTCGTGATCGACACGCAGCGCAATTTCCTCAGCCAGGGCAACGCCCAGCGCCTCGCAGCCGCGCTGCAGGGGCAATATCTGTATCTGCCCGGTGCCTCGGGCGGTGCGATCGCGGCGGCGGCGACCGCCGCCGCCCACGCCGCTGCAAGCCCTGCCCCTAGTGCCGCGGCCGATCTGCGCGGTAGAGGCTCCCGGTCCGCGTAGCGAGGAAGGCTTCGAGCGGGATCTCCTCCTGCTTCAGGAAGCCGCGCGACGGCAAGGTCCCGCTGCGGACCAGCTCGATCACCGCGACCACCGAGGCCGAGGTCGTCCAGGCGATGGCGGTTCGGGCGCGCCCGGCCACCTCGATCGGGTAGTAGCCCCGCACGAATTCCCGGCGCTGCAGGCGACCTTCGGCCCAGCCTTCGGCGGAGGCGTGCACATAGACGACGTCGGCGTCGACCGGCGGCTTGGCATTGGCGAGGATCTCGCCGGCGAGATCGCGCCGCTCGCGCATGAGCAGCTCGTGGAAGAAGAAGTTCATCAGACGCACGTGCCCGGGATAGCGCATGGTCTTGTAGTCGAGGTTGTCCACCCGGCCCGCGAAGGTCTCGCACATCGTGCCGAGGCCGCCCGAGGTGGTGAAGGCCTCGAGTTGCACGCCGTCGACGTAGATGGTTTCGATCCACTCCATCGCGGTGACCATCTTGCGCACACCCTCCTCGATGACCTCGCAGTCGTTCAGGTATTCATTGACCACCCCCTCGGGCGACCAGTTGAACGCGTAGCCGAGCAGTCCGGTCGGGTTCTGCGGCAAGGCTCCGACACGCAGCCGGATCGAGCGCAACCGCTCGAAACCGCCGGCGAGATGCGCCCCGACGATGCCGATGAACCCGGGCGCCAGGCCGCATTGCGGCGCCATGAGACCGCGGCTGCTCGCTGAAAGGGTGCGGATGTGCTGCGTCGTCGGCACGTCTTCGGTGAGATCGAAATAGTGGATGCCGAGATCGTGGGCGATCGTCGCCACCCCCTTGTTGAGGGCGTACGGCAGACAGGAGAGGACCGCTTGCTGGCCGACGAGCGCCTGGCGCAGTGCCGCGGCGTCGGCAACATCGACGCACCGCGTCGCAAAGGCACGTGCCGCGAGCGGCCGCGCATCGATGGCCGTGACCTTGAAATCGGCCTCGTGCAGCAGCTCGGCTGCCAGATGCCCCACCTTGCCGAGTCCGAGCACGGCGATCTTGTCGAAGCTCATCGAGAGAACCTCCCGTCAGATGTCGAAGCTCACGCCCTGGGCGAGCGGCAGTTTGTCGGAGTAGTTGACGGTCGCAGTCTGCCGACGCATGTACGCGCGCCAGGAGTCGGAGCCGCTCTCGCGACCGCCGCCCGTGTCTTTTTCGCCGCCGAAGGCGCCGCCGATCTCCGCCCCCGACGGACCGATGTTGACATTGGCGATGCCGCAGTCCGAACCCGCCGCCGACAGGAAGGCTTCGGCTTCGCGCAAATCTCGCGTGAAGATGCAGGACGACAACCCCTGCGGCACGTCGTTCTGCAGCGCGATCGCCTCTTGCAGCGACTCGTAGCCGAGCACGTACAGGATGGGGGCGAAGGTCTCTTCGCGCACGACCGCGGACTGCGCCGGCATCTCGACGATGGCCGGCTCCACATAGTGCCCGCCGCCCGGCACACCGGTCGTACGCACCTCGCCGCCGAACACCACGCCGCCCTCGCCGCGCGCGCGGCCAAGCGCCTCCTGCATACGCAGTGCGGCGCCGGCGTCGATCAGCGGACCGACGAGCACGCCGGCACGGCGCGGATCGCCGATCGGCAGGCTGGAGTAGGCCTTGCGCAGGCGCTGCAGCAGTTCGCTGCGGACGCTGTGGTGCACGATGAGACGGCGCAGCGTGGTGCAGCGCTGGCCCGCCGTGCCGACCGCGGAAAAGACGATCGCCCGCACCGCGAGTTCGAGATCTGCGGAAGGCGCGACGATCATGGCATTGTTGCCGCCGAGTTCGAGGATGCTGCGTCCGAAGCGCGCAGCGACGCGCGGTGCCACCGCCCGGCCCATGCGGGTCGAACCGGTCGCCGAGATGATCGGCACGTCGGGCGAGTCGACGAGTGCCTCGCCGAGGG
>JBIKVA010000151.1:0-7011 GCA_044357085.1 Steroidobacteraceae bacterium | reverse complement strand
TGGATCAACACGCTGCGTGGCCAGGACGAGAAGCGCTTCAAGCGTGTCTGCCACACCGTGCGCGAGGACGGTGCATTCGTCGAGGCGGGCGAGAACGACAACCTGATCGTGCAGAAGCTCGAGGCGAACCCGAACGCGGTGGGCATCTTCGGCTTCAGCTTCCTCGAGGAGAACCTCGACAAGCTGCGTGGCTCGAAGGTCGAAGGGGTCGAGCCGACCTTCGAGTCGATTTCTTCGGGCAAGTACCCGGCCTCGCGTCCGCTCTTCATCTACGTCAAGAAGGCGCACATCGGCGTGATTCCCGGCCTGCAGGAATTCGTCAATGAATACGTGAGCGACAAGGCGATCGGCGAGGAAGGCTACCTCGCCGACCGTGGTCTTGTGCCGCAACCGAAGTCGGATCTGGCCAAGACGCGGGCCGATGTGAAGTCTCTCAAGAACTTCGCACCGTAAGAGCCGCGTTTCATCCCGACAGGGGAACCTTCATGAAAATCCGGAAAATCACCGCCGCCGCGGTCATCGCGGCGGCTACGGGGGCGGCTTGCCTCGCGAATGGCGCGGAAGTCTCGTCGGGGACGGCGGTAGCGGCGACGGGCACGGTGGCAGCCGGTGCGACCTCCGCCGAGCTCGAACTGCTCAAGGCACAGCTCGCGGCGCTGCAGCAGCGGCTCGCGCAGCTCGAGGAAGCACAGAAGGCGCAGCAGGCCAAGGTCGAAGAAGTGCAGGTTGCCCAGTCCACGGTGAACACCGAACTGCAGGACTCGATCGACCGGACGTCCGACAATCTGGCGCGCGCCGTCGGCGAGGGTGCGAGTTCGGGCTGGATGGGTCGCTGGGTCTGGAAGGGTGACCTGCGGGTGCGCAACGAGAACATCGACCAGGAGGCCACCGTGGCTCCCCGCAACCGCAATCGTTTCCGGTTGCGGGTTGGAGCGCTTGCCCGGGTCAATGACACGACGCGCGTCGAAGTACAGTTCGCGACCACCGAGGGTTCGGATGCGCGCTCTTCCACCCAGTCGTTCACGGATGCCAATTCCCGCAAGGCGCTCGACCTCGACACCGCGTACGTCGAGTGGGCGCCCACCGACCAGTGGAAGCTGACCGCGGGCAAGATGCGCTATCCGTGGGCGCGCACCTCGAGCTATTTCTTCGACAACGACATCAACCCCGAGGGCGTTGCGGTCAACTGGCAGCAGGCGGCCAACGGTTTCTTCGGCAGTGCCTTCGTCACCGAGCTTGCCGAGCGCAGTACCGCCGCCGACACCATGATGTTCGGCGCGCAGTTCGGCTGGCGCAGCACGCGCTCCGACGGGAGCCGGGTGCTGATTGCGGGTGCCTATTACGACCATGGCGCCGCGCAGGGCTACAACCCTTTCCAGGGGGCGGGTTCGACCACCGCGGGTCTCGGCAGCTACGGCAATTCGATCACCACGAGCGCGACGATCTGTCGCCGGGCGGTGGCGAGCGGCGGTGCATGCCTTGCCAACGACTACAACGTCGTGGAACTGCTGGGCGAGTACCAGTTCAACATCGGCGAGCAGCCGCTGCTCGTGTACGCCAACCTGGCGCGCAACCTGGCGGCCGATTACTCGATCGCAACCTCGAGTCCGGCGACCACCATTGCGCAGGGGCTCGATACCGCCTGGGCCGTGGGTTTCAACTACGGACGGGCGAACGCCAGCATCCCGGGGACTTGGGAGATCGGCTACCTCTACCAGATCGTCGAGAAGGACGCGCTCTTCGCCCAGTGGATCGACTCGGACTTCGCGTCCGGCAGCACCGACGGCGGTGGCAGCGCGCTGCGGGCGGCCTGGCAGATGTCGCGCAACGTGCGCTTCAACGTGACGTACATGTTGAATGACACCAACCGCGATGTGGCCGCGGCGGTCACGGTCCCGACGGCCCGGACTCTCTTCAATCGCGACTACAAGCGGCTGCAGGTCGACTTCAACTGGACCTACTGACGGGCAAGTGGACCGGGGGCACATGAATTTTGGATGACAGGCGTCGCCACGCCATGCGGAGACGATAGACTATGCGGCCCCGCGCGTCCCCTTCCCCCACAGGTCCTCCGTCATGAGTCCCTCGATTCTGTTCGTGCTGGTGGTGGCGCTGTCGGTGCTGGCCTTCCAGGTCGGCAAGGCCCGCTCCATCTCGGTGGTGGGGGGGCTCCGCGGCATACGCAACCTGCACTCGCTCCCCGGGCACTATGGACTTTTGACTGCCATCTGGTGCGGTCTGCCGGCGCTTGTCGTGCTCGGTGTGTGGGTCGCGCTGCAGGACATGGTGATCACCCGCCTCGTGCTCGCGCAGCTGCCTGCCGAGGTGCAGGGGATGCCGGCGCAGCAGCTGTCTCTGCTTCTCAACGACCTGCGCAACGTCGTGGCCGGCAACGTGCCGCCGACGATGGTGGCCGAGTACACCCGTGCCGCTGCGGCGGAGTATCTCAAGCTGCAGGGTATCGCGCGGCTCGCAATCACGGTGGTCGTGTTCGCGGTAGGCATCGCCGGACTGCTGGCCATCCGGGCGCGGATCCGGCCGGATCTGCGCGCCCGCAACGCCTACGAACGAGTGATCGAATGGGGCCTCTTCGCCTGCTCCGCCGTCGCTGTTTTCACCACCGTCGGCATCGTGCTCTCGATCGTTTTCGAGGCCTCGCGCTTCTTCAGCGTCGTGCCTGTCACGGAGTTCGTGTTCGGCACCAACTGGAGTCCGCAGATGGCCATCCGAGCGGACCAGGTGGGGTCCTCGGGAGCCTTCGGAGCGGTGCCGTTGTTCGCGGGTACGATGCTCATTTCCTTGATCGCCATGGTGGTGTCGGTGCCGATCGGGCTCTTCTCGGCGATCTACCTCGCCGAGTACGCGCCGATCAGGGTGCGCAAGGTGGTCAAACCCCTGCTCGAGGTGCTCGCCGGCGTGCCGACCGTGGTCTACGGATTCTTTGCGGTCACCACCGTCGGACCCGCGCTGCGCGTGGCGGGCGAGGCTCTCGGTTTGCCGGTGGCCGGCGAGAGTGCGCTCGCGGCGGGACTGGTCATGGGGATCATGATCATCCCGTTCGTCTCGTCGCTCTCGGACGACATGATCACCGCGGTGCCGCAGAGCCTGCGCGACGGCGCCTATGCGCTCGGCGCGACCCGCTCCGAGACCATCCGCCAGGTCGTGTTGCGTGCGGCGCTGCCGGGCATCGTGGGCGGCGTGCTGCTGGCGATCTCGCGTGCGATCGGCGAGACCATGATCGTCGTCATGGCTGCAGGTCTTGCGGCGAACCTGACCGCCAACCCGCTCGAAGCGGTGACCACGGTCACCGTGCAGATCGTCACCCTGCTGGTGGGCGATCAGGAGTTCGACAGCCCGAAGACCCTCGCGGCGTTCGCGCTCGGTCTGGTGCTGTTCCTGGTCACGCTGCTGCTCAACGTGATCGCACTCTATGTCGTCAGGAAATACCGTGAACAGTACGAGTAGTCCGGCGCCGAAGACGGCCGAGGAAACGCAGACTCTGGTGCGTCGAAGCCTGGCACGCCGCTACCGTGCCGAGCGGCGCTTCCGCGCCTACGGCATGGCGGCCGTGCTCGCCGGCATCGGTTTCGTGGTGTTCCTGTTCGGAACGATCTTCGCGCAGGGTGCGTCGGTATTCCGGCAGACCTACCTGCAACTGCCGATCCACTACGACGCGGAGCTGATCGACCCCACGGGGGCACGCAACCGCGACGAGCTGGTCGCGGCGGACTACCAGGCGCTGGTGCGTGCCGCGCTGCGCGAACGTTTCCCCGAGGTCGAGGGGCGATCCAACCTGCGCGAGCTCTATGGCATCGCTTCGAGTGCGGCATCGATCGAGCTGCAGCGTCGCGTGCTCGCCGACCCCGGATTGATCGGGCAGCGCGAGACGCTCTGGCTGCTCGCGGACGATACCGTGGACATGTTGTTGAAGGGCAAGGTGCAGCGCTCCGCGGCCGAAGACGAGCGGCGCCTGTCGGATCAGCAGGTAAGCTGGATCGATCGTCTGGCCCGCGACGGCGTGCTCAAGTTGCGCTTCAACGTGGCCTTCCTCTCGAACGGCGACTCGCGGGATCCCGAACAGGCCGGCGTGCGCGGCGCCCTCATCGGCTCGGCGCTGACGCTGCTCATCACCTTGCTGCTGTCGTTCCCCATCGGCGTGGGAGCTGCCGTCTACCTCGAGGAGTTCGCGCCGCGCAACCGCATCACCGACGTCATCGAGGTCAACATCAACAACCTCGCCGCCGTGCCGTCGATCGTGTTCGGGCTGCTGGGGCTGGCGATGTTCATCGGCTTCTTCGGTCTGCCGCGATCGGCGCCGCTGGTGGGCGGTCTGGTGCTGACGCTGCTCACGCTGCCGACGATCATCATCGCCTCGCGCGCAGCCCTCAAGGCGGTGCCGCCCTCGATCCGCGAGGCCGCGCTCGGCATGGGTGCTTCGCGTCTGCAGATGGTGGGGCACCACGTGCTGCCGCTCGCCATGCCCGGCATGCTGACCGGTGCGATCATCGGCATGGCGCGCGCGCTCGGCGAGTCGGCTCCGCTGCTGATGATCGGCATGGTGGCCTTCATCGTCGACATCCCGTCGGGTGTGGTCGATCCGGCCACGGCGCTGCCGGTGCAGGTGTTCCTGTGGTCGGATCTGCCCGAGCGCGGCTTCATCGAGCGCACTTCGGGCGCGATCATCGTGCTGCTGCTGTTTTTGATCGTGATGAACGCCACGGCGGTCATCCTGCGCAACAAGTTCGAGAAACGCTGGTGACGGACATGAACGATTCGGCCAAGAACCTGCCGGTGCCACAGGGCACCAAGACCATCGGCAACGTCACGGTTCCGGAGCCGGTGTTCTCCTGCCGGGACGTCGACGTGTTCTACGGCGACAAGCACGCCATCAAGAAGGTCAACATCGACGTCGGTCGCAAGCAGGTGCTTGCCATGATCGGCCCCTCGGGTTGCGGCAAGTCGACGTTCCTGCGCTGTCTCAATCGCATGAACGACACCATCGTCGGTGCGCGTGTAGAGGGTGCGATCCGTCTCGACGGGCAGGACATCCACGACAAGCGCCAGGACGTGGTGCAGCTGCGCGCCCGCGTCGGCATGGTGTTCCAGAAGCCGAATCCGTTCCCTAAGTCGATCTATGAGAATGTAGCCTACGGGCCGCGTATCCATGGGCTCGCGGCCGACCGGGCCGAACTTGACGAGATCGTCAACACCAGTCTGCGCCGCGCCGGTCTCTGGGAAGAGGTCAAGGACCGGCTGACCCATCCCGGTACGAGTCTCTCGGGTGGTCAGCAGCAGCGGCTTTGCATCGCCCGCACCATTGCGGTGAACCCCGAGGTGATCCTGATGGACGAGCCCTGCTCGGCGCTCGATCCGATCGCCACGGCCCGCATCGAGGACCTGATCGACGAACTGCGAGAGAGCTACGCCATCTGCATCGTCACGCACTCGATGCAGCAGGCTGCGCGGGTGTCGCAGCGCACCGCGTATTTCCACCTCGGCGATCTCATCGAGGTCGGCGAGACGGACAAGATATTCACCAATCCGCAGGCGAAGCTGACCGAGGACTACATCACCGGTCGCTTCGGCTGATCGAAGTACGCCTCACTCGTGCGCTGATTCGCGCAGCCATTTGGTCGCCACCCACTTCTCGCCCGCGCGGACGGGCATGCCGCCGTGCAGCGTCTTCGTCGCCGGATGCGGCCTGTCATAGCTGAAGAACAGCGCGTTCCCTTTGACCGCCGCGACCTCGAGCCCGATGTCCGGGAAATTGGTCGCGCCGCCGTCCGCCGGCGTGTTGAGGTACATGACGAGCGAGGCGACGCGCTGCCCGCCACGAGCGAGGAAGGGGCCCGCCCCGGGCTGCGAGGGGTCGACGTAGTCGTAGTGCGGCTTGTACTGCTGGCCGGCCTCGTAACGCAGGATCTGCAGCGCCTCGCCATTGCACAGCGGCCATTTCAGCAGGGCGGCGATCCGCCGCTCGATGCGCGCGACGACTGGCGTGGCGCCGCGCGCGAAAGCCATGCCGCTGCTCGTGCGATCGGCGTGCAGCTGCTCGCCACCGTGCTCCATGTCGATGACGTTGGAGGCGCTCAAATGCCGCTTCGCCTGGACCACGATTTCGTCGCACTCGGCGTCGGCGAGCAAGCCGCCGAACAGCACCACGCGCGGCTGCGCGAGGCTGAAGAGCACCCGGACGTCGCGATCTTCGGCGCGGATGATGGCCGGCCAGTCGTGGCCGAACGGCTGCGGGACGTGCAGGACCGCGGGGGAGTCGGCGGCATCGGACGTATTGGCTGCGCGGGCGGCCGCCAGCCTGGCCTCGAGGGCCGCGGTCATGATGTCCACCGCCTGTTCAGCGTCGAGTCCGCGATCGGTTAACTCTTTGAGCAACCGGTCCGGAGCTTGGCCTGCTGCCGTCTGCTGAACAATCCATTGTCGCAGTTCGGGGGTGTCGATGAGGTCCGGCCGCATACCCACTGGTTCCATGGCAGCGGAAGTCTAACTCCGTTGCTGACAGCCATGCGGTGATCGATCAGCGCCGGGCCATGGATCTGTCATGGAACCGTCACCGGGCTGTCACATGCGCTGCCTAAAGTGTCCGCCGTCGAAAGCGGCTCGCATGTCGGACTTCCCTCGCGCTGCCGCCAAGACCCCATCTTTCCCTCACACGCTGCGGCGACTCGACCGTACGGAGCCTTTACCCCATGCAAACGCTCGACAAGCACAAGAACCTGCTGTTCCTTGCCGCCTCCGTGGCGGTACTCGCGGGCTGCGGCTCGGAGGAAATTGCTTCGCCCGGCAGCGGTGGCAATGTCACGGTGAACATCACGACGCCGCCGCCTCCGCCGCCGCCTCCTCCGCCGGCCTCAACCTTGGTGACGCCGGCCGCGGGTTGCCCGACCATCGACGCCACGCCGGGTCTGCGCGATGCCGGTACCATCACCGGCGCCACCGGCACCTACCGCGTATGCGAACTTCCATCGCGCCTGACCCGCAGTTCAACACTGCCGC
>JBIKVA010000150.1:0-7021 GCA_044357085.1 Steroidobacteraceae bacterium | reverse complement strand
CCGGAACCCTTGAGACTCAACCCATGCGCCAGTTTTCCATGCACCAGTTCCCCTCACTCATCATGAGCACCATCCTCACGAGCACCCTCCTCGCCACTTCCGCGGCGGCCGCTCCACAGGTCCTGCTCCAGCCCTGGAGCGGTCCCTACGGCGGCGTACCGCCGTTCGACAAGGCCTCGCCTGCCCTGCTCGGCCCGGCGCTGGAAGCGGGCATGGCGGAACACCTCGCTGAACTCGAGCGCATCGCCAACGATCCTTCCCCGCCGACCTTCGCCAACACCATCGCGGCCATGGAACGCTCCGGACGCGCGCTCGATCGGGCGAGCACGGTCTACTACATCTACAGCGCAACGCTGAGCAACGATGCCGTGCAGCAGGTGGAGCGCGATATCGAGCCCAAGATCGCCGCCTTCCGCGACTCGATCACGCAGAACGAAAAGCTCTTCAAGCGCATCGCCGCGGTCTACGAAACGCGAACCACGTCGGGCCTCACGGCAGAAGAGCAACGCCTGACCTGGCTGACGTACAAGAATTTCGTGCGCGCCGGCGCGAAACTCGACGCCGCATCGAAACAACGGCTCGCGCAGATCAACCAGCTGCTCGCGGGGCTCTTCACGCGCTTCAGCCAGAATCTGCTCGCCGACGAGAACGAGCGCTTCACGGTGCTCGAGACCGAAGCCGATCTCGCCGGGCTGCCCGACTCCCTGCGCGCGGGCTTCGCCAGCGACGCGGAGAACCGTGGCCGCGAGGGCAAGTGGGTGGTCGCCAACACCCGTTCCTCCGTGGAGCCCTTCCTCACCTATTCGTCGCGCCGCGACCTGCGCGAGAAGGTCTGGCGGGTCTTCGTCGACCGCGGCGACAACGGCGATGCCCGCGACAACAATGCGATCATCGGCGAGATCCTGCAGCTGCGCGCCGAGCGTGCAGGTCTCCTCGGTTACGAAACCCATGCGCACTGGCGGCTCGAAGACTCCATGGCGCGCACGCCGGAACGCGCCATGCAACTGATGGAAGCGGTCTGGAAGCCGGCCGTCGCCAGGGTGCACGAGGAAGTCGCCGACATGCAGCGGCTCGCCGACGCCGAGCGCGCGGGCGCGATCACCATCGAGCCCTGGGATTACCGCTACTACGCCGAGAAGGTGCGCAAGGCGAAGTACGACCTCGACACCAACGAACTGAAGCCCTATCTGCAGCTCGAGAAACTGCGCGAAGGCATGTTCTTCGTCGCCGGCGAGTTGTTCGGACTGGGGTTCACGGAATTGCCTGCCGGAACCGTGCCGGTGTACCACCCCGACGTACGCGTGTGGCGGGTCGACGACAAGGCCGGAAAGCTGGTCGGCCTCTGGTACTTCGACCCGTATGCCCGCGTCGGCAAACAGTCCGGCGCCTGGATGAACGCCTATCGCAACCAGGAACGTTTCGATGGCGACATCAAGACCATCGTCTCCAACAACTCCAACTTCGTGAAAGGCAAGCCGGGTGAACCGGTGCTCATCAGCTGGGACGATGCCGTCACGCTGTTCCACGAATTCGGGCACGCGCTGCACGGACTGTCGTCGAACGTCAACTATCCGAGCGTATCGGGCACGAACGTCGCTCGCGACTATGTCGAGTTCCCGTCGCAGCTGCTCGAACACTGGTTGCCCGTGAAGGAAGTGCTCGATCGTTTCGCGGTGCATTACCAGACCGGCAAGCCGATTCCTGCAGAACTCGTCGCCAAGGTCGAGAAGGCAAAGACGTTCAACCAGGGTTTTGCGACGGTGGAATATCTCTCGGCTGCACTCATCGACATGAAGCTGCATCTGGCGGCGCGCTCCGACTCACGCATCGACCCCGACGCCTTCGAGCGCGAAACGCTCGCGGCGCTCGGCATGCCGCGGGAGATCGTCATGCGTCATCGCACGCCGCAGTTCGGTCATGTCTTCTCGGGTGACGGATACTCGGCGGGCTACTACAGCTATCTCTGGGCGGACACTCTCACCGCCGACGCCTGGGAAGCCTTCGGCGAAGGCAAAGGCGCGTGGGACCGGAACGTCGCCGATCGACTGCGCAACAACGTCTTCGCGATCGGCAACACCGTCGAGCCGGCCGAGGCATACCGTTCATTTCGCGGTCGCGATCCGCAGATCGAGGCGCTGATGCGCAAACGCGGCTTCCCCGTGTCGCCAGCCGCCGCGAGCGGTGGCAGCGGCGCCCCATGAAATCTTTGTAATGTGCGGGCCGGCATCATCGACCCGCACCGAAATTCTGTATGCAGATGTTTTATTTGGCATTACAATGCGGCCCGTCAAAACCACCTGCGTAAAGACCCATGGCCAAGAAAACCGCTCGATCCACTGCACGTTCTTCGAAGAAATCTCGGCGCAACGTCACGCCGTGGACGCCTGCTGACGAGCAGAAGCTGCGCAAGCTCGCGGGCAAGATGCCCACCGCGAAGCTCGCCAAGGCGCTGAGCCGCTCGGTTGCGGCCGTGACTTTCAAGGCGTTCTCGATGCGCCTCTCGCTGCGTTTGCCGAGCAGCAACCGCGGTCGTCGGATCAAGATCTCGAAGAGCCGGTCAGCCTAAACAGCCGTTTCGCTATCCCGAGAACCATCAGGGCGCGTCCGGCAAGCCGGACCGCCCTTCTCGGTCCCGCCAGCAGCATCAGCGCGGCGGCTCCTGCCAGCAGCAGCGGACGGTTGGACATCGCCCTCGCCGTCGACGCAAGCCGCTCAACTCCCGAAAGCCGTCCAGTGATGTCGCGGGTCCGTCCCACGATATCCTCGCGCAGGCGGCTGCTGCGATCGAGAAGTGCCGCGCGCTTCGCGGCAAGTTCGGCGTCACGTGGGGTCATCGTCACGATCTCCGCGTCGACCGGCAAATGCGTCGCGGTCACGACGCAACTCTTCCAGCGTCCCTTCGAGCAGCCTGGGTGGGCGGTTGATCCCGCGCCACACTTGCCACGCCGCGACGCCCGTCATGGCGAAGAAACCCAGCGTGACCAGCAGGCTGGCGAGCACGCGATGCGCGTCCCACAGGGCGATGATGACGGTGACGGCACCGAGCAGCAGGCCGAGCGCGCCGAAAAGCAGCGCCACGAAGCCCCAGACGAGTACTCGCGCTATCCGCTGGACCTCGGCCGACAGTTCCGTCGTGATGAGTTCGAGGCGTACATGGACGAGCGCCAAGATCTGCGCGAGCAACTGCCGGATTGACTCGAACATGCGTGCTGGCCCGCGTCAGCGCCGGCTGATCAGCACGCCGAGGATCAGTCCGACCCCGGCGGCGATGCCAACCGACTGCCAGGGATTGTCACGCACATAGCGGTCGGCCTGACGCGCTGCGTCACGAGCCTTGCCGAGAAGCTCTTCCTCGAGTGCGCCGAGGCGCTCTCGCGCCGAACGCAGGGAGTCCGCGGCGCGCTCGCGCGCGTCCTCGACGCCATCACCTGCAAGGTTTGACGTCTGGCGCAGCAGAGTCTCGGCGTCCTCGACGACGCGCCTGAGGTCTTCGACGATGCGCTCGGTACCGGATCTGGACATCGGGGCCTCCAAGATTGACAGCAATGGACGGACTGACAACTTGGGCCATGCTAACCCCGGAGAAGTTCAATCGGCATTGCGGCTTTCCGTCACCCACGCGGACTCGTCGACCCGCGCCACCGCATCGAGGTCTCCCGGTCTCGCAGACCGGTCATCGACCCACTCGCGCAACAACGGACCGCCGTTGATCACGTCGATGGCGAGCCGGTCATGCTCGTACTCGTAGGCGAAGTTCCGCCACAACGGATAGTCGGGCCAAAGATTACGGATCGCCTTGAAGACGAGTGCCTGCAGCCGCCATGGGCGGAATGCGTGGTGGTCGTAGGCCTGATCGTCCGTGTGGATCTGCAGGCCGCTGCACAGCCGGCCGGCATGCTTGTGGAAGGTCGGCTCGAACCAGCATGGGCGGATCCGACAACCGGCAAGCCAGTCGGGAGCGAGGCGGTGCATCTCGGCCAGCACCCGTGCCGCCTCGATGTCGGGCGCACCGAAGAGTTCGAGCGGCCGGGTCGTGCCGCGGCCCTCGGAGAGGGTCGTGCCCTCGACCATCACGGTGCCGGCGTAGGCGCGCGCCATGGACACGTTCGGGGCGTTCGGGCTGGGGTTGATCCAGCTGCGCTCGCCGAGCGGCCAACCGTAGCCGGGCCCGAGTTGCGGATCCCAGCCATGCATCCCGACCACTTCAAGATCGACGTCGAGGCGAAAACGGCGCACGAACCAGCGGGCGAGCTCGCCCATGGTCAGGCCATGGCGCATCGGCATCTCGCCCGCGCCGACGAAACTCTCCCAGCCCGGACGCAAGGCCAGACCCTCCACCGGACGCCCGGCGGGGTTCGGCCGGTCGAGCACCCATACCGACTTGCCGAGGCGCGCCGCAGCCTCGAGCACGTACCGCAGCGTGGTGATGAAGGTGTAGATGCGGCAACCGAGGTCCTGCAGATCGACGATCACGACGTCGCAATGGGCGAGCATGGCGTCGGTCGGCCGACGCACTTCGCCATAGAGGCTGAACACGGGAACGCCGAGCGCGGGATCGGTGTAGTCGGGCGACTCGATCATGTTGTCCTGCTTGTCGCCACGCAGGCCGTGCTGCGGCCCGAAAGCGGCTGTCACCTGCAGCCCCGGCGCGGCGGCCAGCGCATCGAGACTGTGGCGGAAGTCCGCCGTCATCGAGGCGGGGTGCGCGAGCAAGGCCAGGCGACGACCCGCGAGCGGCGCGCGCAAGCCGGGTTCCTCGAGCAAGCGATCGATGCCGAAACGGATCATGTGATGTCGACTCCGGCTGCGAAGTGATCCACAGCGTGAAAATCCGGCTGACCCGGCGGATGGCGCAAGGCCCAGTACCCGAAACCCGTGGCAGTCTCGAGGATGACGGTCGGCGACAGCGTCAGGCGGCTTCCCACTGCGATACGCGGCAACGACACGCGCGGCAACGACACGCGCACCAAGCGACCGTCACGCTCGGCGACGATCATGGGCGCTCCACCCCAGTCGTGCGGCCGCATGCCTTGACGAGGTGCATCGAAGGCGTACGCCGCCCAGTCGCCCGAAGCCGAGAAATTGAACTCCAGATAAGGACCGGCGACATCAGGACCGGCGACCCAAGCGTCCCTAACGAAGAGTTCGCAACAGCTGTGCCGCCACAGGCCATCACGGCGTTGGCCCGCGGCGCCGGTGCGCCGCGCAACCGGCGGCAGCACCAGCGGCTCTGCCGAACTGATTTCATAGGTGAGTTCGACGCTCTCCGGACCGGCGAGCAGACCAACCGCGACAGCCGTGTCGGCAGCATGGAGAGATGAAGGATGCGGAACCAGTTGCACCCTCATGCACGCCGTCCGGCGACGACCGGTACGTGCCACACGCCGTATGAATCGGGGTCGAGGACCGAGGCGATGATGGCATCGAAGGCAGCGCGCACCTTGTGCTCGCCGAGCGCGGAGTGCTTCGAGAGCGCCTCCGCGTAGCCGTCGCGCCAGGCGGTGAAGATGCCGGCCAGCGTATCGCGCGAGACGCTTTCGGTATCGACCACGAGGTACTGCACGCCAAGATGCGTGAAACCGAGTCGTCGCATCAGTGGCAGGGTCCGACGGCCGATCCGCGCGTCCGTGCCGGTCGCCCGGTCGAAGGGGACGACGGCTTGGTGCCACAGCAGATCGGGGTCGACGCCGTCACGCTCGGGGAAATGCAGCATGCCGTAGTCTTCGCTCAGGATGTGGGCCCAGCCGCCGGGTTTCAGCACCCGCTGGATCTCGGCGAGCAGGCGCTGCGCATCCGGCACGAGTTGCGTGACGTGCCGACAGACCACCAGATCGAAGTGCGCGTCGGGGAAGCGCAGGGCGAAGCCGTCACCCTGCTCGAAAACCACGCTTGGCTGCGCCGGCAGTTCCCGCAAGCGGGCCGCGGCGAGCAGTTCCGGCATAAGGTCGACTCCGAACACGGTCTCGGCGCCGGGAAACATTGCAGCCAGACGCAATGTTGCCTCGCCCGAGCCACAGCCGAGATCGAGGATCCGGGCTGCCCGCGGCAGCGCATAGCGGGCGAAGAGGCGCGATTCGAGCGGCCACAGGGCCTCGGTCTGATAGCGCAGGGTTCGCAGCATCGACGCGTCGGCCATCTGCGCCGCCTGCGGATTGAGCGCGGAGCTGGTGGTCATGGGGTAGCAGGCATCATGGAAGTGCAATCCGTCAGGGAGTGGCAATGCATCGACAGGCCCCAAATGATAGGGCAACAGTGGGACAATGAGGCCCCCGACAAGGACGGTCGGAGCTCCCGATGAACGCAGCAATCGCAGAACTTCCCCTGTTCGCCCCGCCGGAGAGCGCGACCCCGCGCATCCGCGAGATTCCGTACAACTACACCTCGTTCTCGGACCGCGAGATCGTGATCCGCCTGCTCGGCGGGGACAGCTGGTCGCTGCTCGACGAATTGCGCGGCGAGCGACGCACGGGGCGCTCGGCGCGCATGCTCTACGAAGTGCTCGGCGACATCTGGGCCGTGCAACGCAATCCGTATCTCGAAGACGATCTGCTCGACAATCCCCGTCGACGAAAGCTGCTCATCGAAGCACTCGAACACCGGCTCGGCGAGATCGACCGCAGGCGCGACTCCGGCGGCAGTACCCTGGAGCAGGAACGCGACCGCAAGGTCGGCCTGCTGCTCGAGGCGGCGCACCGCGCCGTCGACGCGTTCGACGAATCTTTCAAACGCACCGCGAAGCTGCGCGATCGGGCACGGCGTCTGCTCGGCCGCCACACGCGCGCCGATGCCATCCGTTTCGATGCCTTCGCGCGCGTGTCGCACGTCACCGACGCCACCGACTGGCGCGTCGAGTACCCCTTCGTCGTCATCTGTCCCGATGCCGAGGACGAGATCCCGGGCCTGGTGCGCGCCTGCGCGGAACTCGGTCTCAGCGTCATTCCCCGCGGCGGCGGCACCGGCTACACCGGTGGCGCAGTACCCCTCACGCCGCTCTCCGCAGTCATCAACACCGAAAAACTCG
>JBIKVA010000149.1:0-7023 GCA_044357085.1 Steroidobacteraceae bacterium | reverse complement strand
AGCGAGTGCATAACTCGAGGCGCGAACCGGGGCGTTCAGATCGCGCCGAACCAGGCGGTCGGCGAGTACGCCTGCGATAAGGGTGCCCGCCAGGGCCGACAGCAGGTACGGCGGCGCGAAGACGGTTCCGATCGCGGTCAGGTCCACCCCGTGCGAACGCATGAGGAACGGTGCCGACCAGCCCGCGAACGCCTGCCCGCCGAACACGCCCAGCGCCGAGCCGAAACAAAGATTGCGGAAGCTTCGGTAACCCCAAAGCGTACGCAACGCGGCACCGAGCGGAACGCCCTCCTCGCGCCTCGCGACGGGCGAGTTCTCCATCGCGCCGCGTACCGGTTCGCGGACGGTCGCGAACGCCAGCACCGCGACGACGATGCCGGGCAGGCCCGCATAGATGAAGACGTCCCGCCAGCCGAGCGAAGCACCGAGCATCGCGCCGGTCACCATGCCGGTCACCTGGCCGAAATAGACCGCGAGCCCGAGCAGCGACAGGGCGCGTGCCCGATACCTGACCGGAAAGTAATCGGCGAGGATGGAATACGCGGGTGCAATGAAAGCGGCCTCGCCGATGCCGACGCCGATCCGGAACAACGCGAGTTGCTGCCAGTTCGCCGCGTAGGCCGTCGCCACCGTAAAGGCGCTCCAGACGAGGCAACCGACGACGATGATGCGGATGCGATTGGCGCGGTCGGCGTAGCGGGCGATCGGGATGCCCGCCAGGGCGTAGAACACCGCAAAGGCCGGCCCCACCAGAAAGCCCATGACGGTATCGGAGGCGCCGAGATCCTCCTTGACCAACTGGGAGAGAACGTTGAGGACCGAGCGGTCGACGTAGTTGACGAGGTAGATGAGGAACAGGACCCCGGCCACGTACCACGCGTAGCCGCCGGGCTTCGTCTCGACGGTGCCGTTCAAGCGCTCACCCACGCCGGCTCCTGCCACTGATGAGGACTCGCCACCGGCACACGTCGGCACCGGGACGATTCGTGGCGAAAGTACCACGACGCTGCGATATTAGCAGTCCGGGAGGCCAAGGAACGTCGCTTTGCGTAATTTTCGTTGACATGGATTACGCATGTTGAAAGCATAGAGACAACGGGGGTCATCCGGCCGAACTGCGGATGACCGATTGCCAGTGTCGTGAAGAACACTTGTTTACTGGAGGACAGGGGACCATGAAGTCGAAGCACTCTCTATCGTCGGTCGTTGCCAGCCTGATCGCGGCATCCGCCGCCGGGTTGGCTGGCGCGCAGGGCGCCGACCAGGGCGGACTCGAGGAAATCGTCGTCACCGCGCAGAAGCGCGCCGAGAACCTGCAGACCACCCCGATCGCCATCACCGCGATTTCCGCCAACACGATCACCGAACTCGGCATCGCCAACAACAAGAACCTGTTCGGCGTCGTCCCGAACCTGCAGGGCTTCGAGCCGCCTTCCTCGCGCGGCAACCTGTCGCTCAACATCCGCGGCGTGCCGTCGGGCAACGCCAACAGTGTCTCAAACGATCCGGCCTCCGCGCTGTACGTCGACGGCATCTACGTCGCCAAGGGCTTCGGCGTCGGTCTCGATGTCGTGGACCTCGAGCGCATCGAGGTGCTGCGCGGACCGCAAGGCACGCTGTACGGTCGCAACACCACCGGCGGTGCCGTCAACTTCGTCTCGCGCAAGCCGAGCGGCGATTTCCGCATCGATGCGCGCGTAGGCGCGGGCAATTATTCGCTGCGCGACTATCGGCTCTCCGTGGACCTGCCGAGTTCTGGCGCACTCGCCAGCTCGTTCACCGTCTTCAAGCGCGAACGGGATCCGCTCTACGGCAACACCAACACGGCACTGAAGGGCGCGGAGAACCTGAACCGCGAGGGCTGGCGCGTGGCGCTGGAGTTCACGCCGACCGAGGACTTCACCGCGAGCTACAACTTCACGCACTCGGAGCTGTCCGAGTTCTCGCAGGCGCTGAAGCCGTTCGGGCTCACACCGACTGCGGCAGCCGTCCTCGGCACCCCGGGCTACCCCACCAACGTGGCCCTGACCAGCCGCAGCCGCTCGCAGACCGTCGCCGGGCTGCAGGCCAACCTTGCTTTCCTGGGACCCGCGGCTGCCACGCCGCAGGTACGCCAGCTCAGCCAGTGGATCAACGACTACATCGTCTGGGAAAACAAGCTCTACTCCGCCGGCGTCGGTCGCCCCACGCGCACGTCGGGTGATATTCCGCTGCAGTCGAGCAACGACGTCGATGCGCACGGGCTCACGCTGTCGTGGCGTCCCGACGGCATGGGAGCCCTTGGCGAGGTCGAGTTCAAGTCGATCACCGGTTACCGCAAGGTCCACAACCTCAACCGCGGTGACCTCGACGGGGTGGACGGTACGATCCGTCCGCTCGGCAACGGCTTGACCACGGGTGTCGTACACGACGTCGTGCTGTCGACCATCGGCGGACTGTTCTTCAACGCAGTGTCGCCGGCCATTCCGGCAGCGGTGGAGTTCTCCGTCGGTCAGGGCATCGTCGATGCCATCAATGCGCTGGGACGTGCGCCGTCCTTCACCAACTACGCGGACACCAAGTTCACGTCGGTGCAGCAGGAGTTCTCGATGGTCGGCAAGTCGGGGAACCTCGACTACGCAGCCGGCCTCTTCTACTACAAGGATGACGGCGAGTTCCGCAATAACCGCTGGGCGCTGTTCCCGATCTCCGCGTCCGATACGACCTCGCACGATAACGCCACGGAGTCGACGGCCATCTACGGCCAGGGTACCTGGCGCGCGTCAGCCGAGAGTCCGTTCGCCGTGACCGTCGGCCTGCGTCACACCAAGGAGACCAAGGACGTCACCTACCTGTGGCGCAGCAGCGCCAATCCGGCCGGTTTCTTCGGCTTCTTCTTCGCGGGTCAGCCGCTGTCGCGTGCCTACGTAACGGACGAGCTCGCCGAGACGCAGGCTCCGGTCGCCGGCATCTATGACAAGTCGTTCAGCAAGGACTTCAGCAATACCAGCGGCAAGCTGACCCTGGGCTATGACATCAGCGACGATGTCTACAGCTACGTCACCTATTCCACCGGGTACAAGAGCGGCACCTTCAACGGCGACTTCTACGACACGGTCAACAACACCGGCGATCTGCTGAAGCCCGAAAAGATGAAAAATCTCGAGGCTGGCATCAAGGCAGACATCAACCCGCGCCTGCGCATCAATGCGGGCGTGTTCCGCTACCAGTACCAGGACATGCACGTGTCGTCGCTGTTCGTGCGTCCGAACGGCAGCGTGGTCAGCCGCATCCAGAACGCGGGTCGTGCCACGCGCTACGGTGGCGAACTCGAGATCACGATCCGCCCGATCGACAGCCTGACGGCGGCATTGTCGTGGTCGGGCGTCCGCGGCACCTTTGACGAGTTCCCGCTCGCCCGCAACGCCACCACCTCAATCGCGAACACGGTGGATTTCGCCAAGCGCGGTCTCGCGCCGGACAACCAGATCACTGCCAACATCGACTGGGTGCTTGCCAAGACCGATCTCGGCCGGCTCTCGCTCAACCTGAATGCGAACTACCAGTCCGAGACTTTCGCGCAAGCGATGTCCTCGGACTCGTACGCCTCGGGGCCGGTGATCTTCGCCCAGTTGCCCAACAACGCGCGGACGCTCGTCAACGCACGTCTGAGCCTGAGCGATATCGAGATGGCCGGATCCAAGCTGCGGATCAGCGCCTGGGGCCGCAACCTGACGGACGAGGACTACCGCGAGTTCTCGTTCAATTACGGCGCCTCGCTGGGGCTTAACCTGGCCCAGTACGGCGAACCGCGAACCTACGGCATCGACTTCTCGATGATGTTCGACGGCAAGTAAGTCACGAGGCCGGTCGGGGCGCCACGCCCCGGCCGGCACGACCTGACAGCCCGGTCGAAACGACCGGGCTTTTTTTTGGTCGTCGGAAATCAGCGTGCTGCGCGCAACACGAAATCCGCGGCGCGTTCACCGATCATCACGCATGCGGCGTGGGTGTTGCCCGAGATCAGTGTCGGCATGACCGAAGCGTCCGCCACCCGCAGTCCCTCGATGCCGCAGACGCGCAATTGCGGATCGACCACCGCAGCGGCGTCGCTGCCCATGCGGCAGGTGCCGACGGGATGGTATCCGGTCGAGCCGAACTGTCGCGCGAAGGCGAGCAGTGCGTCGTCGCTAGTGGCGTCCGGACCCGGATCGGCTTCGGTTTCGATGAGGTGCCGCAGCGGTGCCGAGGCCGCGACACTGCGCGCAATCCGCATGCCGCGCAGGGTGATCACGCGATCGAGTTCATCGACCAGATAGTTGTGCGTCGCCCGGGGCGGCTCGGCAGAATTGCCGGAGGCGATCTTGACGCTGCCGCGGGACGCCGGACGCAACACGCAGGGGGCGATGGTGAGGCCGGGTAGCGGACTCAACTGTCCCTTGCCGCCCTTTGCCGCAACCTCGAGGTCGCCGGTCACAGGCAGGCAGTGATACTGCAGATCGGGTCGCGCCACCTGCGGATCGCTGCGCACGAAAGCCCCACTCTGCGCCGCCGGGATGGTCAGCGGGCCGTCGCGCCGGATGAGATAGCGCAGCAGGTTGCGCAGCAGACCGAAGCCCGCGAGCTCGCGGTTGTAGCTGAAGACTCCTGGCCGCACCCGGAATCCCATGGGTACGACGTAGTGGTCCTGCAGGTTCTCGCCCACGCCGGAGCGGGGCAACACGACATCGATCCCGTGCGCGGCGAGCAAGGCCGGATCGCCGACGCCGGACAATTGCAGCAACTGCGGGCTGTGGTATGCACCGGCGCACAACAGCACTTCGCGCCGCGCGGTGAACCGACAGGTGCCTCCCTCGCCACGGCACTCGATACCCGTGGCGCGACGACCCGCGAACAAGACGCGGTTCGCGAGCATCCCGGTGAAGACGGAGAGATTCGGTCGCGAGCGCGCGGGTTGCAGGAATACGCGGGCAGCAGACCAGCGTTCGCCCCGGTCTATGATCGAGTCGTAGTAGCCGCAGCCCCACTGGCTACCGTCGTTGAAGTCGTCGACGCCCGGCGTACCCGTTGCGGCGAAGGCCGCCAGCACCGCGGCATTGGTGGAGTCTCGTTCGGAGGCGCGCTGCACGCGCATCGCACCGTCAGCCGAATGGAAAGCGCCCTCGCGCTGCAGGCTACGCTCGGAATGCAGGAACCATGGCAGGACGTCAGGCCAGTCCCAGCCGCTCGCACCCTGCGCGGCCCAGTCGGCATAGTCAGCCGCCTGGCCGCGGATGTAGATGAGCCCGTTGATGTTGGACGAACCGCCGAGGCCCTTGCCGCGCGGCAACAGCACCCGTCGGCCACCGAGGCCCGGCTCGGGTGCCGAAAAGTAGTGCCAACTATGGCCGGGCTCGAAGGCTGCCTTGCCGTAGCCGATCGGCATGCGGATGAAGAAGCTGTCGCCGGTGCCGCCGGCCTCGAGCAGCGCCACGCGGTGCCGACCGTCTGCGGAGAGGCGGTTGGCCAGCACGCAACCGGCCGAGCCCGCGCCGACGATGACGAAGTCGAACTCACCGACCTCGCGCACGGCCACGACCGTCAGGCCTCGCGCTTGCGGTCGATGATCTTGGCGACGCGATGGTCGTACTTGAGGGTAGACACCGCAATGGACGTCTCGACATGCCGCACACCAGGCAGCGCAAGGATGCGGTTGTTGGCCACGGAGACCACGTCTTCGAGCGACGAAAACAGACCGATGCAGAGGATGTCGTAGCGGCCAGCCATGGCGATCACGCAGCCGATCTCGCGCATCGCAGCGATCTTGTTGCAGAGGTTCTTGACCTCGTTCAACTGTGCCTGGATGCCGATCAGCACGACTTTGGGCGCACCCACCGAGGCGACGTTGGTGACCGCGGTGAAGCGGATGAGGTTCGCGGCCTCGAGCCGCTTGATGCGACCCCGCACGGTACCCTCGGTGACCCCGAGCGACTGGGCGAGCAAGCGGTTGCTGGCGCGGGCGTCACTGGTCAGTTTGTCTATGATCTTGCGATCGAGTTCGTCGACGGTGTGCTCGATCATGATATCGGCGCCACTTCGAAGTTGTACTTCACGACCTCGGCCGCGATGCCGCATTCGATGCTGCGGATGCCCTTGATCTTGGCGAAGTCCCGCAGCAGCAGCGAATGCAACTCGTCGAAATCGTGCAGGGCGACGAGCGTCTCGATGTCACGCGCACCGGTGACGACATGCACGCTGAACACCTCGGGGAGGCGTGCGAGTTCCTGCGCGACATGCTCGGCGGGCCGGCCCTGGACCTGGACGCCGACGGCCAACAGGATCTTGTAGCCGATCGCCGCGAAATCGGTGACGGCGACGACCTTCATGGCCTTGGCGTTCTCAAGACGCCGAACCCGTGCACTGACGGTGGCTGCCGCCATGCCGAGACGCCGTGCGACTTCCTGGTTCGTCGCGCGACCGTCCTTGCGCAGCAAAGCGATGATCTTCTGGTCGATCTCGTCGAGTTCGATTTTTTCGGGATGTTCGCTGGTCTTGGCCATCAGCGCCTGACCTCCTCGCCGGCGACGATGAACCTGCTGATGGTATCAGCGACGCACGCCGGGCGGTCGCTTCCCTCCACCTCGATGGTCACCCGAACCACGACTTGCACCCCGGACGGCACATCGGTCACCGAAATGATTTCGCCGCGCCCCCTGATCCTGCTGCCCACGCGCACGGGCGCCGGGAAGCGCACGCGATCGAGCCCGTAGTTGATCCCCATGCCGGCCAGTTCCACCCGCATCAGCTCGGGCAGGAAGAGGCTGCAGAGCGATAGCGTGAGGTAACCGTGCGCGATGGTCCCGCCGAAGGGACCGAGACGTGCGCGCTCGACGTCGACGTGAATCCACTGATGGTCGCCGGTGGCATCGGCGAACGCGTCGACCCGGGCTTGCTCGATGGTGATCCATTCGGTTGGACCGAGTGACCGACCGGCTGCCGCCTGCAGCTGCTCGATGCTGGTGAATACCTGACTCATGGGTGTGTCGTTTCCGGTGATGTCGACGA
>JBIKVA010000015.1:0-23472 GCA_044357085.1 Steroidobacteraceae bacterium | reverse complement strand
AGGCATTGCAAAGCGGAGGTGCGCGATGAGGGTTTTTTGCGCCGGGATCGCCACCGAGACCAACACGTTCTCGCCCATCCCCGTGGGGCTGCCGGCGTTCGAGCGGCGGGGCATACACCGCGGACAATATCAGGCGACGCCCGGCACCTATAGTTTCACGGTGACCTGGGCTGCGCAGCAGCGCGCGGGCGCGGCGGGCTGGACAGTACTCACCGGACTTACCACCGAGGCCGAGACGGGCGCCGCGATCGTCCGCAGCGCCTGGGAGTCGTTGCGCGACGGGCTGCTTGCCGATCTGCAGGCGGTACTGCCGGTCGATGCGGTCGCGCTGAACCTGCATGGCGGCATGGTCGCGGAGGGTTATGACGACTGCGAGGGCGACCTGCTCGAGCGCGTCCGGGCGCTTGTCGGACCCGATACGGTGATCGGGGCGTTGTGCGACCCGCATTCGCACCTCTCGCCGGCGATGCTCGATAGCGCCAACCTGCTGCTTTTCTACAAAGAAAATCCGCACAGCGACATCGACGAGCGCGCCGCGCAGCTGATCGATCTCATCGACCGGACGCTGCGCGGAGAGATCCATCCCGTCACATCCGTCTTCAACTGTCGCCTGATGGATGTCTTCCAGACCAACCGCGAACCGATGCGCGGGTTCGTCGCCGAGATGAAGGCGCTCGAGGGCAAGGACGGCGTCCTCGACATCTCGGTGGTGCACGGCTTCCGCCGCGCCGACATTCCTATCGTCGGTGCGTGGACCTTGGTCATCACCGATGGCCGCAAGGCGGCGGGGGACGAGCTCGCGCGCCGGCTCGGGGCGCGTCTGATCGCCATGCGCGGGACGGCCGCACAACCGTATGTTCCCCTGCACGAGGCGGTGCAGCACGTCGTCGCGGCGGCGCGGGGTCCGATCGTGCTGGCCGACCTCGCCGACAACCCGGGCGGCGGTTCGCCTGGCGACGCGACCTTCATCCTGCGTGCGCTGCTTGACGCCGGCGTGCGCGACATCGCCGCCGGTATCCTCTGGGATCCGATTGCCGTGCGCTTCGCGTTCGAGGCGGGCGAGGGCGCGATGCTGTCGATGCGCGTAGGCGGCAAGGCCTGCCCGCTATCCGGCGAGCCGCTCGACCTGCAGGTGCGGGTCGGACGCCTCCTCGAGAAGGGTAGCCAGCGGATCGGAAATTCTTTGATATCCATGGGCCGAGTCGCAGCACTGCATGCTGACGGCGTCGACATCGTGGTGGCGGAGGTACGCACACAGACCTATGCCGCCAACCTCTTCGGTGAGGTCGGTGTCGATCTGGCCGCGAAGCGCGTCATTGTCGTCAAGTCCGCGCAGCACTATCGGCGCGACTTTGCCGGCATTTTCGTCGAGGACATCGTCGTCGATGGTCCGGGTGTATGCGCGGCCGATGTTCGCCAGCTGCCGTTCCGGCGCTTGCCGCGGCCGATCTGGCCCTTCGATCCGAACCCCTGGGAGGCTTGACCGATGGCAGTTCCGACAGACAGCGAGCGCACCCCCTTGATCGGTGTCACCGCAGACATCGAAGCGACCCCCCAGGGCAAGCCGCCGCGCCCCTTCTACGTGCTCGATTCCCGCACCTTCGACGCGCTGCGCGCCGCAGGTGCGGCGGCGGTGATGCTGCCGCACGAGATCGACATGATCCCCCGCTACCTCGAGTCGCTCGACGGCATCGTGGTCTCGGGGGGCGGTTACCAGTTTCCGCACCCGAATATCTTTGGTGAAGGTGCCGACGGCAGTGACTCCCCCGAAAAACTGCAACGCG
Organism: Steroidobacteraceae bacterium; assembly: GCA_044357085.1. GTDB lineage: Bacteria > Pseudomonadota > Gammaproteobacteria > Steroidobacterales > Steroidobacteraceae > UBA964. The sequence goes on along the minus strand of JBIKVA010000015.1, from coordinate 21,688 downwards.
CGGCATTCGAGCGCGCACTCATCGTCGCTGCCATCGAGGCCGATGTGCCGTTGCTCGGGGTCTGCGGCGGTTTCCAGATGATGAACGCGGTGTGCGGCGGCAAGCTGATCGTGTCGCTCGCCGCGTCGCGCCCGTCGAGCATCCAGCATCGGCAGACGGAGAGCTATGCGCAGGGGACCCACACCGTGCGCGCGGAGCCGGACAGCGATTTCGCACGCTGGTTCGGCCCGGAGCCCGCACTGGTGAACAGCAAGCATTCCCAGGGCGTGATCGAGGTCGGGCCGCGTGCCCGCGTCGCCGCGCGGGCGCCGGACGATCTCGTCGAGGCGATCGAGGTGCCGCAGCGCCGCTTCGCGCTTGGTGTGCAGTGGCATCCCGAGTTCCATATCTCCCCCGGCGACAAACTCATCTTCGAGCGATTCGTCGAGGCGGCGCGCTGACGATGAAGCGACGCCGCACCGGGCTGATCGCGATCGGTCTCGCGCTGCTGGCCGGCGCCGGCTGCGACGTGTCGGACCTGCCGCAGGCGCCGCGCACCCTGACCGTCGCCGTGCCTCGGGACCTCTCGACGCTGGATCCGGCCGCCACGCTGATCCAGAACAACTTCTCGGTCGTCGATCTCGCCTACCAGCGACTGCTGCGTTTCGAGTTGCGCGACGGACGTCCGACGGGGCGGCTGATCGGTGAACTCGCCAGCAGCGTCGAGCCGTCGCCGGATGGCAAGCTGTGGACGGCGCGCATCGAGCCCGGCCATCGATTCGACGACGGCACGGAGGTCACCGCCGAGGCGGTGAAGTTCTCGTTCGACCGCGTGCAGCGCATGCGACTCGGCCCGTCCCAGGCGCTCTCGTGGCTGAAGCGAACGGAAGTCACGGGGCCGTACGAGGTCCGCTTCGTGCTGGCGACGCCCGTGCCGTTCTTCGCGCAGATCCTCGCCATGCCGGCGGCTGCCGTGGTCAATCCGCGATTGCTCGTGCACGAGGTGGACGGCGACCTCGGTCTGCGCTGGCTCAGCAGCAACACGGCGGGCAGCGGGCCCTATCGGCTGGTTGCCAACGCGCTCGGCGAGCGCGTCGTGCTGGCGCCGAATCCCCACGCTCGGCAACCGCCGCGGTACTTCGACCGCATCGTGTTTCGCACCGTGAGGGACGAGACCGAGCGCCTGATCCAGCTCGGCAACGGCGACCTCGATATCGTCGACGGTATATCTGCTGATCAGGCCGGTTGGATCGCTTCCCGGCCGGGTATCACCACGCTCTCGGCGCCCACGGCCAGCGTGCTCTTCCTGCAGCTCAACAACGACCGCAAGCCGTTCACGGATCGCCGCGTTCGGGAGGCAATCTCGCTCGCCATCGATCGCGAGGCGCTGCGGCGACATCTCGACGATGCCGGCAGCGTGGCCCTGCGGGGCTTCGTTCCGGAGGGCGTGCCCGGCTTCGATGCCGGACTGCCGCTGGCGTCCTTCGATCCCGTGCAGGCTCGCCGGCTGCTGCGCGAAGCTGGCGTCCCCGAAGGCGCCAAGATGACGCTCACGTATGTCAGCGATCGGACGACGCCCTCGCCGCTGCTGCTCGGCATCCTTGCACAGCTCGAGAACGTGGGCCTGCGCGTGTCGATTCGGCAGGTGAGTGCCGGCTCGCGACAAGAGATCTTCAGCGGCGAATTCGAGATCACGTTGCAGCAGATCAGTCTCGATTTCCCCGACCCGTGGATCCTGTTCACCTTCGTCTACGACTCGCGGATGATCGGCTCGATCGGCAACGTCTCGCGATACCGCAGCGCCGAACTCGATGCCCTGCTGCGCCGCGCCGACGGCGTCACCGGCGAGGCACGCGCAGCGCTCTACCGCGAAGCGCAGCGCATCGTGCTGCGCGACACGCCGAACGTGCCGCTCTGGCAGTCCGGGTGGATCCTCGCCCATCGCGCCGACCTGCGTGGGCTCGACTACAACTTCAGCATCCCCTACATCTACAACGCGGAGGACATGTGGCGCGTCGAAGCACCCGTGACTCCCCGCCCGGGAACATGACGCTATGGGACGGACACGCCTGCGCGAACTCGGTTTCAAGGTCGGCGTGCTGCCGGCGGGGCCGCTGAATGCGATCACCGATGTCGCCGGGGTGAGGGTCGGACATGTGACGTTGGTCGCCGACACGCCGCGCGTGGCGCGCACCGGGGTCACGGCGATCCATCCTTTGCCTGTGCCCTATTGGGAGCAGACCGTGTTCGCGGGCTTCCACAGCTTCAACGGCTTCGGCGAGTTCGCCGGTGCGCACTGGATCCGCGAGACCGGGATCCTCTCCAGCGCCATCTGCCTGTCGTCGGCCTTCTCCATCGGCACGCTGCGCGACGCGCTGCTGGCGCAGACTTTCCTTGAGGGGTTTGCACACCGCTTCCATCAACCGACCTGCGGCGAGACCTACGACGGCATGCTCAACGACGGTCTCGCGCAGCATGTACAAGCCGCGCACGTCTACGAGGCCATGCGGGTCGCCGCTGACGGGCCGGTGGCGGAGGGCAATGTCGGTGGCGGCACCGGGATGGTCTGCCACGAGTTCAAGGGTGGCATCGGCACGTCGTCGCGGCGGGTGAGGGCCGGCGGCGCCGAGTACACGGTGGGTGTCCTGGTGCAGAGCAACTACGGGCTACGTCAGTGGCTCACGGTCGACGGTGTACCGATCGGTGCCGAGATCGGTTACGACGAGGTGCCGAGCGTCTACCGACGGGAGGACGGTTCCATCGTGATCGTGGTGGCGACGGACGCACCCCTGATTCCGAGCCAGTGCGAACGGCTCGCCAGACGAGCGCCGCTCGGACTCGGTCGGGTGGGCGGGTGGGGTAACAACACCAGTGGAGATTTCGTGATTGCTTTCTCCACGGCGAACCGTCTGCCGGCCGTCGACGCCGAGACGATCCGCGGCATCGAGATGCTGCCCAACGTACAGCTGAGCGCGCTGTTCCCGGCCGTTGCCGAGGCGACCGAGGAAGCGATCGTCAACGCGCTGCTTGCCGCCGAGTCGATGACCGGCCGCGACGGCAACGAAGCGCAGGCGATTCCGCTCGAACGGTTCGTGTCCATCATGCGCCGCCACGGCCGATGAGACTCGCACATCGATCTTCGCAACGACCGAGGACCACTCACTATGCGTGATTACATTCGGCGCCGGCCGGTAACCAGTTTCTTCATAACGGCAGTGCTCTTCGGCACGTTTGCGATCCTGATCCGCGGGCCCTCGCTGGGGTTCTTCAACCCGTTCATCGCGTGGCTGGCGGCGCAGCATCTCCCGGGCAACTTCGTGACGGTGCTCGTTTACTCGCTGGATCATCCGTGGTTCGCGCTGACGTTGCTGTTTCCGCTGGCGCCGACGCTCGCCGCGATCGCCGTCACGGCCATCGGGTGGGGACGCTCCGGTCTGCTGGAGCTCTTCAGCCGACTGAAGCCGTGGCGGGACGGCGTCGGGTGGCGGCGCGGCCTGCAGGTCTACGGCGTGATCACCGCCGTTTACCTGACGATCGCCCTGGTTCTCATGGTGCGGTCCTACCACCTCGGCAACACGGCCGGCCTCGATACGCTGTCGATGATCATCGGCACGACCCCGTTCGCGATGTTGACCTGGCTTGCGCTGCTGCCCTACGTCGATGGCGGCGCGCTATCGGAGGAACTCGGCTGGCGCGGCTACGCGCTGCCGCGCTTGATGGAGGTGATGCGTACACCACTTGCGGCCGCGGTCGTGCTGGGCGTCCTCTGGGGTGTCTGGCACATGCCCCGCGACCTGCCGGTGTTCCTCTCCGGAGCAGCGGCTTTCGACGCCCGTTTCGGGGGTATCGACGGCTATCTGATCGAGTGGACAAACTTCGTCCTCGGCACCATCGGCTCGACCATCCTCTGCGCCTATGTCTTCAACCTCACGGGCGGCAGCGTGATCGCGCCGATCCTGGTGCATGGGGCCAGCAACACGATAAAGGTCAACATCCTGCGGTTCACCGGCGACCGCACGTTCGAGTGGCAGGGGTTTCAGGTGGACATCACCGAGTTGTTCCTGATCCCCATCGTGCTGGCCGTGCTGCTGCTGGCGGGTCCGCAGCTGGGAAGGCGATCGAAGACTGTTGAGAGTCATTGACCGACCGGACGGACGGCGGTAATTTTGGTCCGGTTCGCTCTCAGGCGACAATAAACGGGGGAATACCTATGGCTCGTCGTACCTGGCTTCTGGCCCTGCATGGCTGCGCGCTTTCCGCGCTGGCAGCCAATCCCGCACTCGCGGCACCCCAAGCAGCGGGGGCGAAGGACGCGATGCCGCTGGAGGAGGTCGTTGTCACGGCGCGCAAGCGCGTCGAGAACCTTCAGGACGTGCCGGTGTCGATCACCGCCGTGGGAGCGCAGGAGATCAGCGAGCGCGGCAGCGTCCGGGTCCGCGATCTCGCATCGGCGATCCCGAACTTCGTGTTCACCGGCCCCCAGGACAACTCGGCGCCCCAGATTACCGTCCGCGGCATCCAGAGCCAGGCCCGCGTCAACGTCGGTTTCGACTCGGGCATGGGTGTCTACGTGGACGGCGTCGTGCAAGGTCGACCGATCGGCTTCAACCAGGAGCTGATGGACGTCGAACGCGTAGAGTTCCTGCGCGGGCCGCAGGGCACACTGTTCGGCAAAAACTCGATCTCCGGAGCGATCAGCGTCACGACGCGGCGCCCGTCCGAGCAGTTCACCGGTGAAGTGCGTGCCGAGGTGGGTAGCGACGGCCTGCGGGCCGGCAACGTTTACTTCTCGGGGCCGCTGAGCGATCGGGTGCTCTTCAGCGCCTCGGCGTTCCGCCGCGAGCGCGACGGCTATGTCGACAATCTGGCGACCGGGCGCCCGGTAGACAACGAGGACTCGGTGGGTGCGCGCGCGAAGCTGCTTTTCAAGGTCACCGACGACCTCGAGCTCACGCTTGCCGGGGATGTCGTCAACGACGACGCCACCACGACCTCGTCGCGGTCCATTTCCGGTTACGGCTTCGTGCCGCGCCCGTACCAGATCAACGTGGATGTCCCGACGCTGGCTGCGCGTGACCTCAGCAGCGTGAGCCTGAGCGTCGACTGGAAGGTCGGCGGCGGCACGCTGACCTCGATCTCCTCCTACGGGCAGATGTCGCGCGATCGCACCAACGACACCGATGCGGGGCCGCTCGATGTGGTCCGCTCGAAGCTGACCAACGACCAGGACCAGTTCACGCAGGAAATCCGCTTCACCTCGGGTACCGAGGGTGCCGTCAGTTACATCGCCGGGCTCTACTACTTCCGCCAGGATATCGACAGCTTCTCGCAAAGCTGCTTCGGCACCATCGCCGGTGTGCCGGCGTTCCTGCGCGGAGTGTGCGGCGACACGTCGGGCAACATCACGACAACCAGCAAAGCGGCCTTCGCGAATGCGGACTGGCGGCTCAGCGACGCGCTGACCCTCACCGCAGGCCTGCGCTACACCAAGGAAGAGAAGGATCTCGACTACCTCCAGAACGGCTTCCCGTTCGGTGTCGCACCCTCCCTGCCCCGCCAGAAGGACCGTCTCGCCGACAACGACACGTCTCCCACGGTGAGCCTGCTCTGGAAGGCGACGTCGGATGTGAATATCTACGCCTCGGTCTCGCGCGGCTTCAAGAGCGGCGGCTGGAACCTCGACAACATCACCAGCAACTCCATCACGCGGTTCTCGCAGCTCAGGTTCACCGCCGAATCGGCGTGGAACTACGAGCTCGGCGCGAAGACGTCCTGGCTCGACAACCGCCTGACCCTCAACGCCGCGATCTATCGGATCAAGTACGAAGAGCTGCAGGCGGTCCAGCTGCAGCAGGTGCTCGGCGGCGGCGGGGCAGTGGTGGCGGTGGTCTCGAACGCCGCGAATGCCCGGTCACAGGGCGTGGAACTCGAGATGACCGCGCGTCCGACCGAAAACCTGTTGCTGTCCGCGGCCGTCGGCTACTCAAGCGCGGAGTACACGGACTACCTCGATCGAACCGCTGCCGGGACGACGCTCAATTTCAGGGGTAATCGTCTCGACAACGCACCCGAGTGGACGCGCACCGCATCCGTCCAATACACGTTGCCTGCCGGGGCGCTGCGCTGGCGGTTCCGCGGTGACTGGAGCATGCGCTCCGACTACTACTTCGGCCGCGACAACCTGGCGTCGCAGCAGCTTGCCGGCTGGTCCACCGCCAACGTCCAGGTGGGCGTGAGCGATGCGGGACAGCGCTGGGAAGTCGTGGCGTTCGCCGACAACGTGACGGACCGCCAATACATCGTTGCAAAGGGCGGTGGCGGATTCCCGTTCCCGGGCGTCGGCTCGAGCGTCACTGAAGTGTATGGCACCCCGCGGCAGATCGGCGTGAGGGCGTCGCTGCGGTTTTGAGGGCGATCCCCCCCAAGCGGGCACGACCGTCCCGCCTGGTGGGGAATCCCATGTCTGGCTCTCAGCGCCCGATCCGCCTCTTCACCGCCACGCTGGGCACGGAGACGAACACCTTCTCGCCGTTGCCCACGGGGATGGAGAACTTTGCGGAGACGATGCTGTGGCGTCCCGGCGAACATCCGGACCTGCCGACCGAGGCGACCGGTCCGCTGTGGGTCGCGCGGGAGCGGGCGGCCGCTGACGGCTGGATCGTGCATGAGGGTACGTGCGCATTCGCGCAGCCGGCGGGTCCCGTCGCGCGCCCCGTCTATGAGGCGTTGCGGGACGAGATCCTGGAGCAGCTGCGCGCCAGCCTGCCGGTCGACATCGTGGCTTTCGGGCTGCACGGTGCGATGCTCGCGCACGGCTACCCCGACTGTGAGGCGGATCTGCTCGCGCGCGCGCGGGCGATCGCCGGGCCGCAAGCCGCTATTGGTGCGCTGCTCGACCCGCATTGCCACCTGACCGCCGCGAAGCTCGCATCCTGCGATGTGCTCGTGCTGTTCAAAGAATATCCGCATACCGACTACGTCGAGCGCGCCCGCGAGCTGCTGAGTCTGCTCGAGCGCACGGTTCGCGGCGAGATCCGCCCGGTGATGGCCTCTTTCGACTGCCGCATGATCGCCGGTTTCCCCACGACCGACGAGCCAATGAAGAGCTTCGTGCAGCGCATGCATGCGGCCGAGACCGCTCCGCCGATCCTCTCGGTCTCGCTGGCACATGGTTTCCCCGGCGGTGATACCGCAGACACCAGCGCACGAATGCTGGTCGTCGCCGACCGCGATGCCGCGGCGGCGGCAAGGCTCGCGCGTGGACTCGGCGAGGAGCTCTACCGGCAGCGTGGGCGGCTCAGGCGCCGCACTCCGGACATGGAAGACTCGCTGCGTGCCGCGCTCGCCGCGCCTGCGGGGCCGGTGGTGGTCGCCGAGACCTCGGACAACTGCGGTGGCGGGGCTGCCGGCGACTCCACCGCCGTACTTGCATGGCTGCTCGGTCACGAGGTGACCGACGTCTGTCTCGGCCCGCTGTGGGATCCCATCGCGGTGCGATTCTGCTTCGAGGCCGGCGAGGGCGCGGAGCTCCACCTCCGCGTCGGCGGCAAGTGCGGCATCGCATCAGGCGATCCGCTCGACCTGCGCGTACGGATTACGCGCCTCGTACGCGAGGGATGGCAGACCTACCACGGCGCGCGTATCCCGCTCGGTGCCGCCGCCGCGATCCGTATCGCCGGCATCGATGTGGTGCTGAGTTCGCAGCGACAACAGGCGCTCGCCGTCGATCTGTTCACGAATCTCGGCATCGATCCGGCGTGCCGGCGTCTCGTTGTCGTCAAGTCGGCCCAACATTTCCGGCCGTCCTTCGAGCCGTTGGCACGACAGATCGTCTACCTGCGGCATCGTACGGGCGGCGAGCAGCCCTACCGCCATATCCAGCGGCCCATGTGGCCGTTCGACGACGACCCGCTGGGGATCGCCCCGTCGTCCGATAACACACCAAAGGAGGAGAGGACATGAGAGGCAGCAACGCGTCGACAGGGGATGGAACATGCGCGATCTGATCCGCCGTCGTCCGTTGGTGACGTTCTACGTGGCTGCAGTGCTGATAGGCATCGCGGCAATCGTCTTTCGGGACTCCACGCCGGAATGGTTCGTGGCGTTCATGAAATGGCTGCAGGAGCGCCAGTTGCCGGGCAATGTCGTCACGCTGGTCGTCTACTCGGTGGAGAACCAGCCGGCGTTCCTGAAGACCTTGCTGTTCCCGGCTGCGCCCACTCTGGCAGCGCTGCTCATCGTGGCGATCGGCTGGGGGCGCGCCGGCCTCGCGGAGCTGTTCAGCCGTCTGCTGCCCTGGCGCGGCTCGGTCGGCTGGCGTCGGGGCCTTGCGGTCTACGGCACCATCACCGTGATCTACATCGCCCTCGCGCTGCTCATGATGGTGCGTTCGCACCAGCTCGGCAGTCATCAGGGTCTCGATCTCGTGCTGGCGAGCCTGGGCACCCTGCCCATCTTCGTGCTGGGCATGCTCGCCGTCCTGCCGTATGTCGACGGCGGCGCGATGCTCGAGGAACTCGGTTGGCGCGGCTACATGCTGCCGCGGATGCTTGAGTTCTTCCGCACGCCGCTGGTGGCCGCCATCGTGCTCGGCATCCTGTGGGGGCTGTGGCATATGCCGCGGGACCTGCCGGTGTTCATGGCCGGCAGCGAGGCGTTTACGGAACGGTTCGGCGGGCTTGGGGGGTATTTCTATGAGTGGACGACTTTCTGCCTCGGAACCATCATGATCACGATCATCTGCACCTACGCGTTCAACGTGACGGGCGGCAGCGCGCTGGCGGCGATTCTGGTACACGGCGCGGCGAACACCATCTCCGTGAACATCCTGCGGCTGACCGGCGGTCGGATGATCGAATGGGGTGGCATCACGTGGGACGTGACCGACCTCTACATCTGGCCGATCGCGATCGCGATCGTGGTGCTGGCCGGTCCACAGCTCGGTCGTATCGCGGCACCTGCCAACCCGCAACGCTGACCGAGGCGCGCGCCGCCCGCCGAGGCGGACGGCGCGCGTATCCGTTACAGAGTCACTCGAAGCGCATGGCTGCACGCAGCCCGACGTAAAGGGGTCGGCTGAGTACCGCCGACTGACCCGTCGGTGTGAACGGCGGCAGTCCCGAGCCCAGGCTGCTGAGGGTGAAGTCGCTGTCAGCGATGTTCTCGCCGACGAGGAACACCTCCCATCGTCCGTCGGTCGCAGCGACGCCGATGCGACCGTTCAACAGGTCGTATCCCTGGAGAAGATCGGTGGCGGGATTGTTGGCGCGTCCGCCGAGCCGGTAGTAGTCGGAGCGGCTGTTCCAGTCGAGTCGCGCCGAGAACTTGAGCTTGGCGGAGATCGGCTGCTCGTATGCCGCCGAGAGGTTGTAGGTGGTCTTCGGGGCATTGTCGAGTTTGTTGCCTTTGAAGTTCAGCACCGCACCCGCCGCGGTGCGATCTGCGTAGCTCGTGTACTCGGCATCGGCGTAACCGACGCCGCCCGACAGCAGCAGGGACTCCGTCGCACGCAGGCGGAACTCGAACTCGCCGCCGCGCACTCTGGATTTGCCGGCGTTCGTGATCGCACTTACAAGCGCGCCGGGGACCGGCACTCCATTCAGGATGAACGGCTCGAGTCGTGCAACCTGCATGTCGGAGTAGTTCATCTGGAAGACGGCTGCGTTGAGGGTCAGGCGGTTGTTCCATGCCTGGCTCTTCAGCCCCATCTCGTAGTTCCACATGGACTCGTCGGAGAACTCGCGGCCGGCGAAAGTCCGCGGATTACCGGTGATGATCTCGGTGTTCCAACCGCCCGACCGAAACCCCCGGGCTGCGGTTGCGTAGAGCATCGCCTCGTCCCGGAGCTTGTAGCTGACACCTATTGTTGGTGAGACATCGGACGAGTCGATGCGATCCGTTTCAGGCGCGATCGCTATGGGGTTGACCGCAATGGCTGTCTGGCTGGCTCGCAGACCCTTGCGCTCGTCCGTCCACCTTACGCCGGCCGACAGCTTCAGCTGATCCGAAGGTGAGTAGTCGAAGTTCGCGAACAGCGCTGTCGAGCGTGTCGATACCTCCGAGAACGTCGTGCCGCACCCGCGCAGAGCGGCGGGCAGCGCGCTCAACGCGCAGGAGTCCGTGATGTTCGAGGCCTTCTGGTCGAACCAGAACGCGCCGACCACGTACTGAAGCGCGCCGGGAGCCGAGGCGAGCCGCAGTTCGCCGCTCCACTGGTCCGAGGCGACGTCCTGAGTGGTCCCCGCCACCGGCGTCGGGCCGCCGTCGGTGTCGGATGTGCGCAGGTTCTCCATCTTCCGGTAGGCGCCGATGAATGTGACCTCGCCGAGCCCGCCCGCTTCGGCGTCTACCGTGATGCTGCCACCGCGGATGTCGCGCCATGCCTTGGACTCGATATCGCGACTGACCTGCTGTCGGTCCGCGGCGGCGGCGTAGCCCGATAGACCCGTGGCGTTCTGGCCGTATCCGCGGTCCCGCAGCGTATCAGCCGAGAAGGTGATGTCGATCGAGTCCGACGCCCGCACCAGGAGCTTGGCCCGCGCGGCACGCAGGTCTTCGCTGTCGCTGGGATTTCCGGTCACCACATTTTTCTGGTAGCCGTCGTTCTCGCGCCAGGTCAGGGCGAGACTGCCGAGGACCCGATCGGACCCGAGGGCGCTGGTGCCGTAGAGGCGCAAGTCTCGCGTCTGGAAGTCGCCGATCTCCAGCGAGGTGTCGAGCAGCGGCGTGGCCTGCGGGGTACGCGTAACCACGTTGATCGCGCCTGCGATCGAGTTGCGGCCGAAAAGCGTGCCCTGGGGGCCGCGCAGGAACTCCACCCGGTCGACGTCGTACAGTTCCTGGCTGAATCCGGTGAGGCGCCCAATGACGACGCCATCGACATAGACGCCGGCGCTGGACTCGAAGCCCGGGCTCAAGCGTGTCTGGCTGGTGATGCCGCGGATCGAGAAGATCGGCACGGATGAGTTCTGCGCACCGGTGAAGTTCACGTTCGGCACGCTCTCCGAAAGCTGGCGGATCCGCAGCGAACCCCGAGCGGCGATCTCGTCGCCGCCGAGCACCGACATCGAGATCGGGACGTCCTGGACGTTCTCCTGCCGCTTGCGCGTGGTGATGATCACCTCGGCAAGATTGTCGCCGCGCTCGGCGTTGGTGGGACTGCCGGTCTGGGCGCTGACCGGCGCCTGTCCGGACGCCAGGGCCACGATCGCTGCGGCCCCGAGGCCGCGCCAGATTCGTTCCGTCATTCGAGCCATGAAAAGTACTCCTTCAGTTCGTTCGGTGATCGTCCACCGTGCGTCGCGGTGCGATGGCCTTGCGGCTGCTCCGGGCTTGTAAATGCAGGATGAGAAGAACACAGACCGGCCGGACGGTCAATCGTCAGGATAGCCCCGGGAGCCCTGCGCGGAGCAGCCTTTCGGGTGCCGAACGTTGTTCCCCGATGCCACACTCGATAGACTCGACCGACTGGTCGTTCGGGAGTTGTTACACAGAGGTGTGATGTGACCGCAGAGTTGAGCGCCGCCGCCTCGCTCGGGCACTTGTTCGAACGCGCCGCGACGCGATTCGCCGGGCGCGAGGCGTTCGTCACCGACAAGGTTCGCTGGTCCTACGAGGACCTCGCGCGACGGGTAGGCCGCGTCACCCGGGTGTTCTCCGAGAGCGGCCTGACACGCGGCTCGGCTCTCGCAATCCAGGCCACGAACACGCCCGACGTGCTCTGCGCGACGCTGGCGGCGATGCTCAGCGGTATCCGCCTTACGCCGCTGTCGCCGCTGACGTCGGCGGCAGACCAGTTGGCCATCCTAGAGGATGCCGAAGCGGATGCGCTGCTCTGCGACCCAGCCGTGATCCCGCCACCGGAGCGACGACGGACGGCGTCGCGGCTCCGGCACGTCTTCAGCCTCGGACCAGCCGCGGATGCGATCGATCTGAGCGCCGCTGCCGATGCGATGCCGGAGACGCCGTTGCAACCGCAGGCCGCCGGCTCGGACCTTGGCATGGTCGTTTACACCGGCGGTACGACAGGTCGTCCCAAAGGCGTGATGCTCACCCAAGAGTCCCTGCTGACCACTGTACTCATGGCTGCGTCGGAATGGGACTGGCCTGCGGAGATGCGCGTCATGGCGGCGACCCCCGTCTCGCACGCGGCGGGGATACTCGTGTATCCGACAATGCTCAAGGGTGGCGTGTTCTCGATGATGAACGGCTTCACCGCCGACCGGTTTCGCGAGTTCGTCGCCAAAGAACGGGTGACGGCGACCTTTCTGGTCCCGACCATGATCTACCGGTTGCTCGACGACACACCGGAAGGCGAAAACCTCGGCACGCTGCAGACCATTCTGTACGGCGCCGCGCCCATCTCGGCGGTGCGCCTGCGCGAGGCGCTGCGGCGCTTCGGCCCGATCTTCATGCAGTTGTATGGACAGACGGAAGCTCCAACCTGTCTGACCTACCTTGCAAAGTCACAGCACGATCCGGACGACCTGCGTGCGCTGCGCTCCTGCGGCACGCCGCTCGCAGCCGTGCAGCTTGAACTTCTCGATGAGCGGGGTGCACGGGTCCCGCGCGGGTCCCGTGGCGAGATCTGCGTCCGCGGTCCGCTCGTCATGCAGGGCTACTGGCGGCGCCCGAGCGAGACTGCTGAGGCCTTTCGGGACGGCTGGCTGCACACCGGAGACGTCGGCGAGTTCGACGACCGCGGGCGGTTGCACATCGTGGACCGAATCAAGGACCTGATCATCAGCGGCGGTATGAACGTCTACCCGAGCGAGGTCGAGCAGGCGCTTACCTCGCACCCCGACGTCTCGGCAGCAGCGGTCTGCGGCGTCCCCGATGAGTCGTGGGGCGAGGCGGTATGCGCAGCCGTGGTCCGCCGCGCGGGTGCGACGATCGACGAGGCGGGGGCGCAGCAGTGGGTCAGGGAGCGTAAGGGACCGGTGTTCGTGCCGAAACGGTTGCGGTTTGTCGAGTCGCTGCCGTTGACGCTGATCGGCAAGGTGGACCGCAAGCTGCTCCGTTCGCTGTTCGTCGCCCAACCGCAAGGGGCAGATCATGGGTGAAGCGTGGATAGTCGACGCCTGCCGGACGCCGCGTGGCATCGGCAAGCCGGGCAAGGGTGCGCTCTCGGGAATGCACCCGCAGCATCTTGCCGCCACGGTGCTGCGGGCGATCGCCGAGCGCAACGCGTTGAATACCGCCGATGTCGATGATGTCATCTGGGCTACGAGCGCCCAGCAAGGCGATCAGGGTTGCGATCTCGGTCGCATGGCCGCCTTGGATGCCGGCTACGACGTACGCTCCAGCGGTGTGACGCTCGACCGTTTTTGCGGCTCGGGCATCACGAGCGTCTGCCTCGCGGCCGCGTCCATCATGAGCGGCATGGAAGAGCTGGTGGTGGCGGGTGGAACCGAGAAGATGTCGGGCTTCGGAGGGCCGGGGAATCCGGTCCCGGCGCTGATCGATGCCGGCAACCGGCGACTGCGCGCGGCACATCCGCAGCCGCATCAAGGTCTGTGCGCCGACGCAATCGCCACCCTAGAGGGCATCGGTCGGACGGAGCTCGACACCTTTGCAGTGCGCAGCCAGCAGCGCGCGGCGAGGGCGATCGCGGATGGTCTGTTCGCTCGGAGCATGATCCCCGTGCACAGACCCGACGGTACGCTCGCGCTCGACCGGGATGAATTTCCGCGCCCGGATACGACACTCGAATCGCTGTCTGCGTTGCGGCCATCGTTTGCCGCCCTTTCCGAAGCCGTGTTGGACGCCGAGGGTACGACCTACTCGTCACTGCTGCGCGCGCGCTACCCGACGCTGGAGGTCGCCCATGTGCATCACGCCGGGAACTCCTCGGGGGTGGTGGACGGCGCGGCCGCCGTGCTGCTCGCGTCGCCGACGTATGCGCGAGCGCACAATCTTGTGCCGCGAGCACGCGTCGTCGCGTGGGCCAACATGGGGGATTCACCGACCTTGATGCTGAACGCGCCGGTCCCCGCGACGCGCAAGGTTCTGGAGCGCGCCTCGCTGTCGCTCGATGACATCGATCTGTTCGAGGTGAACGAGGCGTTCGCCGTCGTGGTCGTGCGCTACATGCGCCTGCTCGGCCTCGACGACTCCAGGGTCAACGTCAACGGGGGATCGATCGCGCTCGGCCATCCCATCGGTGCCACCGGGTCCATCATGATCGGTACGCTGCTCGATGAGATGGAGCGCCGCGGTGCGCGTCGCGGCCTTGCCACGATGTGCGCCGGGGGCGGTATGGCGCCGGCGATCGTCATCGAGCGGATGTAGGCCTGTGCCAATGGACGCAGAGCCGCGTTATCCGCCGATGAGGGACTCAGGGACGGCGACGGCCTTTTGGGGTCCGCACGGCAACGGCGCCGCGGGCGACCGCAACCTGCGGTACGGTCTTGTTGCCGAGCATGATGTCGGTGACGAGATCGGCGAACTCTTCCGCGGTGAGGCGTCCGCCTCCGGCGAACCAGTGGTAGGTCCAGTTCACTGCGCCGAGGAAGATCATCGCAAGAGGAGTGCTGTGGTGCGGCTTCGTGACCAGATCAGGCCGCACCTTCGCAAGCAGCGCCGTGACCTGGGTGACAAGCTTGCGCTCATGTGCACGGATCTGGTCGCGCTGGCGTGGTGGCAGGGCATCGAGCTCGTTGAAGAGCAGCGGGTACAGGTCGTGATGCTTGGTAGACAGCTCCATCAGCGCCCGCGCGAGGGCGCGCAGGGCGTCTTGCGGAACAGCCGAAGATTCGAGAGCTTGCTGGCTCGCCGAGTACACCTGTTTGATGAAGTCGGAAAGCATCTGGTAGAGCAGGGCTTCCTTCGAGGGGTAGTAGTGGTAAAGCCTTGCCTTCGAGCTGCCGCAGGCCTTGGCGAGTTCAGCCATGGAGGTGTTGTGGTACCCCTGACGGGTGAAGAGTTCGGCAGCCCGAGCGGTGATCTCGCGCTGCTTGTCGTCGTAGTCTTTGGCTCGCGCCCGTGCCATGTGTTGGATCTCTTGTTGGTGACCATCCGCGGAAGCCAACGGATTGTAGCGCTCCGCCGCGAAGCGGGGCGTCCTGTGCATGCGCTGGGGACCGCAGCATGACCGTGACCTCCGCGCAGGTCGTGGATCGGCAACTGGAGGCCTACAACCGCCACGACATCGAGGCGTTCGTCGCTTGCTACACCGAGGATGCCCGGTTCATCGAGTTGCCGGATCGCGTGAAGTTCGAGGGCCATGACGCATTCCGGACTGTCTATGCGCGGCTGTTTGCCTTGCATCCGGCGATCCACGCGCGGATAGCCCAGCGCATGGTGGTGGGCCGCTTCGTCACCGACCTCGAACTCCTCGAGGGCTTGCCGGACGATCCCGGACCCCCGGTCATCGTGACCTACGAGACGGTTGGCGAGCGTATCCGCACGGTGTGGGTGATCAAGGGGTCGAGCTGACGATGCAGCGGTTCGACGTGATCATCATCGGTGCCGGCGTCGTCGGCGCCTCGCTTGCGTGGCGGCTGGCACCGCGGCTGCGCACCGCTGTCGTCGAGATGGAACGGGTGTCCGGTTACCATTCATCGGGGCGTTCGGCGACGTACTTCAACGTCGGTCTCGGTGTCCAGGCGTCGCGCCTGCTGACGCTTGCGAGCCAGAGTTTTTTTCTGCAGCCGGACCCTGGGTTCTCGGCGCATCCGCTCGCGGACCCGCTGCCGGCCCTGACCGTGGCGAGCGCGCAGAGCGAGGCGCTGCTCGAGAGCCATCTGCTGGCCCTGCGCGAACTCGTGCCGAGCGTGGCCCGGCTGGATGCCACGGAGATCCAGCGCCTCGTGCCGCTCATCCGTCCCTCCCGTGACGGCATCTGGTCGGCAATTCTCGATCCGAGCGCCTTCAGGATCGACGGCCATGCGCTCCTCCAAGGCTATCTTGCCGGCGCGAAGTCGCAGGGTGCGCGGGTTGCCCCCGGCTCGGAGGCTGTGGCGATCACGCGCCGCGGCAGCGACTGGACCGTGATCGCCGGCACCGAGCAGATCGCAGCACCCGTGCTTGTCAACGCCGCCGGTGCGTGGGGCGATGTCGTGGCGCGGCGTGCCGGCGTGCCGCCGGTGGGCCTGACGCCGACTCGCAGAACGATCGTGACTTTCGATGCGCCGGAGGACCGTCGCCTCGACGGCCTGCCATTCGTGCGCAGCATCGACGACCTCTTCTACTTCACCGGAGAGTCCGGCGGGATACTGCTGTCGCCCGCGGACGAAACACCGGTCGAGCCCCATGACGTGCAGCCCGAGGATGAGGACATCGCCATCGCGATCGACCGCTTCGAGGCAATCACCGGTGCCACGGTGACACGCATCCGCTCCCGTTGGGCCGGTCTGCGGACCTTCGCCCGCGACAGGGTGCCGGTCGTTGGCTTCGACCGTGAGGCTCCCGGTTTTTTTTGGTGTGTGGGGCAGGGCGGCGTAGGTTTGCAGACCTCCCCGGCTGCCAGCGAGGGCGCCGCATCGATCATCCTCGGTGAGCAATGGCCCGCCGGACTCACCCAGGCAGGACTTCGAGCTGCGGATCTCTCGCCGCGGCGTTTCTCCGACGCTTGATCCAACTCTCTGCCTCGTTGCGAGCGAACAGCATGAACACTTCCTCGAAATCCACGGGACCCCTGGCCGGACTTCGCGTCATCGAGGTCGCCGGGATCGGACCGGCACCGTTCTGTGCGATGTTGCTCGCTGATCTTGGCGCCGATGTGGTGCGCATCGAGCGCGCATCCGGCCAGACGGACGGGCTGCAGGTTGAACGGCGCTTCGATGTCATGAACCGCGGCCGACGCGGCGTCGCGCTGGACCTGAAGGATCCCGCAGACGTCGCGCAGGCGCTTGAGCTCATCGATGCAGCTGACGTGCTCATCGAGGGTTTTAGACCGGGCACCATGGAACGACTGGGTCTCGGGCCTGATGTCTGTCTCGTCCGCAATCCGCGCCTCGTCTACGGGCGCATGACCGGATGGGGGCAGACGGGCCCGCTCGCTCACGCTGCAGGTCACGATATCAACTACATTGCGTTGTCCGGCGTTCTGCATGCGAACGGCCGCGCCGGCGCTCCGCCCGTGGCTCCGCTCAACCTCGTGGGTGACCTCGGTGGAGGCGGGCTGCTGCTCGCCTTCGGATTGCTCGCGGCCGTTCTCGAACGCGTGGCTTCGGGTCGCGGCCAGGTGGTCGATGCCTCGATGGTGGAGGGCTCCGCACTGCTGATGACGCTGTTCTACGGTCTGCACGCCGCAGGTGATTGGCGCGACGCGCACGGCACCAACCTGCTCGACTCGGCTGCGCATTTCTATGACGTGTACGAGACGGCCGACGCCAAGTTCGTATCGGTCGGTGCGGTCGAGGCGCGGTTCTACGTCGAACTCATGAGCGCGCTGGGACTGTCGGCCGACGACGCCCGTCAGCGTTTCGAGCGATCGACCTGGGCGCAGCGGAAGGCGGAAGTCGCCGCCGCGTTCCGGACCCGTACCCGCGCCGAATGGTGCGCTGCATTGGAGGGAACGGACGCGTGTTTCGCGCCGGTGCTCGGGCTCGCCGAGGCGCCGCATCATCCGCACAACGTGGCGCGCGGGACTTTCGTCGACATCGGCGGGATCGTGCAACCCGCGCCCGCGCCGCGTTTCAGCCGCACGCCGCCCGCTATTCCCGCCGAGCCCTGTGCGTCCAGCTCCAGCGTCTCGTCGATACTGGCTGCCTGGCGTACCCCATGCGAAGGCTGACGAGCCCCACGATCTATCTCTTCGGCGCAGGTTCGCTGGGCACAGGCGTCTATTCGGCACTACCCGGCGTCCTGCTGCTGTTCTTCCTGACCGACGTGCTCGGGGTCGCTCCGGCCTGGGCGTCGTTCGCGATCGTCCTGCCCAAACTTTGGAGCATCGTCTGCGACCCGCTCGTCGGCCGACATTCGGACCAGTACCGCGGCCGCCATGGCTCGCGCGCGCCCTACCTGCTGGCGGGAGCGCTCGGCTGCGCCGCAACGTTCGCCGCCCTGTTTGCGGTGCCGGCAGCGCTCGATGGGAAGGCGGCGCTCGGCTACGTGATGATCGTTTACGCGCTGGCGGTCACGGCCTACTCGGTTTACTCAGTTCCGTACGTGACGCTGCCGGCCGAAATGAGTGCCGACCCGCAGGAGCGGACACGCATCGTCGCCGTACGCATGGGCTTCATGTTCGTCGGTGCACTCGTCGGCTCGGCTGCAGCACCGGCCCTGGTCGCGCTGTTCGGCGGTGGCCGCGAGGGCTACTCGATCATGGCCCTCGTGCTTGCCGGGCTGGCGGGAGCGAGCGCTCTCATCGCCTGGAGCGTGGCGAGAAGGCTGCCAAATTCGGTGGGTGCGCCGAATGACGCGGGCCAGCCGCCAGCCGCGCTCTCCGGGGCCTGGACCGCACCGCTGCGCAACAGACCTTTCGTCGCGCTCCTCGGGGCCTATGGCTGCATCGCTGCGGCGATCGCCACGTTGACAGCTGGGATGCCGTACCTCGTGCGCCATGTGATCCACGGCGACGAGTCACGGCTCGCTCTGTTCTTCACTTTCTTTGTCCTTGCCTCGATCGGCGGACTGGCGGCATGGACGCACGTCGCGTCGCGTCTCGGCAAGGAGCGAGCGCTCATCGCCAGCGCTGTGTTGCTCGCAGCGGCCTGCATCCCGCTTGCAACGCAGCCCTCGACCACGACCTTGCTGATGAGCGCCGTCGCAGCGGGTCTCGCGGTCGGTGGGCTTCAGTTGCTGCCTTTCGCGTTGTTGACGGACCATGTCCGGGGCGAGATCGGGCGGGCGGGTGCGTACACGGGCATCTGGACGGCGGTCGAGAAGGCCGGCCTCGCCGCCGGCCCGCTCGTCGTTGGTGCGTTGCTCTCCGCCGGCGGCTTTCGGGCCTCGTCCGGAACCTCGGCCGTGCCCCAGCCGACGGAAGCGCTGTTTGCAATTCAGCTGGCGGTCTCGGCGGCCCCGGCTCTCCTGCTGGGCGGCGCACTCGTTCTCCGCCGGCTGTCGAAGCGAAGGACCGCGGACGGCTCGTAGGAACCGGTGTGCGCGCTGCAAACAGCGCCTCACGCGCTCCCCGCAGCCGCTGATCTGCTGCTCAGTCGCCGCGGAAATCCACGGGCCGTCTGCTGCGGACTGACTCGAGACCGCGCTTGACGTCTCCGAGGCGGAAGCCCAAAAACTCCAGCGCGAGTGAGGCATCGAAGCTGGGCCCTGCAAGACGCAGCCAGTTGTTGAGCGCATGTTTGGTGAATCGCATCGCCGATGCACTGCCCATCGCCAGTGTTCGGGCAGTATCCAGCGCCACGGCGTACACCTCCTCGTCCTCCACTGCGAGTGCAACGAGGCCGATCCGCTCGGCTTCCGCGCCCGACAGCGGCTTGTTGGTCAGCAGGTAGTAACGTGCCTTGGCGAGTCCGCAGAGCAGGGGCCAGATGATGACCGAGTGATCCCCTGCCGCCACCCCGAGGCGGGTGTGTCCGTCCATGATCCGCGCGTCGCGGGCGACGATCGACACATCGGCGAGCAGTGCGACCGCGAGACCTGCACCGACGGCCGTGCCCCGCACCGCGGAGACGATCGGCTTGGAGCAGTTGATCAGGTTGTAGACGAGATCGCTGGCCTCCTTGAGCACACGCAGCAGCGTAGCCTCGTCTTCGATCATCCGTTCGATCATGCGGAAATCGCCGCCTGACGAGAAGTGCGCGCCCTCGCCGCGGACGAGCGCGACGCGGACCTCGTCGTCGCGGTCTATCGCGCGCCAGACCTCGGCGAGATTACCGTGCATGGCCTCGGTGGCTGCATTGAGACGGCTCTCGTTCGCCAGGATGACTTCAAGAACGCCGGGTTCCGGTGTCGCGAATCTCAGGTCAGGGAATTCGCACGCGTAGCATTCGGGATCTATCGCCATGCCTCAGCCCTCCTCTGGTGCATCCGGCACTGCGCGCTCGCTGACCATGGTCAACACGTCGTAGGACGCGACCGTCTCACCCGACTGGTTGGTGATCTCTGCATCCCATGCGACTTCGCCCCAGCCCTTGTCGGCGCGCAGCGACTTCGACTTGCAGGTCAGGCGCACCTTGATCCGATCACCTGGCTTCACCGGCTTCACGAAGCGCAGCGAGTCGAGGCCATAGTTGCCGAGCACCGGCCCGTAGGGCGGATCGACGAACAGGCCTGCTGCCGCCGAGATCAGGAAATAGCCGTGGGCGACCCGGCCGCCGAAAAGCGGATTGCGTGCCGCCTCCGCATCGTCCATATGCGCGTAGAAGGTGTCGCCGGTCAGCGCCGCGAAGCGTTCGATGTCCTCGATCGTCACTTCGCGCTCGACCGACGTGAACGTGTCGCCGAGGACGAGGTCGTGGAAGGGTTTGCGGAAGGGATGCACGCCGGGAGCGCGCTGCTGCGCGCCGCGGATCCAGCGTCCGCCGATGACGCTGAGCGTCTCAGGCGAGCCCTGAATCGCACTGCGTTGCATGTAGTGCATCACGCCACGTACGCCCCCGAGTTCCTCGCCACCGCCGGCGCGACCCGGACCGCCGTGCACCAGCGGCGCGAGCGGGGAGCCATGTCCGGTCGACTCCTTGGCGCAGTGCCGGTTGACGACGAGGATGCGGCCATGGAACGGCGCCAGCCCCAGCACCAGATTGCGGGCGACTGAGTCGTCGGCCGTGAACACCGACGCGGCGAGACTGCCGCCGCCGCGGCGGGCGAGCGCGACCGCTTCCGCCTCGGTTCGATAGGGCACGAGGGTGGCCACGGGGCCGAAGGCTTCGATCTCGTGGATGGCGCGCGCGGACAGTCCGTCCCGTGCTCGCAGCAACATCGGCGGCAGGAAGGCACCTCGTTCGCGATCGCCGCTGGCGGGTGTGAAGGTTTCGGGATCGCCAATGATCAGATCGGCCTCGTTGCGCAGTTCGGCAACACGTGCGAGCACTTCTCGGCGCTGCGCAAGACCCGCGACCGGGCCCATGCGAACGCCCTCGGTGCGTGGGTCGCCCACGACGATTTTAGCGAGCGCCTCGCCGAGGGCGCCGGCGACGTCATCCATGCGGTCTGCCGGGACGATGATCTTGCGGATGGCCGTGCACTTCTGGCCGGCCTTGACCGTCATTTCCCGTACGACTTCCTTGACGTGGAGATCGAACTCCGCACTTCCCGCGGTCGCATCCGCGCCGAGTATCGAGGAGTTCAGTGAGTCGGTTTCGCAGATCATCCGCACCGAGTGACGCGCCACCACGACATGCGTGCGCAGCGCCTGCGCGGTATCCGCCGAACCCGTGAACGAGACGACGTCCTGGCACGTCAAGTGGGCGAAGAGGTCGCCGACGCCGCCGCAGATCAGCTGCAGGCTGCCTTCGGGCAGCAGTTTCGTCTCGATGATCCGGCGGACGACGCGCTCCGTGAGATAGGCCGTGGCCGTCGCCGGCTTGACGATCGCGGGTACACCCGCGAGGAAGGCCGGGGCAAGTTTCTCGAGCATTCCCCAGACGGGGAAATTGAACGCATTGATGTGGAGCGCGACACCCTCGAGGGATGTGTAGACATGCTGACCGACGAAAGTGCCGCCCTTGGAGAGCCCCTCCACGTCGCCATCGAGCAGCACCGTGGAGTTTGGGAGTTCGCGGCTGCCCTTGGCCGCGTAGGCGAGCATCGTGCCGATGCCGCCTTCGATATCCACCCAAGAATCGGAGCGCGTGGCGCCCGT
>JBIKVA010000148.1:0-7085 GCA_044357085.1 Steroidobacteraceae bacterium | reverse complement strand
CCGGTCGTGCTGTCGATGATCGACACCATCCCCGCACTGCTCGCCGGTTGCGGCGTGGTGCTCAAGCCCAGCGAGATCACGCCGCGACATGCGCACCCGCTTGCGGCGCTACTCGCCAGCGTGCCGGAGATCGCCGCCGTGACCCGCGTCGTCCTCGGACCGGGGCGTACCGGTGCCGATCTCATCGACCACGCCGATGCCGTCGTGCTGACCGGCAGCGTACGCACCGGCCGCCTCGTCGCCGAACATGCAGCACGCCGCTTCATTCCCGCCTTCCTCGAACTCGGCGGCAAGGATGCCGTCATCGTCACCGCGGGCGCCGACCTCGATCGTGCTGCCACCACCATCCTGCGCGCTTCGGTGCTGGCCACCGGGCAAGCCTGCCAGTCGCTCGAGCGCGTCTACGTTGCCCGCCAGGTCCTCGCGCCGCTGCTCGCGAAGTTGCGTGCGCGCCTGCCCGCCGTGCGTCTCACCTGCGATGACCCGCAGGGACACATCGGTCCGTTCATCATGGCCGACCAGGCACGTATCGTCCGCGAGCACATCGCGGACGCCGTGGCGCGCGGTGCGCAACTGGAGTCGGGCGGTCGGATCATCGAGCGTGGCGGATCATGGTGCGAGCCGACGCTGCTGACGGCGGTCGATCACTCGATGCGCGTGATGCGCGAAGAAACCTTCGGCCCGGTGATGCCGGTCATGCCCTTCGATTCCACCGACGAGGCGGTCGCCCTCGCCAACGACAGCGAATACGGCCTGTCGGCGAACGTGCTGGCCGCCGACGAAGACGAGGCACTCGCAATTGCCCGGCGTCTCGATGCCGGCTTCGTGAGCATCAACGACATCTCGATGTCGAGCATGGTCAGCGATTTCGAGTGGGAGGGCTTCCGTTTCAGCGGGCTCGGCCGCTCGCGCATGGGCCCGGCGGGCATCGCCCGCTATCTGCGCACCAAGGCGATCGTCGTCAATCGCGGTCCGACCGCGGACATCACTGCACTCACCGATCTCTAGACGACCATCCCTCAGCGACCGGCGGCCTTGCCGCCGAGATCGGCGGCGAGTGCCTCGATGAGCGCCCGATGTGCCTGGTTGCGGGCCTGCGATTCGGTCATGTCGGGCTTGAACGAGTCGATCGCTCCCGACGGCAGGATGCCGTGCTGCACGAGCAGCGCCTCCTGCGTGCGCAAGCGCTCGCGCAGCGCACCCACTTCCATGGCGAGGCGCAGCGTCACCGCCACGAGTTGCGAGAGATCGGCTGCACCCAGAGGCTGATCCTGCCCGGAAGTCGCTGCCTCGATCGGCCGCACCGTGCTCATGCCAGGCCCTCGCGGCGCCCACCAAAGAAAAAGTAGTGTCCGGCACCGAGCGGCTCGTAGTCGGCGACGATGGCCGACGGCGGAAACCCGGCCTCGCGCAGCAGGACGGCAACGTCGGTGTCGGCGAAGCCCGTCCAGAAGGGCTCGCCGTTGTTGCGCACCTGCCAGTCGTTGGTCACCTGCTTCGGAATGGGCATTCTGGCCGGCTGGTAGGGCACGTCGGCATTCAGGAACACGCCGCCCGGCGCCAGGATGCGCCGCGCCTCGGCAAAGATGCGCGGCACGATGTCGTGCCAGGTCTCGTGGAACAGGATGTGCGAGACGATCAGGTCGAAGTGGCCGTCCGGGTAGCCGGTGACCCGGGCATCGGCCTGCCGGAAATGCAAGGCCATCCCGCGACCTTCTGCCCAGGCATGGCCGAAGCGCAGGAACGGCGCGGACAGGTCGAGGCCGTGAACCTCCGCCTCAGGAAACGCTTCCTGGTAGGCGATGGTCTCGGTCCCCGGTCCGCAGCCGAGATCGAGGATGCGTCGCGGCGCCAGATCCGGGAAGCGCTTCTTGACGACGCCGGCAATGTAGCGTCCGATGCCGGGCTCACCCACCGGCGCGTTCGCCGTGAGGCCCTTGGCCGCACGATAGAGTTCGAGCGTGCCGAAGTACTGCAGCGCTGCATGCAGATCGTCGGCGTCGGATTCGTGGAAGTAGCCGCCGGGCTGCCGGTGGATCTCGACCGCGGCGATCGGCTGCGGAATCGCCATCCCGGGCGCGAGTTCGAGGGTACCGCGCGCTGCGCGGGCAAGCTCACGCGCACGTGCCTCGAAGGCCGGGCCTAGCCGCCGACAGGTTTCGCCGACGCTCTGCCACATGAGACCCTGCGACGCGTAGACCATCGAGCCCCACAACTGGAACAGCGGATCACGCTCGAACAATGCTCGCGCGTCGTCGCGGGTCTCGGGCGCCCCGCGACCACTGGCGACAAAATCCGGCAACAGGCGCTCCGAGTAGCGCACGGCGAGTTGCTGCTCGAGCGGGCCGTTGGCGAAGCCCTTCAGGACACCGACGAAGCGCTGCCGCGCAGCCTCGTCGTGAGTGGGTCGGTAGAGATCACCAAGAAGGTTCTGTGCACTCATTCGCGGATGATAGCGCCCGCGCAGCGCCGGCGGTTACCATATCGGCCATGGGTCGCATATTCGAAGTCCGCAAGCACACGATGTTCGCGCGCTGGAACCGCATGGCGAAGCAGTTCGCGCGGATCGCCAAGGACATCAACATGGCGGTCAAGTCGGGCGGTCCCGACCCGCAGTCCAACCCGCAACTGCGTCGCATCCTGCAGAACGCGCGTGCCGTCAACATGCCGAAGGACAAGGTCGAGGCGGCGATCAAGCGCGCCTCCGGCCGCGACGCGGCCCACTACGACACCGTCATCTACGAGGGCTATGCGCCGCACGGCGTCGCGCTGCTGGTCGAAACCGCCACCGACAACCCGACGCGTACCGTGGCCACCGTCCGCAACGTGATCCAGAAGCACGGCGGCAACCTCGGCACCAGCGGCAGCGTCGCCTTCATGTTCAAGAAAATGGGCGTGTTCCGGCTCGACCCGGCCGGTATCGACCAGGACGACCTCGAGCTCTACCTCATCGACCATGGGCTCGAGGAAATGGGCGAGAGCACCGGCGAGAAAGGCGAGCCGGAACTTGTCGTGCGCTGCGCCTTCGAGGACTTCGGCAAGGTTCAGGAGGCGCTCGAGACACGCAAGATCGTCCCGCTCAAGGCCGAACACGAGTACATCCCGCTCGCACCGACCGAGCTCCCCGAGGCGGAGGCCGCCGAGGTACTCGCCCTGATCGACAAGCTCGAGCAGGACGATGACGTGCAGAGCGTTTTCCACACTCTGGTCTGATCGCCGCCCTTCAGGCTGACCTGGAGTCCTGGCGCGCCGCCGCGGCGGCAAATGCCTGTCGTGCCCGCCCCAGCCACCAGAGTCCAGGCAGACCGGAAAGCAGGCAGACGAGGCCGAGTGAGGCCCCCACCGAGGCGACCGACGGCAAGCCCGAATCGATGAGCAGCCCCACTCCGGGCGGGCCGAGCGCCAGACCAAAGAAATTGGCGAGCAACAGATAGAGCGCGACCACCTGCCCGCGCATGCGCGGTGGCGTCACCTCGACGAAGGCAAGCGAGGCGATGCTGAAGGTGACCGAGGTCGCACAGAACAGCGCCCCGGCAAGCGCGAGCGCCAGCAGCGGCGAGTCACCGAGTCCCGTCACGACTGCGAGCGGCACCATGATGATCGCACCGCCCTGGATGGTGCGCAGTGTGGCGTCGGCGACACCGCGCGCAACCAGTGCCCGCGAGGCGAAGCCCGCCATCAGGTTGCCGAACAGCGCGCAGCCGAGGATCACCGGTCCAAGCCGGGCTCCGACCTCGACCGGCGTCCAGCCGTAATCGCGGATGAACACCGAAGGCAGCCACGCGGATACCGCGGTAGTGATCACGAACAGCGCGGCCATCGATGCCAGCATCGGCAAGAAGAAGCGTCGCTCCGCGCCGAGATGCCGGAAGGCGGCGCCGAGTTCGAGCCAGCCGTCGCCCCCGGACTTCGTCGTGTGCTCGGCGCTACGGGGTTCCATCAGGCCAAGCACCAGCAGCGCTACCGGCAGACCGGCGAGTCCGGCCAGCATGAACACCACCTGCCACGGCTCACGCCCCGTGAACCAGTGGCCGATCAACGGCAAGGACTCGGCCCCGGAACCGGCGAAGGCGATGAGGCGGCCACCGACGATGAGACTGAGCCCGGCACCCACGGCCAGACCCGCAGTGAAGATACTGACCGGCAGCGCGCGGCGTCGCGGCTCGAACAGGTCGGCCAGCAGCGAGACCGCCGCCGGGACCAGCGCCGCCTCGCCGAAACCGACACCGAAGCGGCACAGCAGCAGCTGCCAGTACTCGTCTGCGTAACCGGAAAGAAAGGTCATCAACGACCAGAATGCGATCGCCACCGCCATCAGCCGCACGCGGTGCACACGATCGGCAAGCCAGCCGAGGGGCAGGCCCATGGTCGCGTAGAACAGCCCGAAGGCAGGCCCCTGCAGCAGACCCATCTGCGTATCACTGATGCCGAGATCGAGCTTGATGGGCTGCACCAGCAACGTGATGAGCTGCCGATCGAGGAATGACACGGCGTAGGCCGCAAGCAGTACGCCCACCGCGAACCAGCCGGCGACCGCCGACCCGACACGACCTTCGGACAGGCTGTTCATCGACCTTTTCCTCCGCCGCTCTCTTCGGCGGATGGGGACTCCGCCAGAGGCGCGGGCGTCACGCCGCGCCGGCGCAATGCGTCGCGCAAGATGAACTCGATCTGCCCGTTGATGCTGCGCAGATCATCGGCCGCCCAGCGCTCGAGTTCCCGCCACAGCGCGGGATCAATGCGCATCAGGAAGGATTTTCGCTCCGCCACGCAGTGCCTCGTGAGTCAGGACGACCGATCACCGACCGACCCGACTCAGCCATACAGGGTCCCGGTGTTGATCACGGGCTTGGCCTCGGAGTCACCGCACAGCACCACCATCAGGTTGCTGACCATCGCCGCCTTGCGCTCGGCATCGAGTTCGACCACGTTACGCTCGGCGAGTGCGGCGAGCGCCGTCTCGACCATGCTGACCGCGCCCTGAACGATCTTCTGCCGCGCCGCGAGCACGGCCTCGGCCTGCTGGCGCCGCAGCATCGCCTGCGCCACTTCGGGCGCGTAGGCGAGGTGCGTCAGGCGCGCCTCCTCGACGACCACGCCAGCCGGCGCCAGGCGAATCTGCAACTCGCGCTGCAGGGCCTCGGAGACCTCGTCCGTGCCGCTGCGCAGCGTGATCTCGTGTTGCTCCCCGTGATCGTAGGCGTACTGGCTGCCGAGATGCCGGACGGCGGATTCCGACTGGATGCGCACGTAGTCCTCGTAGTCGTCGACGTCGAACATCGCCTGCGCCGTATCCTGCACGTGCCAAACCACCACCGCGGCGATCTCGATCGGATTGCCCTGCTTGTCGTTGACCTTGAGCCGATCCCCATTCAGGTTGCGCGAGCGCAGAGAGATCTTGTTGCGCGGGTTCTTCTTGATGGTGACGCTCGCCCCATCCTTGCCGGGAACGGCCAGGCTGCCGCCATTGGAGTAGAACGGGTTGCCGAAGTGAAAACCCTCGCGTCGTACCGTTCCCTTGTAGTCGCCGAACAGCACCAGCACCCGCGCCTCGTTGGGCTGCAGGGTGAAGAACCCCGACAGCGAGAACAGGAACACGGTCTGGAGCAACACGCCCGCCACGAGCGAACCGGCTGCCTCGTTCAAGGCGCCGTAGACGACGGCGGCCGTACCGACGACCAACAGGACGAGAACGATCGGCAACGCGACCCAGCCGCTGGTGACCGAGAGTTCACGTTCGTGACTGACGAGGCGGGAACCCGGGGACGGGGATGACATGTTCGACGCTCCTGCAAAGGGGCAAACTGCCCACGGCGTCGATATTAGGGTGATATCACTCTGAAATCAAACCCTGACCTTTCGGCTGGCGCGCCCGGAGAGATTCGAACTCCCGACCTCATGGTTCGTAGCCATGCGCTCTATCCAACTGAGCTACGGGCGCGTGCCTCGAAAAGGGCGCGAATCGTACCACAACCGCTCGCCACGCCAACCGCCCGGATCCTCGACATCGTGGTCGGGTCGCCACACGGTCCTGCGTCCACCCGGCATTTTCCGGTAACTTCGGGCGGCGGAAAAACTCCGCAGGATCATTCGGGAGTCACCACCATGCACGCGGCAGCCGCTGTCCGGTTCAGTACCACGAGCGATATCGTTTTCGGCGCCGGCAGCATCGGTGAACTCGGCGCCATCGCCAGGCAGTGCGGCATCAGTCATGCCCTGCTCGTCACCGATGGCGGCATCGCCGCGCGCAACATGCACGCGGCAGCCCGCGACAGCCTCCTCGCTAGCGGACTCGAGGTCACCGTGTGCGCGGACGTCGTGGCCGACCCGCCCACCGAGGTCATCGTCGGGGCAACCGACCTCGCACGGCGCGCAGGTTGCGACGGCGTGATCGGCTTCGGCGGCGGCAGCAGCATGGACACCGCGAAACTCGTCGCCGTGCTGCTCTGCGGCGAGCAGCCGCTCGAGGCCATGTATGGAGTCGATCAGGTCCGATCACCGCGCCGGCCGCTGATCCAGGTGCCGACCACGGCCGGCACCGGCTCCGAGGTGACCATGGTTGCCGTCGTCACCACGGGCGCCACCACCAAGATGGGCGTGGTCAGTCGCACTCTGCTCGCCGACCGTGTGATCCTCGATCCAGCCCTGACGCTGTCCATGCCCGCGGCCGTGACCGCCGCAACGGGCATCGACGCCATGGTGCACGCCATCGAGGCATACACCAGCGTGCGCCTGAAGAACCCGCTCTCCGACATGCTCGCGCGCGAGGCGCTGCGACTCCTCGCCGGCCATATCGAGCGCGCGGTGACGACCCCGGGGGATATCGAGGCGCGCGGCGCGATGCTGCTCGGCGCGATGTACGCGGGCCAGGCCTTCGCCAACGCCCCGGTGGCTGCGGTGCATGCGCTCGCCTACCCGCTCGGCGGCAACTACCACATCCCCCACGGCCTGAGCAATTCTTTGGTGTTGCCCTGGGTGCTGCGCTTCAACGAACCCGATGCCGAGCCGCTCTACCGCGAGTTGCTGCCGCTGGTCCTGGCGGATGTCATCAGCGCCCGGCGAGGCGATCTGGGCATGTCCGGCAG
>JBIKVA010000147.1:0-7159 GCA_044357085.1 Steroidobacteraceae bacterium | reverse complement strand
CATCGACCCTTCCCAAGGCAGCTACCCGAGTGGAACTCTCGATAAGGACTCGCAGCACCAAGAAAAGCGCGATGGCGACAGCGGCGGCTGCCAACAACGCAATCAGCCACGGCAAGGTCTGAATCACGACAACACCCTCAAACCTCGATGTTGACGATGCGTCGGATGAGCACGAAGCCCACCGCCTCGAGGACGAGCACTAGACCGCAGACCGCCCAACCCGCCGGCTCGCTGAAGAGCCTTGCCATCAACTGCGGTTCCATCGCGCCGAGAACGCCGGCGAGAAACAGCGGCAATGCCCCCATGATGAGACCCTGCAGCCGCCCCTGTGCGGTCAGCGCGCGGATCCGGTCCTCCAAGGCAAGGCGACGTCGCAGCATGGAACTCAAGCGCTCGAGCGCCTCGGCCAGCCCGCTACCGAGATCACGCGCGATCCCTAAAGTCGCCACCAACAAATGAAAATCCCGTGTACCGGCGCGTTGCGCCAGACCGAGAAGCGCGCGATCGAGCGGTATGCCCAGCCGATGCTCGCGGAGCATCAGCGAGAACTCCTGGGAACTAGGGCGCGGCTGGAACTTGACTACCTGCTCCAGCGCCTGTGACAGCGACAAGCCCGCCCGCAACGCCGATGCCAAGGCCGACGCCACGTCAGGCAACTGCCGCACCAGCGCATGGCGACGGCGGTGACGCAGCCAGCGGTACACCGCGGAAGGGGCAGTCAACACCAGAAGCAGAACGCCAAGGGCGACGCCGGCCCCGGCTACAGCAAAGGCGAGCAGCGGCAAAACCAGCACGGCGATCGCATTGAGCCGCAGGAACTGCCGCGGATCGACAAACAGGAACAATTCGACCAGTTCGACCCGCGTGAGATACGAAAGCCGGCTCTGGTGCCGGGCCGAACTCCAGCGCAGGACAGCCGCCGCGACCGCACCGGCAATGGCCGCACACACCGCGAAGGCCATCGCCACCCAAAGGATATCCCGACTCATCGCATCACCCCGTTTCCGGACCGGCTCATCGAGTTGACTGCTGATTCGGCGATCGGACTACCATCGCAAAGAGCGAACGGCGACAGGTCGATGGCGATACCGCTGCGGGCAAGCTCTTCATAGAATTGGGGTACGTGCCCGCAGGCTTCGAAGTGTCCTCCGCCTTCCCCATCAGGCTCGGCAGGTCTTGGTACGAATCGAAAGATGTCCTGGGTCTGTATCGTCCCGGCGACCACACCGGTGATCTCGGTGATCCGCGTGATCCGCCGAGCACCCGTGGCGAACCGTGCCTGATGCACCACGAGGTGCACCGATGAGGCGATCTGCTCGCGGATGGCTGCAACAGGCAGTTCGACTCCGGACATCAGCACCATCACCTCGATTCGCGACAGGAGTTCGCGCGGACTGTTCGCGTGTACCGTGCTCAGCGAGCCGTCGTGGCCGGTGTTCATGGCCTGCAGCATGTCCAGCGTCTCACCGCCGCGGCATTCGCCTATGACGATGCGATCAGGACGCATCCGCAGCGCATTGCGAACGAGATCGCGAATCGTGACCTCGCCGCGGCCCTCGATGTTTCGCGGACGGGTCTCAAGGGCGACGAGGTTGGGATGATCGAAGGCAAGCTCGGCGGAGTCCTCGATCGTGATCACCCTTTCGCTGGTCGGGATCAGGCTCGAAAGAACATTGAGCAGGGTCGTCTTGCCTGAGCCTGTCCCGCCCGAAACGAGTACATTCCGGCGAAAGCGGACGCAGACCTCAAGGAAGCGCAGCATTCGATCATCGAGACTCCCGAGGCGCAGCAGATCCTGCGCCGTGATCCGTCGGCGCCCAAAGCGGCGGATGGTCACCGCCGTCCCGTGTACCGTGAGCGGCGGAATGACAACGTTGACGCGTGATCCGTCAGGCAAACGCGCATCGACCATGGGCGATGCTTCATCTATCCGGCGCCCCAGCGGACTGACGATGCGCTCGACTATCCCTCGCAGCGCAACTTCTCCGCTGAACCGCGTGCTTGAGCGCTCGAGTCGCCCGCCTCTTTCCACGAAAATGATGTCGGGACCATTCACCATCACTTCGCGGATACCCTCGTCGGCCAACAGCGTTTCGAGCGGCCCCAGCCCCAAGGCCTCATCGAGAACAAGTCGCAGCAGCTCGTCACCGGACACGCCAGCTCCGGCGGCTTCGGCATCAACCAGCGGCTCCAGTATCCGGGTCGCCAGTTCCCGCAACGCTGCATCAGCCATACTTGCGACGTCCTGCCGACGCAGGTCGAGTTCGGTCAGCAGTCGTTCATGCAGCCTCCTCGCCGCTTCGAGCAGACGCTGCACCTCATGCTGCGAGTCGGCCTCGCTGACCATCGCGACCCGTGTCGATGTGGTCCGACCTGACGGCAAAGCACCCTCCCCAGACCCGCGCCCCGGCGTGGCGCGGTCAGTCGGCGCTACCCTCGGCAGGATGCGGATATCGGTATCGCCAAAGGTCACGACATCGCGTTCACAAAGGGGTCCTGCGGTCACTACGCGTTCGCCGTTGACGCGGGTACCTGCCGGACAGCCGAGATCGACGATACCGAACTTGCCGTCCGACGCGAGGTCGAGGCGTGCATGCTTCGAGCCGATCCCGGTACTCTCGATCTTCACGGAACACTCCGCACCGCGTCCGACCCAGTGCACCCCGGGAGCGAGCGGCAGGCACTCGGTACCGCGCGACTTGTTGGAGATTTGAAGTTGCATGGCGACACCCCGATGTCGACGTTCGCAGGTCAGTAAGTCTTGCGTGCGCGGACGGGACGCTCGGCATCGCCCACTGGCGGCCAAGCTGGTCGCGGCGAGATTCCCCGGAACTGTCCCGCGGGCAGATCGCGGCGTCCCTCGAAATTGTCCAACTCACGCTGCAACCTCTCGCTCGCGCCTAACGGGGAATCACCATTACGCGCGACCCGCGGAGTGAGGAAAATCACGACTTCGGAATCCTCGGAGCGTTTGCCACGAACACCGAACAGGCGCCCGGCGACCGGCAATCGCGATAATCCGGGCACTCCCCCGACATCCGTACCCTGCTGCTGCTGGATCAGGCCGGCGATGACGACCGTCTCGCCGGTCTGCACGTTGAGGTCGGTCACGGAACGACGTTTGAGGAGACCGGGTATTCCTGCGACCCGCTGCGCGTTATCGACCTGACTGAGTTCCGTCTCGACACGCATCGAAACGCCATCGTTGGCATCGACAACCGGTTTGACTTCGAGGATGACCCCGTACTCACGAAACTCGACGTCGGTGGCACCGACGCTGTTGACGACCGGAATCGGAATCTCGCCGCCGGCGACGAAGCGGGCGGTGCCACCACTGCGACAGCTCAGGCGCGGCTCGGCGACGAAGGATGCTTCGCCTGCCGTCTCCAGTGCCCGCAGTCGGGATTCGAGAATACTGGAGATCCCGAGGTACGCTTTCGCCGAGGTATGGCCCGGCACCGGATCGAAGGCGGACTCGTCGATCCGATCACCCTCCAGCCTGACGCGGAATCGATCATTGGTGACGAAGTCGGCGATAACCCCGGCACTAGGCCCCGGTGCATCGTCGCGCCAGCGGATGCCGAGCTCGCGCAACTGACCGCGCCGGAACTCGACGATGCGGACGTCAACATGGACCATCGTCTCCCAGCCAACCTTGCCGACAAAGTCGACGACAGATTGTGGATAGAGAGCCGCAATCGCAGCAGCCCTCTCCCTCGCCCTGGCATCCGCCGCCTCACCCTCGAGAAGGATCCGTCGACCAACAACGCGCGCCGTGACGCCAGCGACACCGGTAAGCATGTCTTCTACCGTCGCCCGCAAGGCGTCTATATCCGTGAGCCCAACCGTGATGGTCATGCGGTGCTGCCGACCGTCCGCCAGCCAGAACTGCACCACGCTCTCGCCGACCGATTGACCGATCAGTACGACCTGTTCCGAGTTGACTGGCGAGGCGGATACCACCTTGCCGTTGCCCACCGCGATACGGGTCGTACTCGCCTGCAGCACCTGGCTGTCGCCGACGAAAAGCTCCAGGCGGGCCGGCAGTTCGACCGCCGTCTCGGCAGCGCCCTGCAAAGGGACCAGAATAGGGAATGCAAGCGCGAGCAGCGCCGCGCGCAGACGCTTGGTCAGGCGCATCACGACTGGGCACCCTTGGTCTTGCGGGAATCGAGCAACGGTACTCGAAGCCTCGAACGCTGCGCGGCAGCATCTCCGCCGACGAGCAATTCGATATCTCGTCCTCGACTCGCCAGCCGGCTTTTGGGAGTGGTCGCCGTCGGGGCGGTGGGTGTA
This sequence comes from Steroidobacteraceae bacterium, assembly GCA_044357085.1. Lineage (GTDB taxonomy): Bacteria > Pseudomonadota > Gammaproteobacteria > Steroidobacterales > Steroidobacteraceae > UBA964. The sequence goes on along the minus strand of JBIKVA010000147.1, from coordinate 2,863 downwards.
CACGTGGGGTGGCCAGCTGTCCGCTCGACCAGTTTGATGGGCGACTGATCCGAGTCTCCCCGCAACAAAGGAATCAGTTCGCCCATGCGTAGCGCCAACGCCAGTTGCTGGGCCTGCTCGGGCGTAACATCCAAGGTGATGGTCGAGTAATTGGACGTATCGATACCTCGACGCAGCAACGCCTCGGCGCCACGGGTTGAATCACCCTGTACCTGGCCGGTAGCGAGCACGGACAGAGCCTCAAGCAAGGGGCGAACCCGCACGCAGCGCTCGTTGCCCTCGGCGATCTCCTCGGCGAGCATGAGATCGACACGGTCACCCGGTCGCACCAGACCCGCCTGCGAACTCACCTCGTCGACGGGTACCGTCACCGCGCGGGCACCTTCGCGAAGGCGCGCCGCAAGTGCCGTCTCGTTATCGCCCGCCAGTTGCGATTCGACTACGGCATCACCCGCGCGCAGTGGCAACAGCAGCGGTTTGCCGACGAGATCCTGCAGGCGCTCGGGCTCAAACGCACCGCCGGGGACGAATGCCGATGGCACCGCTCGACGCGCAAGGTCAGCGACGCTCAGGGGTCGGCCGGCCTCCAGATTGCGGGCGGCGACAAGCACTTCGCGCGGGGCATAGCGCGCCTGCCAGGCGCGCTCGACTTCAGCCGAAGTGTCGGCAAGGTAGCGTTGTGCGGCATAGAACGCCAGCGCTCCTGACAGCAGCGCCGCAGCACCAATCCAGACAGAGGAATGTGGAAGCTTCATGGACGAGGACTCCTGAACCGTTGGAGCGGACGAGCAAGGAGACTCAGAGAACTTTCAGCCAGTCGACGTGCGCAGCCGACAACGAAGCGATGGTTGAAAGCAGCAGGCTCGCAGGTGAGCGCCCGTCGACCCAGGGACTGCAGAGCGCAAGCGTCAGCAACAGGGTGATCACGGCGACCTCCACCATCGCTTGCCCTGACTCACGACGCACGACCGGTCACCTCTACGACGAGGCGATTCTTCGAGTCGCCCTCGATGGCCAGAACCATGACTTTCTGGGTACCGCGCTCGGCCTCTATCATGCAGGTGCGGTCGACGCTGACCATCCGCGCCGTTATCGACCAGCGCGACTCGAGCAGCGCAAGCCGCACGCGCTCGATCGCCTCGAGCTTGTTCAGCGAGCTTTCGAGGCGGAAGGTGGTGTTCGGAATATTTCGTTCGAGTTGCTCTATCGCTTCGACGACCCGCATGCCGCGCGGCAAGACGAACGGCAATGACGGCAATCGGGCGACGCCTTGACTCAGGTCCTGGGTGGCATGGACCACCGCAGTGCGATCCGGATCCGGGGTATCGAGCAATGTCACGGTCTCATGGACCGGTCCGGACTGGCGGCCGAGAACTGTACGGCCCGCCGCGGGATTGAACCGCAGCCCCGCAGTCCCTGCGTCCCGCCATGCCGCCAGGATCGCATTAGCCAACGACTCCGGCGGCAGCGGTACGAGTTTCGAGCGGACATCGAGGGCGATACCGTTGACCCGGACACGCATCGGCTCCGAGTCAGGAATCGATCCAGGAGAAACTGCAAAGGCTGGAGTCGCCAAGAGCAGCATAGCCTCGAGCGATATGGTGGCCATCCGGAAAATGAATCGCTTGTTGTTCAACATGGTGTGCTCCTCAGGTCTGACGTACGGGAGATGTTTGGTGGCAGACGATCTTCGGGAACGATGTCCGGTCCGATCCGTCCCACGCAGAGTCGATCAAGGGACGGCTCGATGACGCTCGCGGCACCGGCCAGCGGCTCGAGAAGCCGCTTGGTCTCGTCGAGGGAGCCAGCCATGCTCAAGGCGGCGGTCCGCGCGGCGACGTGTTGCGGGCTACTAGCAGCGCCGTATGCGCCGAAAAAACTGAGCTCCTCGCGCAGCACGATCGACAGATTCAGGGGAAGGTCCAGCGTCGTGTCAGGATCTGCACGACTGGTGACGACGACCTTGTGGCCGCGCCAGGCAGGCCAGTCGAATGCGCCTTTTCCGGCGGTGAGCGCCGGAACGAGCAGCGCTTGTGCCGTTGCTTCAACCACAGCGGTCGCCCCGTGGGGAGAGATCGGCTCGAAGAGCGACTCCAGGCTTCGGGAGTCCTCTCCGGACAACGACCCGGAGAGATTGTCCAATTTACCGGCCAGCGTGTTGTCGAACTCGCCAGCAGGCTGGTGCATGGCGGCGATGGCGTGCTCCCGTGCCAGTAACGACGCGGAGTACGCGGTGCGATACAAGTCGGCGAGATAGACCGCGCACAGCAGCAACGGCGTGAGAAACAGCAGCGCTGCGAGTGCCTCGACCAGCGCCTGCCCCCCAGTGAAATTGCGGCTCAACGCGGCACTCCGGCAAGCCACATTGGATCACCGTCGAGCGCCGCAACGCCGAGACGCATGGCCGTCGGAAGATTCGCCAGACGCGGTCGCCAGTACGGGCTGTACAGACTTGGGGCCTCTTGGGCGCCGTCGGCGCGCGGCACCGGTCTCGCAAACGACGTGGTGGCCGCTGCCTCAACCATCATGGGCAGACGACTCGCGGACCCGAGCGGGTGGTTGGCGCCTTCGAGATCCTCCATGGCACCGAACCCGAGCGTCGCTGCGGCGCCGCGACGACGGTCTTCGCGCAAAGCCACCCTCACCGCAACCAGCGGAGGCGAGAACTCGGACCGCTGCGTGGCAGACAGATCCCACATGGACGGCAACCCGAGGTATCCCACCCCCTTGCGTGTCTGCCGCTCCGCGAGTCTCGCTGTGCGAGGGTTCGTGCGAAACGCACCGCCGTGGATACCACGCGCCATCGATCGCTCGCCGTTTTCGACCCCTGCCCACGCGATCGGTACCGCCTCGCGCATGCGCC
>JBIKVA010000146.1:0-7161 GCA_044357085.1 Steroidobacteraceae bacterium | reverse complement strand
TGTTGCGGTCGAGTTGGCGTGGCGCATGGCCGATCACCACGTAGAGTTCGGCACCGCTGCCGGAATCGGTGGCGGTGTCGCGACCGACGCCGAGGGTGCCGTAGCAGTGCGCCATCCAGATGCGGCCGGTGCTGCGATCGCCCGCCACGTGAAAGCCATCGACGAAACCCGCCTCGGAGGCGAACACGTCACCGTCGGGCAAGCGTACGAAGCCGAGTTCCGGCGCCCAGTCGCGCTCGAACTCGGGCGGCAGACGCGATGCCGCCCCAACGATGGGTTTTTTGCCATCGGCATCGCCCCACTGCGTGACGAAGTTGTCCTGCACGCGGTTTATGCTGAGGCCGTCGAACCATCCGGATCTGCTCAGGGCCCGAAGATTGGCGACGTGGCGCGGCGCAAACGTTGGTGCGAGTTCGAAGACCACGCGACCGCCGCCGAGATCCATGTAGAGCGTCCGCTCGGGATCGGGCCGTCGCCACTCGGCGGGTGTGGACGCCGCAAGCACGCCCGCCATCCCGGAAGGCAGACGGCGCACGACGAGCAGACCGCTGGCCGGGAACAGCGACTTGCCGTCAGCGCCGTACAGCACATCCTCGATGCCAAAGGCATCGCGCGTCACGCGGTAGGTCAACTCGGGCGAAATTCTTTGCTTGAATGCCGGGCTGTCGTAACTGCAATCCGGTCGCCGCACCCGTGCGACGTAAGTCCCGGCGGACTCGCGGCTCCAGCGGATCTCGCAGCCCGACGGGAAGCCCTGAAAGCCCGCCGCGACCGGCGATGCCATGACAGCCAGCCGCCCCAGCCTCACGGGATCGGCTTCGAAATTCGCCAGTCCGACACCGTTCGGGATGATGAACGAGCGCATCGTGTTGAGCTTGCGTCCGCGATCGCGGTCGAACACGTAGAGCTTTTGCTGCCAGGGCTGCGGCGAGTCGAGGGCGTCGCGCGAGATCTGGTGGTGGAAGACGTACTCGCCGAAGGCCGGCAATTCGATGCGGACGATCTTGTGATGCAGGGGCGTACGCCGCTGGCCGGTCGGGTCGGTCGGATCGGCGATCTCGCCCGAGTAGCGCCCGGGCAGCAACTCGACGAGTTCTCGGAATTCGGCCTCGAGGTCGGCGGCGGGCTGCGCCGAAGCGACGCGCGAGACTGAGAATGCAGCCGCGCACACGAGGATCGCGAACGAAGCGCGCAGAAGACCGCGGCCAGCGCGGGGCATGAGTGTGCTCATGCCGGCATTCTAGACCGGCGGCAGTTGCCCTAGACTCCGCGCCATGAACATCGATGCGAAGCGCAAGGCGCTCTCGGGCGGGCTGGTCGCGCCCCTAAAGGGCGGCAAGGACGCGGTGGTTCGGGTCGGTCGCGAGACTCAGGGCCGCGGCGGCAAGGGCGTCACGGTGATCACCGGACTGCCGCTGTCACCCACGGCCCTCGAAGATCTCGCCAAGCAGTTCAAGAAGCGCTGCGGTTGCGGCGGGACGGTTCGAAACGGCGTGATCGAGATCCAGGGCGACCACCGCGACCTGCTCTTGGCGGAGCTGCTGAAGCTCGGCTGGGCGGCGAAACGCTCGGGCGGCTGACCTCGGTCACCTCGAAAGCCGGCGTCGGCAACACCGGCACGGGCTGGCGCATGGTGCGCTCGATATCCCGCAGCAGGCCGGCCTCGTCAGACGAGACCAGGCTCACCGCCCGTCCGGTGGCACCGGCGCGCGCGGTACGACCGATGCGGTGCACGTAGTCCTCCGGGACGTTCGGCAATTCGTAGTTCACGACTTGCGGCAATTCTTTGATGTCGATGCCGCGCGAAGCCACTTCGGTGGCGACCAGCGCTGCGACCCGACCCGCCTTGAAGTCCTCGAGTGCACGCACCCTTGCCGCCTGGCTCTTGTTGCCATGGATCGCCGCGGCACGGATGCCTGCGGCCTCGAGCTGCGTGGCCAGCCGGTTCGCACCGTGCTTGGTGCGGGTGAAGACCAGCGCCTGGAACCACGGACCCTCGTCGGTGGCGCCGTTACGGAACAGATGAACGAGCAGGTGGCGCTTCTCTTCCTTGGGCACGCGGAACGCGACCTGGGCCACGCGCTCGGCAGTCGTGTTGCGGGGCGCCACCTCGACCTCCACCGGATTGCGCAGCATGCGCGCCGCGAGTTCGCGGATCGCATCGGGGTAGGTCGCGGAAAACATCAGGTTCTGCCGCGTCGACGGCAACAAACCGAGAATGCGGCGGATGGCGTGGATGAAACCCATGTCGAGCATGCGGTCCGCCTCGTCGAGCACGAGGTGCCGCACCGCCGACAGATCGAGTACGCGTTGCTCGACCAGATCGAGCAGGCGCCCCGGCGTCGCCACGAGCAGGTCGCAGCCATGACGCAGCGCGTCCATCTGCGGGCGCTCGCTGACACCACCAAAGATGACCACGGTGCGCAGATTGGTGTACCGGCCATAAGCGCGCGCGTTTTCGGCAATCTGTGCGGCGAGTTCGCGCGTCGGGCTCAGCACCAGCACGCGCGGCAGACGACCGCTCGCCTCACCGAGTTGCTGGAGGAGCGGCAGCACAAAGCCTGCGGTTTTGCCGGTACCGGTCTGCGCGCCGGCGAGGACGTCGCGGCCTGCAAGTACGGCAGGAATGGCCTTGGCCTGGATGGGAGTGGGTGTTTCGTAGCCCTTTTCGGCGACGGCACGCAGCAAGCCGGGCGCTAGCCCGAGTTCGGAAAATTGCATGAATTAAGGTGGGGGTCTTGACTTGACGCCGCGAAGCGGGGGCACCTTATACCACGGATTGACACCGATACCATGGAATGCCTGCGCGGGTGCCGCCAAGGCAGCCGTCGTCATTCACCGACGCGACTCGAGCTCCTGCCAGCGCGAGTAGGCCGCCTCGATCTCTTCTTCGAGCGAGCGCAGCAGCGTCAGCGTCTCGCGCACCTCGGCATGCGGCCGCGCGTAGAACGCGCCATCGGCCACCAGTACATCGAGCTCGGTCTTGCGCGCTTCGAGCTGTTCGATGCGCGCAGGCAGCGCATCGAATTCGCGCTGCTCGTTGAAGGACAGACGCCGGCGCGATGGTGATGCAGCCTGCCCCGGTTCGCGTCGCACTTCGGCCGCTGCGGTACGAGCTGCCGATTCGCGTCGCCGCTCGGCATCGCGGGCGTCTCGCCACGCACGCCAGTCGCTCCACCCGCCGATGAATTCGCGGACGCCGCCATCGCCCTCGAGCACGAGCAGGCTCGTCACCACCCGATCAAGGAAAGCGCGATCGTGACTGACGAGCAGGAGGGTGCCTTCGAAACCCGCGATCCGCTCCTCGAGCAATTCGAGGGTGTCGATGTCGAGATCGTTGGTGGGTTCGTCCATGACGAGCAGATTCGCGGGTCGCGCGAACAGGCGCGCCAGCAGCAAGCGGTTGCGCTCGCCGCCGGACAGCGCACTCGCGGGTGTCAGCAGCTGGTCGGGACGGAACAGGAAGTCGCGCAGGTATCCGGAGATATGGCGATTCTCGCCGCCGATCGGCACGAAGGTGTTGCCGCCGTTGACGTTGTCGGCAACCGACGCGTCGAGGTCGAGCTGCTCGCGCTGCTGGTCGTAGTAGGCGATCTCGAGGCGCGAACCGCGGATCACCGTGCCGCTCGCCGGTTCGATCTCGCCGAGCAGCAACTTGATGAGCGTGCTCTTGCCGGCGCCGTTGGGCCCGACGATGCCGACGCGGTCGCCGCGCATGATGCGCGTGGTGAGGTCGCGGATGATCGTGCGTTCACCGAAGCGCACGGAGGCTGCCTGCGCCTCGAACACGCGCTTGCCGGATTCACCCGCTTCGCCGACGGCAAACTCGGCCGCGCCGACACGTTCGCGCCGCGCCTGCCGCTCGCGACGCATGGCCTGCAGGGCACGCACACGGCCTTCGTTGCGGGTTCGACGCGCCTCTACCCCCTTGCGGATCCAGACTTCCTCCTGCGCCAGCTTGCGGTCGAACTCGGCATTGGCCTTGGCTTCGATCTCGAGCTGCAAGGCCTTGCGTGCGACATAGTCCTCGTAATTGCCTGGCCACGACGAGAGCCGCCCGCGATCGAGTTCGACGATGCGTGTCGCGAGCCGGTTGACGAACGCCCGATCGTGGGTCACGAACAGCAAGGCGCCGCGAAAGGCGGCCATCATTTCTTCGAGCCACTCGATGGCCTCGATGTCGAGGTGGTTGGTCGGCTCGTCGAGCAGCAGCACGTCGGGTTCGGCGACCAGCGCGCGACCGAGCAGCACACGGCGTCGCCAGCCGCCCGAGAGCACGGCGACCTTGGCCGCGGGGTCCAAGCCGAGTCGGGAACAGATGGTGTCGACCCGGTGGCCGATCTCCCAGGTCTCGAGTCCGACCGGAACGCCGCCACGGATCGTTTCGAGAACGGTGGCCTCGGAGGCCTCGTCGAGGTCCTGCGCCAGCAAGGCGATGCGGGCACCCGGCTTCACCCACACCTCACCGTCGTCGGCGACGGCACGACCGGCCACGAGACGCAGCAGCGAGGACTTGCCTTCGCCGTTGCGGCCGATCAGGCAGACGCGTTCGCCCTCGGCGACCTGCAGGTCGACGTGATCGAGCAGCGGTCGCGATCCGAAAGCGAGCGAAACCCGTTCGAGGCGCAGCAGCACGCGGTTCGACCGGTCACGCGGGCCGACTCAGCCCGCTGACTCCGCCAGCGTGACTCCATGCTTCACGAACCAGTCGATGGCGCTGCGGAACGCCGGCTCAGCATCCTCGCGGCGGTACGAAGCCCGATAGTCGGCGTAGAAACCGTGCTGCGCCTCCGGATAGACCGTGATACCCGATTCGGTGGCGGGCTTCGACACCCCGGGTGCAGCGAGCGCGGCCCGCATCTTCTCGACGCTGTCGAGCGGGATACCGCCGTCACGGCCGGCGTAGAGACCGAGTACCGGCGCCCGCAGCTTCGCCGCGAGGTCCACCGGATGCAGCGGCTGCAATTCGCTGGGCTGGCCGACGAGACGTCCGTACCAGGCGACTCCCGCGGCGACTTCCGGCGAGTGCGCCGCGTACAGCCACGTGATGCGTCCGCCCCAGCAAAAACCGGTGATGCCGACCTTGCCGGTGCCGCGCTCGCCGCGCGCCCATTTCACGGTGGCATCGAGATCGGACATCACCTGCGCATCCGGCACCCTGGCGACGATGTCCCGCATCAGCACCTGCATGTCGGTCACGGTCGCCGGGTTGCCCTGCCTCGCGAACATCTCCGGCGCCACCGCCAGCGCACCGCGCCGGGCGAAGCGACGACAGACGTCGCGGATGTGCTCGTGCACGCCAAAGATTTCCTGGATCACCAGCACCACCGGCAGGCGCTGCCCCTGCGCAGGCCGGGCGAAATAGGCCGGGATCGCGCCGTCGGACACGGGAATCTTCGTCTCGCCCGCAACGAGCCCCTCGCTGCCGGTGACGATGGTCGAAGCGCTCACCGGCAGGGTGGCAGCAGCGAATCCGCCGACGAGGGCTGTGGTCACGAAGCCACGGCGATCGAGCGAGGACAGCGGACGCAGGCTCAGCAGATCTTCTTTCATTGCTTGGTTCCCGTTGTGACGAGCGGAATGAGTACTTCGTTACGACGCATGAACCAGGGAATGAAGGGCGCGTCATAGCGGGCGATGATCGCGCTGTCGCCGGGCAGCGGACGCAGGCCCTTGCCGGCGAGCAGCGCCCGCAGTTCCCGATCGTGCTCGCGGAAATTCTCCTCGGTCCAGCGACCCGAGTAGCGCCACACCGCCACCGTGCGCGCCGGCACCTCGCGGATGCCGACCCGCGGGTCGGTCGGCTTCGGTACGGTATCGCGGGTGAACTTGCGCGGTACCACGAAACCGACGCGATAGACGCCATCGACGTTCGCCTGTTCCACCGGTGCGGTCATCGCGATCTTCTCGCCCCGTGCCTCGCTCGCCTGCTCCACCGGTGCAGTCATGGCGATCTCGGTCCGGCTCGCGTTCGCGCCGCTGATGTAGCGGAACAGACGCCCGAAGGCGACATTGCCGGCATTCATGAACCCGGCATCCACCGCGGTCTCCGCGATCAGGTAGGGCGAGTACTCACGCAACTCGTAGGCGCCGTCGCGCTCGAGCACACGATATTCGGGAGTCTCGATGGCCATGGCGGGGCGGATCGCGACCGCAGCCAGCAGCGCCGCAAGCAACGCCGCCAGCATGCGCCGCATCAGACGACCTCGAACAGGCCCGCGGCGCCGATGCCGCCCGCAACGCACATGGTGGTGACCACGTACTTCACGCCGAGGCGCTTGCCGGCAAGCAACGCATGGCCGACGAGACGCTGTCCGCTCATGCCGTACGGGTGTCCGATGGCGATCGCACCGCCGTCGATGTTCAGGCGATCGTCCGGGATTCCGAGTTTGTCGCGGCAGTAGATCACCTGCACCGCAAACGCCTCGTTGAGTTCCCACAGCCCGACATCCTCGATGCCGACGCCGCAGCGCTTGAGCAGTTTCGGCACGGCGAACACCGGACCGATGCCCATCTCGTCGGGCTCGCAACCGGCGACCGCAAAACCGCGGAAGATGCCGAGCGGCTTCGCCCCGACACGGGCAGCCTCGGCTGCGCTCATCACCACACAGGCGCCGGCGCCGTCGGAGAACTGGCTGGCGTTGCCAGCCGCCACCGAACCGCCGGACGTTGCCGACTTGATCTTCGCGATCGCCTCGACGGTCGTACCCTCGCGCAGTCCCTCGTCCTGCGCCAGCGTCACCTCGCGGGTGTAGAGCTTGCCGCCAGCGGCCTGATCGACACCGGCCATGCGCACCGTGATCGGTGCGATCTCGGCATCGAAGTGGCCCGCGGCACGCGCCGCACAGGCCCGCTGCTGGCTGCGGGCGCCGTATTCGTCCTGACGCTCGCGCGAGATGCCGTAGCGCGCAGCGACGGTCTCCGCGGTCTGGAGCATGTTGTGGTACACCGACGGCTTGTTCTTCAGCAGCCAGGCCTCGGTCTGCATGTGGCGGTTGGCCTCGCCCTGCACGCAGGAAATCGACTCGAGACCTCCGGCGACGTAAACGTCGCCCTCATCCGCGAGCACCCGCTGCGCCGCGATCGCGATGGCCTGCAGCCCCGACGAGCAGAAACGCGCCACGGTGAGACCCGGCACGGTCACCGGCAGCCCGGCGCGCA
>JBIKVA010000194.1:0-5295 GCA_044357085.1 Steroidobacteraceae bacterium | reverse complement strand
CGCGCGGGCGTTCGCCATGGGGGCGGCCAGCCTGCCGCCCTGCGGACAGCGCCGGCATTCCGGCCTGCGTGCTTGCCGCTTTCGGGTCGCGCGGGATACTTTGGCCGGCATGTACTCGATCGTCAGCGATTCCACGTCCCGGGGCCTCGCGGTCGCGGCGATGCTGCTGCTTTCCGCCTGTGGCGGTGGTGGCGGCAGCGGCTCCGGCGGCAGCACGGCACCGGCCGCAACGACACCGTCGGCACCCACCGTCACACAGTCGCCCGTCGAGACCAGCCTTGGTGCCACGCTGCAACGCCCCGTGCTGCAGTGCGGTTCGTCGGTGGACACCACGACGGCCGACACCGCGCCCGGCAGCGTGACGGTCTTCGAGAGCGGTCCGGTCCGTCCGCTTGCCCTGTCGGCCGACGGACAACGGCTCTACGTCGCCAACGCGCCCGCGGGCTGCCTCGAGATCTATTCGATCGAGGGTGACACCCTGCGCCTCGCGAGTAGCGTCAGCGTGGGCCTCGAGCCCGTCGCCGTTGCCGAACGCAACGCGAACGAGGTCTGGGTGGTGAACCATCTGTCGGATTCGGTCAGCGTGGTGCGGCTCGACGGGACGCCGCGGGTGCTGCGGACGCTGCTGGTCGGCGACGAGCCGCGCGACATCGTGTTCGCAGGCACGAACCGCGAGCGCGCATTCGTGACGGCGGCCAACCGCGGTCAGAACCGGCCGGGTTTCACCTCGGCCTCGCTGACGACCGCCGGCACCGGCCGCGCCGACGTCTGGGTGTTCGATGCGGCGCAACTCGACGAGTCGCTGAACGGCAAGCCGCTCGCCATAGTCACCTTGCCCGCAGACGTTCCGCGTGCGCTGGCCGTGAGCAACGATGGCCGCACCGTGTACGCCGCGGCGTTCATGTCCGGCAACCGCACCACGGTGTTGCATCGCGATGCGCTCAATACGCCGAAGCCCGGACTCGGCACGAGCGCGGACGGCGTGCAGGCGCCGGCGACGGGACTCATCGTGCGTTACGACGGCACCGCCTGGCGCGACGAGGCGCGCACCGACTGGTCGAACCGGGTGAAGTTCACCCTGCCCGACGAGGACGTCTTCGCCCTCGACGCCACGGCGGGCTCGCCGTCGATCGCGGCTCGGTTTTCGGGCGTCGGCACCACGCTCTTCAACATGGCGGTGAGCCCGGCTGATGGCCGGCTCTTCGTCAGCAACACCGAAGCCTTCAACGAGGTGCGTTTCGAGGGCTCCGGACGGCGCGGCAACGGCAGCGTGCGCGGCCGCATTGCCGAGAGCCGTATTTCTTTGGTCACGCCGTCCTCCGGCGCGGTGCGTGCCGTGCATCTCAATCCGCACGTCGACTTCTCGCTGCCGCAGGGCGCGAGCGTCCCTGCCGCCGACAAGGCAAGGTCGCTCTCGCAGCCGACCGCCATGGTGTTCAACGCCAGCGGCGACACGCTCTACACGGCGGCCTTCGGCTCGGCAAAAGTGGCCGCGCTGCCTGCCGCGTCGCTGGCCGCGGGCAGTTACTCGCCCGAGGCAGGGCGGCAGATCGACGTGCCGGCGGGGCCCGCCGGTCTCGCCCTCAATGCGTCGGGCAACCGGCTGTACGTCTATTCGCGCATCGCGCACACCGTGAGCGTCGTCGATACGTCCAACCGTTCACTGCTCGTCACGCGCAACCTGTTCTCGCCCGAGAGCGCGGCCATCCGCGACGGTCGGCGGGTGCTGTACGACGCCAGCCTGAGTTCGGCGAACGGTACGGTGTCCTGTGCCAGTTGCCACGTTTTCGGCGACATGGACCAGCTCGCCTGGGATCTGGGCAATCCCGATGACCGGACGCAGCTCAATCCCAACGCCTATCTGCCGCTCAGTCCGCGCACCACGCCGCGCTTCCATCCGCTGAAAGGACCGATGACCACGCAGACGCTGCGCGGCATGAAGGGCAACGGGCCCATGCACTGGCGGGGCGACCGTACCGGCACCACGCGCGATGTGGTGCGCGGCCAGACCGAGACGCTCGAGGATGCCGCCTTCAAGGAATTCAACCCCGCGTTCGTCTCGCTGCTCGGCCGCGAGGCACCGCTCGGCGCCGCGCAGATGCAGGCGTTCACCGATTTCGCGATGCAACTTGCCATGCCGCCGAACCCGGTGCGTGCGCTCGACAACTCCCTGACCGCCGCCGAATCGGCCGGCCGTGACATCTACATGAATTTCCCGATCACACTGCTCGGGTCCTGCGACAACTGCCATCGGTTGCGGCCGGCCGCCGGCCAGTTCGGCACCAACGGCCTGATGACCTTCGAGGGCGGCCGGATCACCGAGAACTTCAAGATCCCGCAGCTGCGCAACATGTACACGAAAGCGGGCATGTTCGGCTTCAGCGCCGACGGCAGCACCGGCACCGGCGCGCAGATCCGCGGTTTCGGCTTCAGTCATGACGGTGCGGTCGATACCCTCGACAACTTCTTCCGCGACCCGGTGTTCCTGTTTCCGCCCCCCGCGGCGGACACGCGCCGTCAGGTCATCGCGTTCGTGCTCGCCTTCGATTCCGACTTGTTGCCGGTCGTGGGACAGCAGGTCACGTGGCGACCCGGTGCCGACAGCGCGGTGGAAAACAGGCTCACCCTGCTGCGCGAGCAGGCGCAAGTGAGCACGCCGCGCCGTGCCTGCGACCTCGTGGCGCGGGTCACCGTCAACGGCAGCGCCTACAGCGCGCTGTTGCAGGCGGACGGTTCCTGGACAATGCGCGGCGGCGGCACCCGCAGCGACGCGCAACTGCGCGAACTCGCCAGCGCCTCGCAACCGATCACCTTCACCTGCCTGCCGCCCGGGACGGGCAGGCGCGCGGCGCTCGATCAGGCCTGACCGACTTCAGCGCGCGGGCTTCGGGGCCTCGAGCAGTTCGACGAGATAGCCGTCGGGGTCGCGCACGTGGAACACGCGGCCGCGCATCGGCGTGCCGTCGGCCGCCGTTTTCTTTGAGATATAGACCTGCGGCGGTTCGAGGATGCGCACGCCGGCATCGCGCAGTCGCAAATGGATCGCCTCGGCATCGGCGACGTCGAACACCAGCACCGGGTCACCCCGGCCCGTGCGCTCCGGGTCGCGGCGGTTGTCGGCAGGCGAGGGCGCGGAGAACTCCACGAGACCGATGCGTCCGCCATCGCCACCGGCGCTCGCCATGATCACGAGCCGCGTCTGCGTCGCCGGCACGTTGAGCGGAAAGAAATTGCCCTCGGGCTTGCGCGGATTGGTCTGGTCCATCTCGGCGCGGTAACCCAGCAATTCGTAGAAACGCATGCTGGCGGCCGCGTCCTGCACGATGAGCGCGACGCGCAGCAGGCTGGGTTCGGCGGTCCATGCAGGGCGCGGCCACAGGACCAGCAGCAGTGGCAGCAGTGCGGCCAGCGGCAGCACGGCAAGCAGCGCCCTGGCAAGCAGCGGGCGACGCAGCAGCGGTCTCATCGACTGGCCTCCGGGCGGTCACAGGGGAAACACCTGCGTTGTTAACCTAGCACCGCACCATGTCCTATGCACTTCTTCAGTGGGCCCACGTCCTCGTCATGGGGTACTGGCTCGGCAGCGAGCTCGTCATCAACGCGCTCACCCATTACATCGCGCGTACCACGACACTGCCTGCGGCCGAGCGCATGCGGCTCTGGGATTTCCTGCTCGATGTCGACCAGCATGTGCGCAACGCCATGATCATGTCCGTGCCGCTCGGCTTTTCGCTCGCAGCGACGCTCGGCCTCGTGCCAATTTCGGGGTGGTCGATGTGGCTGCTGTGGATCGGCTCGGCGCTGTGGTTCTGGTTCATGTGGCTCGTCCACTGGCGCAGGCAGACCCCTCTGGGCAGCGTGCTGGCCCGCTGGGACTGGCGCTTCCGCTACGTGCTGATCGCCGTCTTCGCGGGCACTGCCCTTTGGTCATTGGCCACCGGCACGCCCTATGCGGCGCCCTGGCTCGCCGCCAAGGTGCTGCTCTTCGCTGGCGCGATGGTGTGCGGCATTTTCGTGCGGCATTACATCCGCGAAGCCTACCGTTCGGCGCTGCCGGCCATCGCCGAAGATCGCGCCACGGCGTCAGACAACGCCGAATTCGCGCTGCTGATGCGCAAGGCCACGTGGGCGCTGGTCGTGCTCTGGGTCCTGCTGTTTGCGATCGGTGCGCTCGGCGCACTGAAGCCGGGGTTCGGCTAGAATCCGGGCGATGCACCCGCGCCACACGCCCGTTCGCCTGCCCCGGTTCCTGAGGGCATTCGCCACCCTGTTGCTGCTTGCCACCAGCCTGCTGTTGTCGAGCTGCCTCTCCAACGCGGGGTCCGAATCGCCCCAGATCTCCGAACAGCCCAAGGACCGGACGGCTTTCGTCGGGCAGGTCGCCAAGTTCGACTTCGGCGCATCCGGCAAGCCGCCCTTCACTTTCCAGTGGTTGCGCAACGGCGTGGCGATCGCCGGCGCCACGGCACAGACCTACACCACCGATGCCCTGACCAACGGCGACAACGGCGCGAAGTTCTCGGTGAAGATCAGCAATGCGCAAGGCTCGGTGACGAGCACCGAGGCGACGCTGACGGTCAAACCCGGCCCCACCGTCACCGCAGACCCGGTGGCGCAGGCGGTCGCGGTTGGCGGATCCGTGACGTTCTCGGTGACGGCCACCGGCGAGCAGTTGCAGTACCAGTGGCTGCGTGACGAGCAGCCGATCGCCGGCGCGACTTCCGCGAGCTACTCCATCAGCGCCACGGTGGCCGCCGACGACGGCGCCGTGTTCGTGGCGCTGGTCGGCAATCCGGGCGGTGTGGTCGGCAGCAAGCCGGCGACCCTGACCGTCAACTCGACGCCGGCGCTGACCATACAGCCCGTCTCCCAGACCGTCGTGGCGGGCGATCCGGTGGCGCTCGCCGTGAGTGCGACGGGCGGCAATGTCCAGTACCAGTGGCGCCGGAACGGCGCCAGCGTCGCCGGCGCGACCACGCGCATCCTGCGCTTGCCTGCCGCTGCCGCGGCGGATGACGGTGCCCAGTTCTCCGTGGTCGTCAGCAACGCCTTGGGCAGCGTCACGAGCAACGTCGCCACCTTGCGTGTGACGCCGGGTTCGATCAACCCGCTGCCGGTTGCGGCGGCGCAGATCGCACTCGGCAAGCCGGGCGTCGCTGCGGCGGGTTTTACCATCGTGCGGCGCAGCAACGGCTCGCTGGCGAGCTGGGGATACAACACCGACGGGCAGCGTGGCGACGGCACCTCGGGGGCTGCGAGCGACACCATCGGCACCGTCACGTTGCCGGCGGGTCG